>DASQUV010000058.1:0-95880 GCA_035641095.1 Nitrososphaeraceae archaeon
GATACCTTTCATCAATAGGTGGAATTGCTTCAAGCGGTGCTACTATTACTTTTTCAGCTGGAATTGCTTTTATCTTTCTTACTACTACTGTATCGCCTATAGCAACACCAGCATTATTTCGTACAAGACCATCAACACGAATAATTCCTTTGCCTTCATCAGAAGGATATAGAGGCAAACACTTTGCTACCGTTCTCTTATGACTCTTACTCTTTTCTCCGCCCCTAATTTCAATTACATCCCCAGTTGAAGCGGTGAGAGAGTCCATTGAGTCATAATCAATACGAGCTACTCCTCTGCCAACATCTCTGGTGTAGGCCTCTAGTATTTTCAATGAAAATGAATCAGGCTGCACAAACTCTCTTTTATCTAACTACATATACATTTTTTGGAAATTATATTTTTACCCGGCTTAGATACTGCAGGAAGTACAATACCACCTCATCGTAGTCAAATTTCCGATACCTAGAGATACCCTGTGGTTCTTAGACATCCTGATTCGATTGGCTATAATCTGAGCCAAATAAAAAACATGATAATGGCTAAAGGTCAGTTGAGCTGAGGGATCTTCAAAGACAACTCTTTAGTTCTATTCCTCAGCGTCACTTCTGTTACGCCTCCCGCATTAGCCACCTCAATCTGAGTCCTCGCTTGGCCGTGGTTTCTGCACGAAAGATAAATAACGGCTCCTGCCAAACCCATAGGATCTTTTCCTGCCGAAAGTTCACTCTTTGAAATCACGCGCATATAATCTATGGCATACCTCTTTGTAATTTCGCTTATTCCTAATTTGTTGGCAAGTTTTGCTACACACTTAATGGGGTCTATCATAGGTACTTTCAAATCCAAATTTAATATTATCAGCCTGTACGTGCGGGCCAACTCTTTATACGAGGTATTGCTTATTGCTGCTATATCGTTCAAGGTCCTCGTAATGCCGGCCTCTCTACAAGCAATATAAATAGATGCACCCAAAGCAGCATTTATGGTTCTGCCCTTAATCATTCCCATTTCTTGAACCTTCCTATAAATATACGCAGACTTTTCAATCGTGGCGTGAGGTAACGAAAGTTTTCCCTTCATTGCTTCTAGCTTCGCAAAGGCAGTCTTAAGATTTCTATCGGCTGCAGAACGTGCTTGTAACCGGTAATCCCACGTCCTTAATCTTTCCATCATGACACGCATTGAGCTGTCTATAACCTGACCGCTAGCGTCCTTATTCGGCTTGCCAATGATAGTTGACAACCCCTTATCATGTCTTGCAAGAGTACTCGGCATTCCTACTCTACTCCTTTCCCGCTGCTGCAATGCGTCAAATGATCGGCGTTCTTGGACATTTTGCTGACTCACCCTGTCTGAGAGAACAACCCCACAACTGGTACATACTGTCTCACCAGAATCTGGGTCAGTTATAGTAAATTCGTAATTTGTGTGATTCTTACATAATAACTTGTTTTTTAACATAAGATATATATATGCATTACATATACTTAAATGGCTCTAATTTGCGGGTCACGTTCTCTTTTAGTGCATGTTTCCTATGATATCGCGTACTCACGCACGATTTTCGCAAGCTTTTCTCCTTGTTCCGGTTTTGATTGGGGGTATAAGTAACATGAAGCAGCGTTGAAATCACTCGAAATCATCGGTAATATCACTTTAGCTTTATTGTTCCCTAAGAATGCTTTAATTTAACAGAAGGCTATCTCAAAAGGGGCAGCAGAAAAATCGGACTAACCAAAATTCTCCTGTGTCGAGTGAATTACTCTAGTTTATGCCACTTGACAGGAATCTAAGGCTAGAAGTTACAGAATTAAATTATAAGAATTCTAGCTAAATTTCTTCTTGGCTACAATTTCATTCATGAAATTCCTTAAAGTTTTCCCGAGATAAGAGCAATTCGTGTATAGGACACATTTAATTGCTTCCCAAGTAGGTGCAGATATGGGGTATATGCTCGACTGGAGGCGCTGCCTATCTTAACTCCTCGATGTCCTCTAAATGAGCTCTCAAAGCTTCTAATTGGTTTGCCATTTCTCGGTTTTCCTCAATTAGCACTTGGTTCTCATCGTGCAGCCTTTTCCGCAGGTTTTTTTCAGAATCTAAAGCTTCCTGAAGGATTACGATCCTTTCTCTTAATTCTGCAACAAAGGACACGCTCATCACAAAGTGTCTTTGGAATTAATTAAAAATTCAATACGATAATTTAGTGCGGCTAATTAATTGAAAAAATTAAGCTGATCCACTTATCACTTGTTACTTCCGTTTAAGATGGAATTGAACTTGTACAAAAAAAGTTCAAAAATATGGCCCCCAAACATAGTGTCCTCTTCCTGAGACGTAAACCGTATGACTGGATAGATTTCTTGTTAAATTCCTGTTTTTCTAGAATTGGATTAACACCAATCACTAATGATCCAAAAGGTAAGAACTATTGGACTTTCTGAGCTATTTAGACCCTATACCAGTTAATGTCATAAGACGACGTCAAGATTGTCATTGTATATTATATTTCGAAATCACTATTAACATGCAATATTATAGTTTGATGTGATAAAGTTGATAGCATGATATGTTTTACTAAGATTAGTTAGTAGATACAGAAACATGACAGGACCCTGAAGAGGGTCAACTTGTAGAATTCTTAATTGAACCCAAGTATTTTCTACTTTTGCAGGGTCACGCATAGTTTAGATGAAAGAGCGAATATGTGATAAATTCTTAGGCACATTTATAATTACCTGCTACTGATACTGGACGAGTGTTAGGAAGATGATGGAAGCGGTTGGAATCGGATAGCAATCGCAGGAATAGCGATGATAGAGTGGTCGATCAACCTGTGAAAAGACGTAAGGCTACAAAGAAAGGAATAATTATTACTGCTTTGATTGTTACTGCGATTATAGGTGCCAGTTTCATAGTGTACTTAATTCCATAGTATTTCAAAGGATTCGCAATCAAATAGATAGTTGTTAGATTGTGACTAATGCTTAAGATGGGATTCATTTTCACACATCATTAAGATTCGTTCGGAGAGCGAATTTATTCAGTAAAAAATTTAGATGGGGTTGGTGCTTCAAGATAAATTGCTTACTAGCGCCTTTATGGTATCATTTTACGCTGTTTTTCTTGCAGTTATATCGTTGAGCGTGTTACTGTTAGAACTCGCTCTTACTAGAATCTTTTCAATAATTCTCTGGTACGACTATGCATTTATGGCAATATCCATCGCTTTTTTTGGCATGGGTATAGGTTCACTTCTTGCTCATATTGCTAAGAATCGTTTGCGAAAGGAAAGCGTCCCAATCTATTTAGTGAAATCTTCTTTGGGCTTTGCGGCATCTATTGGGGTTTTCCTTGTAGTGACGAGCTACTTAATCCCACCTAGCGTGGACTATCTTTACTTGTTTTACCTAGCCTCATCGCTACCCTTCTTGTTTGCTGGCATTGCCATAGCTCTAATTTTCTATTCTCGTCCGAGAGATATCAGTAGACTATATTTCATTGACCTATTGGGGTCAGCAGCTGCCGCCCTTTTGTTGGACCCCCTGCTTAGAGGATTTGGAGCTGAGTATACCCTAGTTTTTATTTCCTTGCTTATTTCGGTGACTTGTCTGTTTGGGATATTTGTAATGCCTCAAAATAATTCGTACTTTTATGTTCGCCTTCCGCGAGCATTAAAACTCAAATTGGCAGGTCTGAGTAACAGAAAGCATTCTGCTGCGGAACACGATCTAAATCAAAGTAACACCCTTAAAAGCTATAGTACCAAAATGCAGCTTATTAGACTTATATCTATTTCGATGGGGCTCGTGATTATTTTTTCTTTGATTTTAACATTTAGTTCCTCACATGCAGATTTGTTATCAATTAAACCAGGAGAGAGAAAAGGATTATATTATCAGCTTGCTAATCCAGAGAATTTTGAACACCTTTTTACAGAGTGGAATTCATTTTCACGGATAGATGTGACTCGCCAAATGCAAAACACGACTCTATCTCAGAGCTTAGATTCGTCTGGAAGGTCCAGGGCCCTAGCCGCCATTGCAATAGATGCCGACGCCGACACACCAGTGATACGTTGGAATGGAACGTTACAGGATCTGGAATGGATTAGGGATTACATGGATTTCTTACCTTATGAGATTTCAGAGTCTAAGTCTACATTAGTAATTGGCAGTGGCGGAGGCGAAGATGTTCTTACATCATTGGCAGGAGGATCAAAAAATATAACTGCAGTGGAAATAAATCCGTTAATTATCGAAGCAACAAAACGGTTTGGTCGCGCTGCTGGGGACCTGTATGACAGTGATCAAGTGAACTTGGTAATTGACGAAGGAAGAAGATACCTAAGTGGTACTGATTCAAGATTCGACCTAATAGTGATAAAGCTCGTAGATTCATGGGCGGCTCAGCTCGCTGGTGGATATGCATTGTCTGAGAACTACCTTTACACGGTAGAAGCATTCAAACAATATTTGGACCATTTGAATGAAGATAGTGGTATGTTAGTGATGATACGGTGGAACATAGAATTGCCGAGATTGGTACCTCTCATCTATGAATCTCTTCGAGAATACAGTGATAGTTCACAAAATGGCCCAAGGAATGGATCAGCAGGCGGCATTTTAGAAGCCCAGGAGATTTTGAACAAGATAATTATAGTAGAAAATAAGCCTGGCCTCTACTTTTTACCTTCAAACGAAGGATCAATTTATCCGGTTTTGGTGATGATTAAAAAAAGCGCTTTTTCAACAGAAGAGTTGGAACTAGTCAAACAAAGAGTTTCTGAAAGAAATGCTAGATCGATATTGTTACCTACTGACGACACGCAAACCGAATTTGAAGAAGCTCTGTCAAATAATCCGGGCTCATTTGTTTCACTTGGAGAAGAGGGAAACTCAAGCCTTTCTTCTCTTCCCCCTCCCACAGATGATTCTCCCTTTTTCTTCGCAAGAGAAAGAATTCCATCGCAACTATTAGTATTGATTACGACCGTACTAGTACTTTCAGGGTTATTGTTTACTATTTTAATTTATTATTCTAAGCTTAATAAGATTAATATGGTACCGGTTTTGCTAGCAAACAAGTACTATCTCGCTTTCGCCACTTGCATTGGGCTTGGTTTCATGTTCTTTGAAATCACTTTGATACAGAAATTCTTACTGATTCTAGGAACTCCGGTCTTGGCATTAACCGTCATCCTCTTCTCGATATTGGTTGCTACCGGAGTAGGATCGTATGCCAGTGGAAAGTTATTTTCTGTTAGGCCAGATAGAGCTATTCTAATTTCCATCCCATTCCTGATCATAATAACTGTGCTATACTATTTCCTTATAAACGATGTAATTTACCAGAGTATAGTTCTGTCAATCTACGAGCGAATAACTGTTAGTGTCATCTTTCTCACTCCAATCGGTTTTCTAATGGGATTCCAGTTTCCATCTATCATCCGGCTAGCGACTGGAGACACGAAAAGATATGCTGAAGCAACTCAGAGCCATAATGGATCTAATAGCAAATTTACTGATTCTAGAAGAACCTCATCGGAAGAAACCAACGAAACTGAAGATCACAATGTAACCCTAATTTGGGGTATGAACATTGTTGCTTCAGTACAAGGATCCGTCCTTGCAGTCATTTCATCGATGGCGATTGGGCTTAACAATACTCTCTTGGTGGGTATGGGATTTTATGTTATTGCTTTTGTGATAATCTTGGTAATTTCACATAGGCACCGGAATTAATAGAGATACTTAACCATAATAATTCAAATACTAAAAACTGGGTGCAATGGCATCATGGTGAGTACCGTCTGGTAGAAAGGTGAGATGGAGTTGCCCAGAAGTCGTTGTCCAAGATATACCCATGCTAGTAACCTATGGATATCAAAATATGAATTACTATCTCTAAGGCTAAGTCGGTCACCAAAGTAATCTGTCTCATTATTTTTTCCTCTAAAAATACTATGGGAGAGAGCTGGTCGGATCGATACTGCTGGCAGTAATAACATTTCTGTCATCACGACACGAAATTATTGAACAACTCTGTATTAAAGCTGGTGCTAAGCGGTCTTGCCGACCAAGTTCTTACAGGCTGGAAATCAAAGTCCTGATAATCTGTGCCATAGGTCGTAAAAATCTATACCTTTGAAAGGATATGTTCCGCAGCTAAAGTAGTTGAAACTACTTTTTGTTTGCGTCAAGGGAAAAGAAGGGTGTGTCTTAGTAGCAAAAGGAGGATAGATTCGTCTGAGGAATCCTTAGGTGAACACGTGTTCCGTCAAATCCAACAACATTCGATTTTGGAACCAGAAATTTATTTGTCTGGTATCGACCAAAATTCAAGACAATTATTGCGTCCTTAAATTCTGCCATTACCCTTCCACACAATGCCTGATCCGAAGTAGCTGCCTCACGCCTTGAATCTTATTATTAGACACCAGTCGTCAATGCTATTAAATGCAGATGACCGCTGCACCAATGTAACAAACTACTCATAGGCCAATAGAAATATCTGTGATGCCAATATCATATATATATAAATTTACTAGAAGAGTATATTAGTATGTCCAAAATTACTTTCGTTATGGAATATACAATTCAGGAACTCGAAATTCCTGAGGGACTCAAAGAGCTGTTGACAAAGTCAGGATTTACATTTGACTCCATTATCTCATCTGACGTTGATCATCTTGCTTCCTCGCTTGGAATTGAGCGTGATGTGGCTAAAATAATATTGGAAGCTGCAAAAAAACTAAAGAAAGACTAGACTAGGTAACTTGGCGGCAGTATATATTTGCCCGAGGAAATATCAGCATGGACTACACTTGACGCTTTTCATCCATTAAGATTAGAATGATTCCTTTAATAGCCAATTAACTATATAATCATAAAGGATATTGCGCTATTAACCTATGCCAATGGAGGATTAATCTCTCTTACACTTAAATTTCTGAAATCGAGGATAAGGTTATCAGTTCTAAATATTACAAAAGGGCCTCCTTCGATGAGTACGTGATCCCTAGCCCTTCCACAATCTGCTCCAAAAAACTCTTCATCTGTGCTTCTTGAATACCAACCTCCGTTGTCAATTATTTCAGTAACTTTCCTCCAACTGTTATTACTATGGTCGTCTAGATATGATTCCAATTTTACTACCGTTTGGTTATTCACATGCACATCATAAATTATGGTTTTCCATCCAACCCACCTATCCAGTATTGGCTTAGCAACAACATTTCTAGCCCGTTCATCAGTGTATCCGTCCGTGTGCCATATTTCCTTCTTCCACCCAACTGAACCTTCGCTGTGTAAACCACCAACATAGGCGGTCCCTTCGCAAGGAACTTCTGAGCTATGCCTGCCGCTACGACCTATGAAAGCCAAATCATCAATTTCTTCTGATTCGCTATTGTTTGTCGTTGTGTTAATGGATTCTGAATCGGTAGACGAGGTAGAGTTAACGCTGGTCGGTAGGCTCAACTTCGCATAGCCGGTGATTTCAACGTTCTTCCACTCGGTCACACCATCAGGAGTTTCTACTACTAGCCTAACGTGGGTTGAGTTAACTCTCCATGAACCATCGGCCTGTCTTACCATCTCAAAGCCTCCTGTCTCACTAAAATGTGAACTGTTAGCGGGATTAGTCATATTTACGAACCATTCCCTTCCTCCACTGATCGTCGGGTATATTTCCGATATACCAAAAATATCCTTTTTGTCGTTGGTGGAATTCACTTCTTCTTGTACGCTAAAGGCATCATTTGCGGCTTCAACCTCAGACAAAAAGTCCGAACTTGCAGTGATGAGTGTTAGGAAAATAGCAAATATAATAACGGAGATAGGTAGTGAATAGGATAGAAGAGTCCCATTTTTCATATTATAGACCAAACGTATACTCCATTTAACCTGTTCGCTACATGAAATTGTACTTTTTCGGGTCTGTAACCTAACCAACATGTATTGAAACTGATGATCCGTCCGTGCAACAGCACAATCTTAACCGACAATAAAGTTTAAATCCCATCAGTTCAAACTGGCTGAAGGGTTGAAATTTCACTAATCTGACTTCGTCTGGTTCTAAGCTTAGGGGGTACCTTGTATTGAAGGATGGATTGACGATGAGAGGCAACGGCTTTGGGTACCCAGCGTATGTGGAAGGGGAAGTAGTTTTTAACACAGGTATGGTAGGTTATACTGAAACGCTGACGGATCCTTCTTACAGAGGCCAAATATTATGCCTAACATATCCGCTGATTGGAAATTATGGTGTCCCTGATATTAATTTGAAAGATCAGTTCGGACTTCCTAGATTTTTCGAATCTACTTCGGTTCAAGTCAAAGGTTTGATTGTTCAGAATCTTTCGACTATTGCAAGTCATTGGAGTTCTATTAGGACCCTCGATGAATGGTTATATGAACAAAAGGTACCAGGGATATATGGAGTTGATACGCGTGAATTAACAAAGCGACTTCGAGCGCATGGGGTAATGATGGGTGCGATTAACGTCACAACAAGTAGTTCAAAGAGGGTTGGAAAGTCTGTCGCAATCGGGGGATCATATTCAAAAGCCCAGAGGGCCACGTTAAACTTGCCAAAAATTAAAGAGCGACTTGAAGGCTCGAGTTACGAGGGCGTAAACTTTATGCCAGAAGTTTCGACGGGAAAAGCAGAGTTTTATGATATTGCTGTAGAAGATATCAAAGACTCCAACACAGAAAGAATTGTTCTATTGGACACCGGAACTAAGTTTAGTATAGTTCGCAACATCTTATCCTTGGGATTTGCAGTAGTTAGGCTGCCTTGGGACACTGATTATGATTCTCTCATGGCGTATCATCCCGCTGGTGTCATCATAAGCAACGGGCCAGGTGACCCAGAGATCTGCACGCCTACTATTAGTACGGCCAAGCAATTGATTGAAGAATCTGTACCTACATTAGGTATTTGTCTTGGTAATCAGATTCTCGCACTTGCGGCCGGAGCAAAAACATACAAGCTAAAATACGGCCATAGAGGTCAAAATAAACCCTGCATTGACAAAAACGACAATACTACCTATATAACTAGTCAAAACCATGGCTACGGAATAGACTCTCGGAGCTTACAGAAAACAAATTTTGTTACTTGGTTTTACAATCCTGATGATCAGACCGTGGAAGGCATCCAGCACAAGTCCAAACCGATTATCGGTGTACAATTTCATCCTGAGGCTTCTCCAGGGCCGTTTGACTGTATGTTTGTCTTCGAAAAATTTAGAGACATTATCAAGAATTGCCGCAGCCTGACAAATACCCATTGAGAGTAACTTCATTATCTAGAACACTAACTTTACTCGGAAAGAGGATTTGAACTACATTTTGGGGATTCATAGTTTAATGGTCTTAAAGGCGAGATATTGTCCCAGATGGAGATGCAGATATGGCAACTCAGTTCAATTCTAGGATTAGTCTCGCGCAGCCATATGGCAAAGGAATACAGTAATATGGAACATTAAATGATCAGCTATTCAAGAAATGCATCAATATTTGGATGTATATCCTTCAACCGTTAAAAACATATTTACTGCGCAGCAGAGTGAATTTTTTTTGGACGTTGAGGAATTTGTGGGGGATTGGAGACTTGGGAAAACATGAAAATATCAAGAAGGTTCTAGTTCTGGGTAGTGGGGCAATTAAGATCGGAGAAGCAGGCGAAAGTCATTCGGTAAAACGAAGACCGTCATTTTGACTACTCTGGTTCTCAATGCCTCAAAGCGCTAAGGGAAGATGACATTAAAACCATATTAGTCAATCCAAATGTTGCAACCATTCAAACCGATAGCAGATTCGCGGACAGAGTATATCTCTTGCCTGTTAACCTTGAACAAGTAACCAGTATAATAGAACTCGAACGCCCAGACTCGGTAATGTTGAGCTTTGGTGGCCAGACAGCGTTAAATTGTGGCGTTGCATTGGAAAAAAATGGGATCCTCAAAAAATATGGAGTCAAGGTTCTAGGCACTCAAATTCACGGTATTCAAACTACCGAGGATAGACAGCTTTTCAAAGATAGTATGACTGAATGTAGACTTCCAGTTCTTGAAAGCTCGTCAGCGAATTCTATTGAAGAATCCCAACAAATTGCCAAGCAGCTAGGATATCCAGTAATCATAAGGGTAGCATATACATTGGGTGGACGAGGCGGTGGTGTTGCCCATAATGATTACGAATTGCATGAGATAGTACAACGAGGACTAGCTCTTAGCGTGGTCCGACAAGTT
Source organism: Nitrososphaeraceae archaeon (assembly GCA_035641095.1). GTDB lineage: Archaea > Thermoproteota > Nitrososphaeria > Nitrososphaerales > Nitrososphaeraceae > TH5896. The sequence goes on from DASQUV010000058.1 coordinate 10,265, forward strand.
CTAATCGAAAAATACGTAGGATCTTGGAAGCAAATTGAATATGAAGTAATGCGAGATCTCCACGGGAACAGTGTAATTGTGTGTAATATGGAGAATGTTCTGGCTATGAAGGTTCACACGGGGGATAATATAGTCGTGGCTCCATCGCAAACACTAAACAACTACGAATATCATATGCTTCGCAGCGCAGCATTGAAAGCCACTAAAAAATGTAATATTATTGGAGAGTGTAATATTCAATTCGGTCTTGATCCTGCTTCGGAAAATTATTGCGTTATCGAGGTAAATGCACGGTTATCGAGATCCTCCGCATTAGCGAGTAAGGCTACCGGATATCCGTTGGCATACATGGCCGCAAAGATAGGTTTAGGGTACTCACTCTCAGAATTAGTTAACACCGTCACGAAGGCCACAACAGCATGCTTCGAGCCTTCATTGGACTACGTTGTACTGAAAATGCCTAGATGGGATTTCGAGAAATTCGAATTGGTAAAGAAGAGACTTGGTAGTACGATGAAATCAGTCGGAGAGGTAATGGCTATTGGTAGATGCTTCGAAGAGGTACTACAAAAGGCAGTCAGAATGTGCGACAACGGAAAGCACGGTCTTGTTTCTAATTCTAGGAATGGTAGTGATAGCTCTATTGGTAATTATGTCCCTCCTACATTCGTTGCCGATAGCAGATGCTATAATATGGAGAATCTACCCCAGCAGAGAAATAGTCTTCTGACGTCATTACGAAGTGGACCTAATGATTCGGATAATGCTTTGGATTCACATTCGTCGAATAGTGCGAGTAAATCACCTAATTCTAATTTAAACTCTCAGCTAGATTACCCATCAGGATACTGGCCTTCTAAAGGAATCGGTTCTGAGGATAGAAATAGTAATAGTGATGGTAGCAGTGGAAATTATGAGATTGAATCCATCGAACAAGCTCTAATACATCCGACAGATGAGATCCTTTTTGATGTGGTAAGAGCATTGAAGGCAGGCTTGTCAGTAGAACGTGTAAACTCACTTTCATCAATAGATCCTTGGTTTCTAAACAAGATACAAAGGATAATCTTAACTGAGAAGAAACTAAGGGCTTCAAGTCTAGATAAGAGTATATTGGTCGAAGCAAAGAAAATGGGATTCTCGGATATCCAAATTGCCAACTGCTCTAATATCAACGAGATTGATGTTAGATCGCTTAGAACCAAGCTGATGATACGACCTGTTACCAAACAAATAGATACTTTAGCTGCCGAATGGCCTGCGAAGACTAATTACCTTTATCTCACTTACGGCGGTCAATTTGACGACGTTCCTTATGATTTAGAAAGAAAGGGCAAGACATCGATTTCAGCTACGAAAGTTAGCAAGCCCCGCACTAAGGATACGCCTTCAAAGATAATAGTCCTAGGCGCTGGTCCATACAGAATAGGTAGCAGCGTAGAATTTGATTGGGGCACTGTAAATATGGTTTGGGGACTAAAGGACAATGGTTGTAAGGAAGTCATAATCATAAATTGTAACCCTGAGACCGTCTCCACCGATTACGATATTTGCGACCGCCTGTATTTTGAAGAATTGACACTTGAAAGAGTATTAGACATTTGCGAAAGAGAGGCTGCTGATGGGATAGTGACTTGCGTTGGGGGCCAGACGGCAAACATACTAACTCCAAAATTGGCGTCAGCAAATGTCAAAATAATAGGAACATCCGCTGCGAGTGTGGACCAAGCTGAAGATCGATACAAGTTCGGAAACCTGCTTGACTCTTTGGGTATAAAACAGCCAGCTTGGAAAAAATTTACAAGTTTAGATGAAGCACGATCATTTGCAGAGATAGTGAAATACCCTCTACTTGTTCGGCCTTCCTATGTGCTCAGCGGCGCTGCAATGAAAGTTGTCTGGACTCCAAAGCAGTTAAAGAGATACTTGACCGAGGCTACTAACATAAGCCCTGATCACCCTATTGTTATGACAAAGTTTTTGGAAAACGCTTCAGAAGTGGAAGTCGACGCAGTTGGAGATGGACAAGGCGTCGTAATTGGTTCAGTTATCGAACATATCGACAATGCTGGAGTACACTCTGGAGATGCAATTATGTGCATTCCTCCTTGGAGGTTAGATAGAGAAACTGTAGAAACAATAACGGAATACAGCAAAAGAATTGGCGTGGCTATGAAGATAGTAGGACCTTTCAATATACAGTTTTTGATAAAGGATGGTCAAGTACTTGTAATAGAAGCTAACGTCCGTGCTTCCAGGTCAATGCCATTCGTATCAAAATTCACTGGATTAAATCTAATTTCATTGGCATCCCAAGCCATGATGGGTAGAAGGCTGCCAGCTGATCGTGGCGACAGTTGGTTAAGGAGGTCCGGTTTTGGCATAAAAGTTCCTCAGTTTTCATTTATGCAGCTCGAAGGTGCAGATATCGTCCTTGGTGTCGAAATGCAATCTACTGGTGAAGTAGCCTGTTTTGGATCAAGCTTTCACGATGCGCTATCGAAGGCCTACGTAGCGGCCGGATTCAATTTGCCACGCCGCGGAAGAGTTTTGATCACGGCAGGAGGACCCATTAACAAGGAACGACTTCTCCCACTTGCACAAATGATCAGTAAGATGGGTTACTCGATCGTGGCTACCGAACATACCGCAGATTTTATGGAAAATTTCAACATTCGTCCGGTTGAAAGGGTATATAAGGTTAGCGAACCACTTAGAAAGCCCAATATTTCAGACATGCTTTTCAGGCAGCAGATCGATTTCATAATTAATATTCCATCTACATCTACAATTGAGAAATATATTGGGATGCTAGATGATGAATATCAGATACGCAGGAAGGCTGTCGAGCTGGGAATACCAGTTCTGACTACGGTTGAATCTGCTTCAACATTCGTTAACACATTGGAATGGATTAGGACACATACACCCACATATGATTACCTAAAGCCATACATTGAACCCTAAATTGCAGGTCGGTTGAGATCAGTCAAGGATCGTTTATCCAAGCTGCCCCTATTTGAATTTGGGCTACATTCATGCTACAAATGGAAGCAGCCTTTTGTCTCCTAATACATATCCGTTCAAACAAACTACTAAGGCCTCTTTAACGTAATCATGTGATTTCATAACGTTTCTAATAATAGGTGACAGAGAAACACTAGAATTCTTACTTCTAAAATCATTGTAGGGAGCAATAAATCGGTTGATAGAAGGCATCGTTACTAGGTCAAGATATCCTTCTTCATTTTTGAAGATAGAACTTTTCCTAACTCTCAGGAATATCCAAACACGTTCACCATTCAAGTTGCTACCAGGTTTATTTAAAACTGGATGTAGATGTCCCATCACTATTTTATTTACAGCAGATTTTTTACTTGATGGCATAGTATGACCATGCAAAAAGAGTGTATCACCTATCGTAATCCCTGTGGGACTAGATATCGACACCTCAGCTGGGGACAAACAATCGATATTCACATCATGATTACCAGGAATCAAATAGACATGATAATCGTTAGTCAGAACCTTCAAGAATCGAGGTATATGATGCTGCTCTATAGAGTTAATATTGACAATTGAGTCCTTAATGTCACCAAGCAGTATTATGCCATCGGGTTTGAAACTTTCTGTTATTGCATTTACCTCGGAAACAATTTGTTGGGTAAAGAATTTCGAATCTATATGAATTCCTTTCTGTACAAGATTGTATTCAAAACCGAGGTGAAGATCTGAAATAACGAGGTACTTCTTGGGGGAGTCACCATGCCCATCCATGTACTTAAATGACAAGGCAGCATGTGGGGCTATTATTTCGAGGCTCGTTGTTACACTCTAACTTGCGACAACCACTCTAATATCCTTTCTTTTTTTCCAAGACATTTTCAGTATGAGCTCTTAAAACAGACTCCGCGTAAAGGACAGGTCTGTAAATGTGGATTCAGAGTTATCCTTTTCATTATTTGATAATACCAAGCCGACATGTGATTTGCTCGTTATTTCCTAACGAATTAAATAGCAACGACGAACAACATAAGTAAATACACCTAGTGATGCAGACTAATGTCATTCTTCTGCATTTACGCACAACCAAAGTGACAAGTCAGGTGGAAGAACCCTTCTCGGAATTCAAGTTTGCTTCTTTGATAGGAGATATATATCTGCTTGTAACTATTAATAGCATTTCCCGAATGTTGAGATTATGGTAATAGTCGATTGCAACTAACATAGGTAGCGAACTTGAATTCCCTAGTGTTAAGTAATATCTTAAGAAGGCGTCATGCCATACTTGCATTGGAGAAGGGTAAGATGATTTATCAGTGTTTAGAGCGCATTGTGAACGATTTCAATTGGACAAGAATTCCCCTAAACCAATGTATTTAGAGGTGCGCGATTGAGTTCGACGCGAAATCTGTACTGAACAATAACGAACTAATTATCCAAGCAGCTACCACTGCTTATGAGCTATTGGGAAATTTGAACGGCGTTTACGCATCCATGTTGTCCAGGTCTGGATGTCACCCTTGCAACACCTAACTCGGTTTGAATTATCGCTCCCTTGTTTACCACCCCTCTTCTTTCGTAATCCCTATTTGCAGGATTTCTTATAACCTGAGAAATAATTGTCTTCTTGGTCGTTCTAGTTTCAGGATTCGTGACGTTGGCAAATTCGGAACTTTTCAATGCAGTTTTATAATTTCCTCCCCTAGTCCGGCGAGAAATGGAGAGATTTTTACCCACTAGAGCTTCATTAGGATATCGATCGATCTCGTATTTCCTTCTACTTCTGCGAGGAGTAATTTTGCCCCCAGTGTATTTTCTGCCAGTGAGATTCTCTATTGACTTACGCATATTAGACCAACCCGCCAAATGGGTAATTTAATACTTTTCAATACCTAGGCTACCTACGGTGGAAGTAGCAACAACCACAAGAAGACCGAAACTACAGTTTGCCAGTTGTAACCAAATGTCTTTTAAGCAAATTTAAGTCTGGAATCCCAAAATAGCTTGCAAATTTGTCAGTTGTCTTGTATACCTTTACTCTGCCTAACGGCTCGTGCTTAATAAATCCATGACCATGTAATTCCTTAAGATGCGAATATACCTGAGAACCTCTAATTCTTGCCAGCCTAGAGGATGCAATTGGTTGTTCGTATGCAATATAGGATAACGTCTTCAGAGATGCTTGTGACAAAATGGGCTGATGAGAAAACTTTCTGACTATAGAAAGGTAGGTAGGTTTCACTTGCAAGACAAAGGTACCATCCTCTAATTTAGCTATTTCCAAAGCCTTTAGCTGAGAGTTAATTATTTTCATTAAATCCTTGACGACTTGAATGGTTTTCTCTCTCGACGAGATACCCGATGCCCGAACTAGCTCATCGACTGACATCGGTCTCCCAGAACAGTAAAGTGCTACTTCAATCCGTGCTTTAATTTCATCTTGCAACAGACCATTATCTTTCACATTCATACCAATTTTACACTAAGCCTACGGCGAACCCTGCAGTACCATACATAAAAGGATATCTTCTCCATCGCTAGTTTCTTTAATTTGGATAGTTCCCTTCAAGGCCAGATACAACATTGCCAGAAAGCATCTCGCACTCGATAGCGGGTCCATATCTGCTATTAAATTACTAAATAATTCATTTTCGCGTTCGAGGAGCCTATTTCTTATCATCGCTTCGAATTGCGCCAAGATCTCTTCTATTTTTACAAAATATTGATCAAACGAAAAGTCCTCTACAGGATCTAGATTGATGCGTGGTCTACGCGTCCCTCTTTCGGTGAGGGTCGACACCATGCTCTCTAGGACAGACAAAAGCTCTTGCAATGAGACAGGATAGCTTGATTCGAATCTAAAGGGTATCGCAATAGGGCTTAGGCTCTCAATAGGAGTTTCATCTGCACGGCTCAATGGTTTGCTTTTTTTTTCGGACAAGGTTTGCAATTTGAAAATACTTTCCACTTTTATTCGGTGTATCATCGATGATGACAAGGCAGCAACACCGCAAATTCTCAAATCCTTATAGTGGACTCTTTCGAGAATATTCAATAGCATTCTTAGCATTGACGTAACGTCGATATTCCAAGCATCCCGCTTCAATATAAGAGAGGGATTAAACAAAACATCGATGGGAGGCTCAGAAAGCTTTTTCCTTTCATTTCTAGAGATACCCTGCGCCAAGTCTTGATTTTCTCCTGCCTTAGACATTGCTTCGTACTATTCCGTTCAGGAGTTATCTTTAGTTTAATATATTAGTGTTCAAACTTTAGATTGTTCACAATTCAACTAAATATTGTTTGATTAAAGGGTCACGTTATACTTTACTAATTGTGAATGTCATGAGCTAGGATAGGCCAATGACTTGATTTAAATAGCCAGGTATCGTTATAGTAGAAGTTGGGAAACCAGGCACAAAGTAACAAGGTTCGGGCTGAGATGAAGTTTCCACTAATTCTTATTCATACACCTTATGGGCTAAATTTTTTTGATAAAGTAGCAAGTCTTAAGATTGCTAAGGTCTATGCGAAATTTAACACATATCTCATGCCCCTCATAACTGCTCTAGCCGTATTTTTGATAGTGGGTTCTCTAATGGTTCTCTTTTCCAACGGAGCTGCTCGTGAAGGGGTTAGGGATATAGGACCTCAATCAAACCTCCTAATCCCAGGGTTAAACCCCTACCTGCCATGGACTTATGGCTGGGTCGCTCTTGTACTGACAATTATCATTCATGAAGCAGGACACGGAATTGTCGCTAGGGTGTATGGAGTGAAGGTAGAGTCTACTGGATTGGTGCTCATTTTGGGATTCCCCATCGGAGCATTTGTTAATATAGAAAGGGAAGAGTTGGCTAGAACAAAGCCAAAAGAAAAGAGCGCAATTCTGACGGCAGGTCCCTTGAACAATATGATACTGGCTGGACTTTCTCTTGGTTTGCTATACATTGTTGTCTCATCCCTTGTACCTTTGCCACAGCCAGAGGACGCTCAATATGGAGTGGAGATCATGACAGTAGGTGATGGTTCACTTGCCAGTTCAATCGGTATGAAGAGAGGAGATGTGATTGTAGATATCCAAGGGAATAACGTAGAGCACATTGAGGATTTAAGCAGGCTTCTTCAATCGAATTTAGGTAACACGGTGGCAATTGCATGGAAGGACAGTAGTGGTCAGGAAGTAACAAAAACCGTTTCGATCCCTGATAGTGTGCGGCCCAATACTGGCATTCTTGGCGTTACGATCACGAACGTATCACCAGATCCTGAATTCGTGCTTAGCCGATACAAGAGCGCCTTCGGATCGAACCCAATTGCGATTCTACTTCCGCCCACTATGGCTGAAGGTTCGGTCCCTTACTCTGATCTAATGGCGTCTAAATATTCGTCAGCGCTCGGGTCAGCTTTTCCAGTTATAGCTAACTTTCTGTTTTGGTTATGGTTCGTCAACTTTAATGTGGGGATCTTCAATGCCTTGCCAATAGGTCCACTAGATGGAGGACAACTATACAACTCATTTATCGAAAGAAAAATTAGTGCGGGTTCGACTCGCTTTCGAAATGCATCTCTTATTCTAACCCTCGTGATGGTGTTGATTGTAGCCATGGTTTTCATATTGCCATGGATTATAAGGTAGCACGCTGGGTATACAAAATCCATCAATTATAAATTTATTAAGATCACGGATTGTCTACAATAATATATAAGCTCATGATACCGCGAGTGATTCTGCTTGGATACGTACTCAAAGATCGACTGAAGTCGATTTAGTTTCAGTTCTGTAAGGAAACTAATATTTGAAACCGGTTCAAATAAATGATGGGGGCATAAAAATGCGAGAAAAAGGTGACAGCCGCGAATATTTTCCGGTCATTAGTGATTATGAACACACTCAACATATCTTCTTTGAACTTGCAAGCGAACACAGGCTGCAAATCTTGTTCAAATTGCATAATGAGAAGACAAAACTTGCGAGACTTGCACGAGACCTTGATGTGACGATGCAAGAAGTACATCGAAACCTGAACAGGCTGTTTGAAGCAGGACTGATTGAAAAAGACTCGAGTGGTAATTTTTCACTTTCCACCTTTGGGAATATTATCATTAGGCAGATTTCGACTTTTAGTTTTCTTTCTACGTATCAGAATTACTTCTCAGAACATATCGCTGGGGATATACCACTGAAATTCATTTACAGGATAGGCGCTCTTAATAAATGCGAGTTCATTGACGGGCTTGTTGCCGTAATGGAAAAATGGAAAAAGATGTATGAAGAGTCTGAAGAGTACATTTGTGCAATGCTGCCACAGATTCCGTTAGAACTCATCGAGGCGATACTGCCTCGTATTAAAAGCAAGAAGCTAAAATTTAGCTATATACTCCCGCAAAATGCACTGGTTCCGAGGAAGCGTACTGACTTGCTTAAACAGGTTGGCTACCAGGATTTGTTGAGAAGTGGTGAAGTCGAACGGAGAATGATTGACAGAATTCAAGTGGCTGTGGTTCTGAATGAAAAGCAAGCTACTGTGATCTTCCCTAGTTCTAAGGGGCTAACCGATATGACTTCCATGTTCTACAGCAATGGATCTGTCGATCGTGAGGGACTTTTCCATGACTGGTGTCTCGATTTTTTTAGGTACAACTGGTACAATTCAAAATCGTTTGACGAGAGTAAATTGGTTGAAGTATAGCATTAGTGAGGCTATTCTCAAACTTAATTCCGGTAACCTTCATTTGAGATCTTAGAAGAAGTATTCTCTTATTGGAAACCTTAAGGGCAAGCTACGTATCAATAAGATATATTAATGGATCAGCCGAGTATTTACTTGCCCATTCTGGTAGGATAACGTTTGGCTAAAACTTTAAGTTAACTGTATAATACCTTTGCGGGCTGGAAGTGAATCAATTTGATAGAAAATAGTCGTTCGGAGGACGATTTCGAGCTAGGTAGAGCACCCAATGCGAATTCGGCAGCCAACAAAACCATAAGCTCCGAAGTAATGTCTCAGAATTTCAAGACTTCCGATAAAAAGCGATTAAGGGCGGTTGATCGCTTCGATGAGTCAGAAGGTGAATCCCTGTATTATTCAATGACTAAATTACTTCCTAAAGAAGCATTAATTACGGCTGCTCGGTTTGAAGGCCCAAAAATTGCACTTTATACTAAAAATCCTAAATTTGCTCTCACAGAATTAACATTACACCTTTCAGGTCTCTCCAAGACTATGAAAAAACGGTTTGTGATCCGAACTGACCCAAGTATTCGAATTTCGGAGGATTTGACTAGGGCAACAATTTTGAAGCTTGTTCCGAAGGAGGTTTCATTGTCGGCAGTATTCTGCGACGATGCAACGGGTGAAGTAATACTGGAACTAAATAGTCCGGAAGCCATCACTCCTTCATTGATTATAGAAATTGCAACTTTAACAGGTTGGCTAACCAGAACTCGGCTTTCTCCGCATATACCGTCTACTAGCATTAAGACAATTCATTCAACTCTGAAGGGCTCTGCGAGGGAGAGGAGCAACTTTTTTCAGGACCTCGGAAAGAGAATCTTCAGAACTCCACTTGTAGTTGGTACACACAGCTATTTGGACAATATCAAGATAAAAGGTAAATTGAACTCGGATACGAATAATACCGATGAGAAATTGATTTCATCCGATGCCACTCCTAGATTCGATAAGTCTTCCTCCAGTGCATCCAGCAGGACCGAAGTTCTAATTTATTGTTTAGGCGGTGTTAGACAAGTTGGTAGGTCGTGCTTTGTTGTGGTGACACCAGAAAGTAAAGTGATGTTGGATTGCGGAATAAATCCAGGCGAGGCGCTAGGTATCGACGCGTTTCCTAGAATCGATTGGTTTCCATTCTCATTAAATGATCTGGATGCAGTCGTTTTGGGTCATGCACATATTGACCATCAGGGGTTTTTGCCAGCACTTTACAGATATGGATATAAAGGACCTGTATATTGTACCGAACCCACATTGCCTTTAATGACGCTTCTGCAAATGGATTCAGTAAAGATAGCAAAGGCAAATGGTAGCTACCTACCTTACGAATCTCGTGATGTTTATGAAGTGATCAAGCACTGTATTACATTGCCATACGGCAAGCCGACCGATATATCACCAGATATTACGATTACTCTCAATAATGCCGGCCATATTATGGGAAGTGCTACTGTGCATTTGAATATATCGGGAGCTCATAATATATTGTATTCTGGCGATTACAAATACGCTAGGACTCAGTTACTTGATACTGCTCTCTCGGTTTACCCAAGGGTCGAAACCCTTATTACTGAAAGTACTTACGGCAATACTTCTGATGTCATGCCGGATCAAACCTCTGTGTATGACAATTTTACAAAAAGCATAAACCAAACACTGCAGCAAGGTGGTAAGGTATTGATCCCAGTACCTGCCGTAGGAAGAGCCCAAGAGATGATGTTGGTGTTGGACAAAGAGATGCGAGAAAGAAATTTGGTCGAATGCCCAATATACATTGAAGGAATGATCTCTGAGGCTAGCGCTATCCATATGTCGTACGCACACTATCTAGGATTTAATGTAAGAAAGTCTGTTTCTTCTGGTGTCAATCCATTTCAGTCCGAATATTTTACATTAGTAAACGGACCTGGAAAACGCGATGAGATTTTAGAAGATCGCAATCCCTCCATTATAATGGCTACGTCAGGTATGCTCGAAGGTGGACCATCAGTAGAATATTTTAAGTCGATCGCGCCTTTGCGAGGAAACAAAATAATTTTCGTTTCCTATCAGATAAATGGGACATTGGGGAGACGTGTCATGGATGGAATCATGAATGAAATTGGGATGATGGACAAGAACGGGAAGGTAAAGGTTGTCCCGGTAAATTGCGATACCCAAAGGGTAGATGGTTTTAGTGGACATAGCGACTATAACCAAATTATGAACTTTGTCTATCGGGTAAAACCCAAGAGAGTAATAGTTAATCACGGGGAAAAATCAAAATCAGAGAATATTGCTAGTGCAATCCATAACAGGTATCACATGAGGACTTCAGTGCCTGATAACAGAGAAGTAATCAAGCTACGCTAGTGCACCTTTTCCATATACTTTTTAGCCATGTGTGTATATTTACACTCTTGAGCTACGTTGGCTATACGATACAAATGTCTAAATTGTAACATTGTACTTACCGGAGAAGGAGCTTCCAGGCATTATCTAGCTAATCCTTCGCATAAGCTGGAGAAGCTGCCTCCCCCTATAAAGCCTGTTAGAGGTACCGAAGCAAAAAAATTCTAACTATGTTTGATCATGCTATATTTATGAATATGCATACAAACTATAAAGTTTAGATCGCCTCTGATGCAGGGATATGACGATCGCAAATTTGCCGAGCAAGTAGATAGGTTAAATCATCTAATCCGGAGGATAACATATTAAGTATCATTAGATTATTTATGAGCACTTGAGATCATTTTCTATCACGATTAGATGTAATATATGTTCAAATGACATGAGCTCCGCTGAACAGCTAGTTGCCCACCTTGCCTCAAATTCTCATATAAGGGAAAAAACAAAACTGGAGAAGGAACTGAAATTAAATTGGAATATCATGAAAACACAACAAAGAATTCCTTCCCTTCTTGGCAGTTGGATGAGTGACATCAAATAATGATCGTACTACTGAAAATAGCCCAACATGAGTTGGACCGATATAATTAGAAGTGAGATAGAGAATAGGATTGTTAATAATCTCTCATTGATTCTGACTGCAATAAACGGACCAACCTGCGCACCTGCTACCGCCCCTAGTGCAATTGCCCCAGCGAACACATAATCCTGTTGAAATAGCACTGAATGAGTCAAGATACCCGCGATTGAGGTTATAAGTATAGATATTTGAGATGTTGCGACGGACTGCTGCATCGATAATTTTTTTACTGCAAACAATAGAGGAACAAAAAAAATGCCGCCTCCTATTCCAAAAAGACTTGATATTAAGCCGGCTGCTGAAGATCCCACGTAAAGCAAGGCATTAGAGGTTAATTTTCCTCTACCCTCACTATCAAATCTCTCCGCTCTTACCGACTTTCGAATTAGTAGGTAGAAACTCGTTGATATTAACAGTATGGCAAAATACAACTTGAAATCATCTGGATTTAGCATGGAAGAAATAAGGGCACCTATAACTGAAAAAGGAACAGCGAAGGCTGCAACCTTGATGCCAACGCTATAAATTATTTTCTTCTTAAGTGAATAAGACACCGTCGACGAGGCACCTGTCGACGCCACTGCTAGCAAGCTCGTCGAGGCGACGTGCGATGGTAAGTAGCCGGATAAAGTCAGGATGGGGGATATTATGATGCCCCCACCTAGTCCTAGTAATGAACCTACAACGCCCGCAGATACTCCGATAACAAATGCGAAGATTACATTTTCTAACAAATTGTTTATTTATCGTACTAATTCGTTTCAGGAAAGCAATAAATGGTTTGTTCCATTAAAAGAATTCTTACGTATATTAGTTAGAGAATTACTTCAGAACATGAATTGCGTATCATAATAGTTGGATTTGGAGTGGTTGGCCAAAGCTTTGTGAAGATACTTCTTTCTAAATCGGCCGAACTGTATCGCACGTTTGGTTTGAATCCAAAAGTGGTAGGATGCGTTGACAGCAATGGCGTGGCCGTATCGGCAGATGGGTTAGATCTCGGCAGGCTTTTGGAAGCAAAACGTATGAAAAAATCTGTCTCGGCGTACCACAGTGACAAGAATGTCCGGTTCAATACGAATGATTTTATAGAAAATACCGAGGCCGAAGTGATGATCGAAGTTACACCTACAAATCTAGAGAACGGCGAGCCCGGGATTTCTCATATTGTGTCTGCGATGAAAACCAAGAAACACGTTATTACAGTTAACAAGGGGCCTTTGGCACTCGCCTTTTCCTCCTTGCTGGAATTATCGAGATATAACAACGTCAAACTAGCCTTTAGTGGTACCGTCGGGGGAGGAACACCTATTCTGGAATTTGCGAAAAAATGTCTAAGAGGAGATAGAATTTTATCTTTCAGAGGAATCCTCAATGGAACAACTAACTACATTCTTAGCAAGATGGAGGAAGAGGGGCTCACGTTTCAGGAGGCACTACTCGACGCCAAACAAAAGGGATACGCTGAAGCGACTCCTAAGCTCGATATTGAAGGATATGATGCTGCTGCCAAGCTTGCCATTTTAGCGAATTGGATCATGTCAAGGAAGGTGAATATTGCTGATGTCTCAAGACGTGGCATCTCAGAGGTGGGTTTAGAGGCAATAAGGAATGCACAGAAGAATGGTAGGGCTATTAGGCTAATAGCATGCTGCGATAATAATGAACTTAAAGTGATGCCTTTGGAGATCCAAAGGAACGATCCTATATGCGTTACCGGTACGCTAAATGCTGTAACATTTTCTTCCGAATATTCTGGCGACAAAACTATTGTGGGGAAAGGAGCTGGCGGTTTAGAAACTGCCAGTGCAATCCTTAGAGATTTGATAGAGATCCGTGATTCTATTTCTATTCCGTTTGATGCGAGGTCTTAAAGAATACAGTGACGGAGAAAGGTTTTCCTTTCAGGTGACGGCCAATCTCATGATTCTAATCCTTCATCATCATTGTCAAAAGAAATAATAGCCAGCAAATCGTGTTTGTTCCTTAATGTATAGCGGGGAATTGGAGGTTCAAGCCAAACGGAAAATCCTTGCTATACTTCACGATGAGATAGGCAAAATCTTGAACTCTGCAAGAGAACTTTCTTCGTTAGGGAAAAGTATCACACACGGGGTGACTCATGATGTTCAGCCCACGTTGGACAGAATGAGAATTGCGGAAGAGGACGTGGATAATCTTAGAAGGCGTGTGACAAGAGAAGTCGCAGAAATTGGAAGTCTGATGGTATATCGGGAGGACGTACTAAGGACGGCATATCTGATGGACGATATTGCAGGTTACATAAGTGGTGTAGCCTTTAGGCTTGCGAATATGAAAGTAGACATCATTATGATAGGAAAATTTGCAGAAGACATCAATGAGTTAATTGGTATGGTAGTTGATGCAACGTACAAACTTAATGAGATGGCAAGAGCCCTGAGTATCAATCCATCAAGCACAATCGAACTGGCCCAAGAAGTTCAGAGATTGGAGAGATTGGTAGATGATAGACACAGGAGTCTAATCATAAAGGCGATGAATGAAATATCAGTAACAAAAGATTTGCTCCTTTTAAAGGATGCAATTGAAGGGATAGAAGGTATGGCCGACAAGTGCCAGGAAGCATCTGATTCTTTAACAATCCTTGCTTTGAGTATGTGATGGATAAACCAGTATTAGGACATCTGATCGAAAATCGGATAATTATTTGGAGTATCGAAGACTCCCGTGCACTATTTGGCAATGGCTACTACGGTAAGCCAATTGGGATTCCGAAACCAAAAGGAATCGATTTTGATGTCCCGATAGTACTTGATCTAATCGAAGGTTGTTATCTTGTGGAAAGAGAAAAGTTATCTATCCTCTCTAAATTGGGAAAAACAATCTCTGTCAGGAGAATAAAAACTCTGTGCAGAAGGCAATATGACAACTTTGATGCAAAGTACCTGGTATTCAAGGTACTGAAGGACAAGGGTTATATTGTCTCCCCAGGGATAAAGTTTGGTTGCGACTTTGCCGTGTATGAGCGAGGACCAGGTATTGATCATGCGCCATTTTTGATATCGGTATATGTCCCAACAACCAATATTAATGCCACCTCGATAGTCTTGAGTGGAAGGTTGGCCACTACGGTAAAGAAACAATTCATCCTTGCTTGTCCTAGGCCAAAGAAAGGACATGTACACTTTATAGGAATAGATTGGTGGCGGGCGTAGAGGGTAACCTATAGCAGACCTGGATACCAATAATGAATACACAAGTGAAAGATATTCCTGGGGACACTTCTCTCGCTTTTGCCGCGCTTCGAGAACAGCGCAGGTTAGTCAAATCCAGGAATAGTTGATCGGAAAAAAGTTTTCCTCTTAATTGTCCCACGTATTTACTGAATGACAGAATGCTAGCAATAGAAACTAAAATTGATTTAAATATAAGTTTCAAATCCTTACTAATGTGACGAGTCCGGTGAACTCAAATTTGCCCTTTGAGGGCAAAACCGTTCTCATAACTGGAAGTGGAACAGGAATAGGTCAGGCAATAGCCACAAAATTTGCTGAAAATGGCGCAAGCATTATTATCATGGGGAGAAGGCAGAAGCCATTAGATGAAACTAGAGAAATCCTATTAAAAATAATGTTATCAGTTGGATCTTCAGCGAACGTAATGTCATTTCCAGGGGTTGATGTGTCTGATGAGGAGTCATTGATTAGAATGTATAGGTCTATCAAAAGTTCATCTGAAAGTTTGGATATTATTGTAAACAATGCCGGTGTGTCAGGTCCAGTTAAGGTATTCACCAATGCAGACTACGAAGAATTCAAGGATTGCGTATCGATTCACCTGACGGGTACATTTCTTACGTCGATGCATGGCATTGATCTGTTGCCGAAGAATGGCATGATAATTACAATCAGTACCTTTTTCACCGAAGAAAACAAATTCGAGCAGCGACCATATAGGTTCAGAACTCCATATACGGCATCCCAGGGAGCCAAAAATAGGCTTGCTGAAGCTCTAGCTTGGGAACTAACAGATCGAGGAATTAGATCTATCGCGACTAATCCTGGTCCAGTCCACTCAGACAGGATCTATAAAACCGTTTATCCAAAGGCTGCTGCTGAATTCCTAAGGATAGGTGGGTTTAAGGGTATGAAGTCCAATGTGATAGAACTAATTCTGGCGAAAATTCTGCCTCACTTGGGTAGTAGTACGGATGAGATGGCCTCTAGAGGAAAAGAAATCGCTGAAGAGTTAATAGAATCCAAAATAATTTTAAATTCAGATCAAGACACCCTAGAACGCGACATTAAAGAGCTTATCAAGAAGCTTTATCATATAGCTGAAAAGATTCAAGAGAATACTAAAAAAATGATTGTTGATGGGGAATTTCTGGCTCAAGAAGACGTAGCTGAGATGGTTTTAATGTTGTCCTCAGAAAAAATAAGTACGCTTTTAAACGGTCGAGTAGTACCCAATGATCGAGTATTTTATACTGTTAAGCCAGTAATCTCTACAGTAGTGCAGCGAACAGATTCTGGGCAGTACCTGGGAACTGTTTTAATAAGCACAAGCAGCAGAGATCCTTTTGATCTTTCGAGAATTGAGGCTCTCTGCCAAACGATGTTAAATGATGGACTCAAGAAAATAGTAATCGTCTCCCCAGAAAAAATAGAACAGTTGTCTGAATTGCCGCAATATCAAGTGAACCTTTCAAATGAAGCCGATTTACGTGATTCTTTCAACGAAATTAAAAGCAGTTTCGGTTCTATCGGGGGTTTGATTCACTTCACTGGACGGCCCGATTATTCAAAAGCATTGCTCGAGCTTTCCAGGCGGGATTGGGAATCACTGATCAACAGATTTATCCATATCCCAGCTTTGTTGACTAAACATACTGTTACTATCCTTTCACCTGACGGTGCGCTGGAAGAACCTGCAAGATTTAAAGAGTCTTCTGGTAGTGTGATAATAGTAGGACCAGACTGGCCAAACGGCGACAAAATTTCAGGACTCGTTAAAGCAAGAGCAGAAGTCTTTCGAGGTGCTCTGAGGCCATACATCGTTACTGCGAATCAGGAGTTAACCGATGTTTTGGGTTCTAAGATTCGCTTATATCTAATTCTGCCGGGAAATTTCGACAATGGTGCGGTGGACGAGGTGCAGTTGAGAGATTCAATTTGTAGGTTGATTGCCAGATCTACGAATCAACTGCAGCACGAAACAATATTTTGTCTAGGTAATTGACTCGTAAATAGATCAAAAAATTATAGATACTAAAAAGTCTGCGATGATTGCACCTAGTACAATCCTACGCATCAAAAACTATTTAGAATTGCTGTCGGTACAGGTAACACTCGCAGAGTTAGTTTTCTGACTCAGTTGTTTGGTCTTGGTTTCCACCTGAGATTTCTTGAGTCGGGGCAGATTGCTCTGTGGCCCCATTAACTATCTCCGCTGTTGCAAACCTATTCCCAACTTGTGTTACTCTTATCTTTGCATTTTGACCAACTTTGCCATCCTTGACAAATATAACAAATCCCTGAACCCTAGCAATTCCGTCGCCCTTTCGGCTTATTTCAGAAATCTGTACGTCGTACTCCTTTCCTGTTTCTACAGGTTTTGGTCCGAAACTATCGTTTCTTCTAAATCCACCGTAACTCATACCTTATTCCTTGTTACAACACGTACTATTACCCTATATAAATCGTGGCAGCTGTCAGATCTTTAACTTCCGATTTTAATCGCCGGATTGCATGAGGATCTTACTGCTTCAATAGCAGATAATACCGCCAAAGTACTTGTCCGCGGGTTATCTGGGTGAGGTATGTTATTCGCAATTATTTGCAATAGCCCAAACTCTCCCTTAACGTCTATTTCATGTCGATTAACTCTAATACCTGGGTCGGCAATTATCCTGACTTTGATTTTAGTGATGTTCCCCGTTGCAAGTGCTAATGCAGCAAAAACATTCACGTTTGAAGGAAACAATTCAACTGCTTTGCGGACATCTCCTTCGTACAATACTGTCCTATTACTAAGTTCCTCCAGATGTATATTCTCATTGATATCAAAAAATGGAGCTCCAGCCAATGATTTAGGATTTTTAGTAGTAGAGATTGTAACCTGGTCGATATTGCTTCTGACTGATTTTATCGCGTCTAAACCAGCAATTGCTCCAGTGGGGATATGAATAATACCAGTGTGTTCAATAGCCTCTAATTCAAGTTCCCTCATGAACGTGTCATCGACTAATTCACCTACGCTAAAAATTATGAGGTACTTTCCGTCAGATAGGATATTCCTAGCGTACTGTCGGACCGCAGCCCCACTGGCCGATTCTACTACAACTTGAGTACTTTCATACGATTCAGAGTGAAAAAGCGAATCTGGATCGGAAAACAACTGTGGCCTATCATTCGTTAAGGACGTCCTTGCAACTTCCAATCTGCCGAGGGACGAATCAACAATAAAGCTCAACCGTGCTAAAGATAAAAACCTACTATCTACCGATCTTGCAATTTGGAAACCAATCGTCCCAAAACCTATTATGCCAACCTGTTTCAAAAGTGGTTCAGCGTAAACTAATGTTGTACTTTTGACCGCAGCACTCTATCGTCTAGGCCCTCTTTCAGGTTTTCTTTGACCAGGAGCCCTTCTTTTTTCGAACCGCTTACTATAATTATTTTTGTTACGCAACCTGGAAATGGGACTATCCCTAATCTTTCCCTGAATCTTTGGAGTTTGCCCTCTAACCTTTCCAGCTTTGGTTAACGATCCATGGGTCGGCATTTAATTAATATATATACATATCACGCCTATATAAATACTAAATCAACTATTGTGCGAATCAGTCAATTATTTGGAATTCTGCCACTTGGTGTTTCTCAACATAATAGATTTGTGCTTTAGGGTTCTTCCATTCTAGACAGTTTCCTTGACAAAGAGTATTATCAACTTAGGGGCTAAAAAGATTATTACATTCGGCTGCTGAGACCTATACTTATTGTTCGGGGTTTTTCATGATTTGCATCAAAGGGGCAACTATTGCCCACCGATGGGAAGAAGAAAGCAAATCCATCCTGGATTGTACTGCTTTAAATTGTGTTAGCGTTAAATCCTTTCAAACTATAGTAATGTTAGAACTCAATAACTATGACGTAAAAATAAAACAGCTGAAAAAAGAGTTAAATGCGGTGATTTTGGCTCATAACTATCAAGTCCCGGAAATCCAAGACATCGCAGATTTTGTTGGTGATTCACTTGCCCTCTCTAGAGCCGCTGCAGGCACAGATTCAGATCTAATTGTATTTTGTGGGGTCCACTTTATGGCAGAGACAGCGGCTATATTGTGCCCAGGAAAGACTGTACTAATACCGGATACTGAAGCGGGATGCTCACTGGCTTCCACTATTAATCCCCATGAACTTATCAGATGGAAATCAAAACATCCAGGTGCTGTCGTTATTAGTTATGTCAACACTTCGGCAGAAATCAAGGCATTGTCTGATTATTGCTGCACTTCTTCTAATGCGGTAGAAATCACAAATTCCATTCCAGCCGACAAGGAGATACTTTTCTTACCGGACATGTTCTTGGGGTCATATGTCGCAAGTCAGACTGGCAGGAGAAATATGCATATCTGGCCGGGTGAATGTCACGTACATGCAGGGATGACGTTTCGCGATATCAATAGGCAACTTGCTGCCGAACCCGACGCTGATCTTTTGATTCATCCTGAATGCGGCTGTACCACATCAGCGCTATATCACCATGGGCAAGGTGATATCAACGGATCTTGTCATGTACTCTCTACCGAGGGGATGATCAAATACGCGTCGTCATCACATTCCAAGAAATTCGTAGTGGCAACCGAGATCGGGATTCTTCCTAGGATGAAAAATCAGAACCCTGGCAAGACTTTCATACCATTGAAAGAGGATGCCATATGCAAGTATATGAAGATGATTACTGTTGAGAAGGTGTATTATTCTCTAAAGAATAAGGTGTACGTGGTGAACGTCTCCGATAAAGTGAGGTCGCGAGCTAGACTAGCAATTGAAAGGATGCTTGCCGTATGATTTGTATAGCGCCCCTATTCTTAGATTGAATCAGATTGAAGAACGGTATTGAGCTAGAGTTTTAACCCAGCTTATTAAAGTTGGTCTTCATGGTCAAACTAAAATCGACCGCTCTAGTAGAATGTGTCATTGAACCTACTGATATGAAATCTGGGTTTAACTGAGCAAAATTTTGGAAATTAGACTCATTGACACCTCCAGAAATCTCCACACGTACACGATTTCTCAAGCCCAACTCTCGTAGTTTACACATTGCTACCTCCGCATTATCCACGGAAAAATTGTCTAACATTACGATGTCTACACCAGTTGCAACAACTGAAATGAGTTCTTCAACTGAACTAACCTCACATTCTATTTCCTGGTTCCTTCCGAATTGTTTCCTTGCTTTGTTTACGCAGTCAATGGCATTGCCCAAAATTGCGATGTGGTTATCTTTTATAAGGATCTTGTCATACAGCCCCATTCGGTGAGGATATCCACCACCAATTGCGATGGCTTTCTTATCGAAAGTTCTCATTCCAGGAGATGTTTTTCTTGTACCAGTGACTAACGTATCAACGCCAAGCTTTCTTAAGTGTAAGCTAAATTTTCTGCATTCCGTTGCGATCCCGCTCATGCGCATCAGCAAGTTTAATGCAGTTCGTTCACCTTTGAGTATCGCCTTGGCATTGCCCTTCAACGCGATTACTTGTTGATCGCCTGTGGCAATTGCCCCATCGTCGACTAGTTTCCTAGCACAGCAACCGCATATTTCAAAAGCCATGCATGCTTCCTCCGCGCCACAAATCACAACGCTTTCTGTGTTTCCCTTACACCACACCTCAGCTACGGCTGAGGCATCTGCTGGTATCACCGCTTCACTTGTAATGTCACCGCTACCCACGTCTTCTTCAAGGTACGAAAGAATTCGATTTCGTCGATATAGATACTCAGATAAGGACAAAATGTATTCCGGCACCATAAGGGAGTCATGAAGCTTTTAACGCATATTTGTGAGGGACACGAAGGTCAAGAGTCGCGGCCACATGAGAATTTGAAGGATCAAACACTAATATCATTCCTGTCCAATGTGGCGTCAGATCTGTAGAACTGCATACAGGACAAACCCTTCCAATAGTCAAGGCCTTGCATTTCTTACACGCAAGCTCTCTAGGCATTACTTACTGGAACCTCGCTTTTTTTCCTTTATCGGAACTGTAGACTGAGTCTGTTGTGATTTGTGGACATCCTGTTCAATCCATTCCAAGGCTCCCAAAAACGGCTGCCTACATGTTATTCCTATTTTTCCCATAGCAGCTCCTTTACCTAGGCTGACCGCTGTTATTCTTCCTCTTAACCTAGACCCAATTTTGATTGACCTCGATGACTGATTTGCCAATATTATTCCCTGCTTCACATCACTTTTAAGAAAGTCGTCTGTTATCTGGGACAAGTGAAGTAGGGCATCGGTAGGTCCTATTCTGACAAATGCCCCAAAATCAGTTATCTCAACTATCTCTCCTTCAACTATCTCCTGTAATCTTGGAAAAAAGGTTAAGGCCTTAAAACTTACTCTATGATATGTTGCCCCGTCACCTGCAACGAGCTTGCCCACGGGGTTTGTAGCAGCGTCTATAATCATGATTACATACCCAAGCTCAGGGCTAATCATACTTTCATACTTTTCTTTAAGAATTCCAACCGCAGTACTGTTAAGAGAGCGAGTTAAGCGATCGGGCGGGATTCTTATAACGTCGCTCATATGGACGACTGCAAACATGATATACAATTGATAGCGACGGAACATCAATTTATTAACCTTTGGATAGCATAATTGTTCTCCGACCTCTCTTAGCTCTGAAGGCTGCTACGGTTTAGATCCTTTAAATATGACGCACCGTATTAGCACTGATACTTTCATCCAATAGATAGGCTAAATGGTTATCTCATTGGGAATGCAACTCAGCTAATGCGCGACCGAGTGAAAATTGTCAACACTTTAAATATTGTAAACTTCCAAGTACATATAGCATATGACTACTGTCGATCAAGTTATGTCCGCCCTCAAAAAGATTATGGATCCAGAATTGAATAAGGATATTGTATCCATGGGTATGATTAAGGATTTAACTATTAAAGACAAAAAAGTATCATTTACTCTTGAGTTAACTACCCCTGCCTGTCCCTTTAATAGCGAAATCGAACAGGAAGTGAGAAATTCCATGCAAAGTATAGGAGTTAATGAGTTAGATCTCAAAGTCACGGCCAAAGTTATGGAAGGAAGAGCAGTTTCAATGGATGAATTGCTCCCCAAGGTCAAGAATATTTTTGCGGTCGCAAGCGGAAAAGGAGGAGTAGGAAAGACAACCGTGGCAGTTAATCTAGCATTAGCGTTGGCCAAGACAGGCGCGAGCGTTGGTCTTTTAGACGCAGACATTTATGGCCCTAGTGTTCCCCTAATGTTAGGAATAAGAGATTCGCCGCCGATTGTAAACAATAAGATACAACCTGTTATCTCAAACGACATAAAGGTTATTTCTATGGGCTTCTTTTATGAACAATCTCAGCAGGCTGGCATCTATCGTGGGCCAATAGTCTCAGGGATCATAAAGCAGTTCATAACTGACGTAGAATGGGGAGAGTTGGATTACCTTCTAATTGACTTGCCGCCAGGAACAGGTGATGCCCCTCTGACCATGGCTCAAACTCTACCTATCACAGGAGTCTTAATAGTCACTACCCCGCAGGATGTAGCAATGAATGTCGCCATCAAATCCATCGGGATGTTCAACAAACTCAATATTCCGATACTAGGAGTAGTTGAAAACATGAGTTTTCTTGTCTGTCCTCATTGTGGCGAAAACACTTACACTTTTGGCAAAGGTGGAGGGCAGAAAATTAGCGATAAGTTTAGTGTGCCTTTCCTGGGTGAAATTCCCTTGCATCCTCTAATAAGAGAAGGTAGTGACCTTGGCAGACCCGTGACATTGGTGGAGCCGGAATCGCTGGCTAGTTTGGCATTTGTAAAGATATCTAAGCTGGTGGCTGGACGTATCAGCGTAATAGCTGCTTCAGTTAAGGATAATGATATTGCAGAAAAAGCCTCTACCACACCAATGTAATTGAGTCACGATGTGAAGCCTGTTAGAAAGGAGATTATTGATCTTCTAAGAAAGCCTTTCGGGGAAGTCATAAGCTATAGTCAGGTGGAAAAGCGGAAAATTATCGAGCTCCGTGAGGCAACCAGCAAGTTTATCACTGTAGGGGACACGACCACGGCAAAAGTAGTCAGCTTTGATGTTGTCCCGGAGGTGAGTGTCGTTGATGGTTTTGAGAAGAGGTCAGCCGCCAAAATGAGCATCTCTAAATTGAAATCTATGATTACAGCTCTTTTAGATGAGGAATTAATCGAATATTCCTGCACAAATAAGGCGGGAACACTGTCCTTAGAGGCACTTAGAGTTGTCTTCCGTGCATTAATGAGTTATGCCCCTGTCTTGGTAAGAGTAATAGGTGAAGAGGACCTAATAACCCTTCCATTAGTCGCTTACGCACCAACTGATTCGAGAATTCTTTACGGGCAACCTTCACAGGGGATAGTTGTAGTAAGAGTCGAGAATCGAATACAAGAAACAGCTAAACATTTAATGAGGAGAATAGGATTCGATCTTGAAGGGGTATGATGAAGTGGTGGCTGACTGAAATAATGGGTGATTGTATGCTTCTTAACTTTTCCTGACCCCATACCATTTACAACACGTCAACTATGATACGTTTGACGTTGTTGTTCTATTAGGCCTGATGGCATTCACAATTACATGTTTTAATGATCACATCGAATGAACAATCCTTGTTACCATCACTCGGTTCTGTCATAGGCCATTTCCCTGGACAATCGGTATGTCTTCCTTTCTTACAAAAATATGTTAGTAGCATTAACGCGTATTTCTATTACGATGATACACCTTTAATCCTTTATAAGAGGTCAATATTGAAAAGTTGAGGGGCATATATTGACCCTTCTCTTACCTTCCTCACCTTTGCAACAGATAAATAGTGGGGCCAGATGGTGACCATAATTGAGCCTTCAGGCACTCCCTCTGGTACCGTAATGACCAGTATATCCTCGTCCAAAACTCCAATCTCCGCCAATTTCAATCTACTTCTCTTGATCAGATCTTCCGGCATTCCGCTGCTATACAGAAACACCTTTCCCTCATATTGCAATTTCCCGTCCAATGGACTCAAATTGAGCCTTTTGGCCTATATGTCTTTTTGAACATTAGGCTTATTAAAAAGCAAGCAGTCATTACGAAAATAATCGTTGTAGATCCCACCTATAGCTACATCCATAGCATTAGAGGGTATCAATGTGAAACTTTGACATACAGCCTGTGCATTCATAAATTTCATCGCCTACTTGGCCACTTACGTTAAACCTCACGATAGTTGTGCATTTAGGACATCTTCCCTCGACAGTCCTAGTCTTTCGTACCGGCTTATTACGGGACTTTCTCCGACTACCCAATTTGTAAAAATTAGGATACACCTATTTATAAATCTGGCCAAAATAGTACTACTAAAAAAAGTGGTGTTATCGAACCTTAAACTACCTGCTTCTTCTTATTTCTTCGTAATGTAATTATTCCTAGTGCAAGAAAGCCAATACCGATAGCTAAGATAAGGTAATCTGCAGGGACCAAAAGCGACCAAGTCTCGTTAATAACTCCAGCATAAAGAAATAATACTGACAAGAAAATTAGCGCTATCCCCGTTATCATCTCACCATTAATCTCCATAATGACGGATTAAGCAACGTCGGCACTTATATACAAATCCTTCACTAGCATAATTAGCGCTATTTATCAACCACTCTTAACGAGCTCGCGTTGCAAGTACTCACGCCTACAAGGCTAGTTAGCATACAGATAAGACATGACGCTAGTTGTAAATTCTTTTGTTGTTAGAGTACCCCCTTGATCCTTTGTCTTCCTGTTTTCAAACAACATTCGCAATATTGCATTCTCTATCCGATCACCCTCTAATACTGCTTGCCTGTCGTTGCGCTCTGCGCCTAACCATTGAAGCATCAATCGAGCCGAGAGCAATATGGAACTAGGATTGGAAACATTCTTACCTTGGATATCAAAAGCTGCTCCGTGAACTGGCTCAAATACCCCAAAATTATTCCCTATATTTGCTGATGGCCCCATACCCAGTCCTCCGACGACCTGTGCAGCCTCATCAGATATAATATCGCCAAAGAGGTTTGACGTTAATATTACATCAAAGTCCTCAGGATTTCGAATAAGATTCATTGCACATGCATCGACGTACATCTCTTCGAACTGAATATCAACGTATGCTGATGCGATTTCAGAGCTGATCCTCCTGAACAATCCGTCACTTTTCCTCAATACATTCGCTTTGTGAACCAAACTGACCTTTCTATGTCGGTTTCTTAGTCTGGCCAATTTGAAGCCGTACTTAGTTATTCTCTCAATGGCTTTTTTGCTGGTCCGCCTGAGGGAAATAACAGTTTCTTCGTCTGACCAAAACTCCCACCCAAGATATAGGTCTTCAGTATTCTCCCTTACCACAACCAGATCGATATTATTGCGTAGAGAATTCGTATTAGGATAAGCCTTTAAGGGTCTGATATTCGCATACAGGTCAAAAAGCTGTCTGATGACAAGTATCACTTCGGCGGCACTTTCTCCCACGGGTCCCTTCAAGCATGCATCTGATTTACGGATAGTTGAAAGCGTGAAATCAGGTAAAGCCTTATGGAATCTAGTAAGTGCATTGTCTCCAGCCTCTACAGGAACTAAAGAAAATTTCACTGATGAATTATCGTTAATTTCGTTCAAAATACACATAGCAGAGTCTATTAATTCTGGTCCTATTCCATCACCTCTAAGCATTGCTATGCTATATCGAGTCGCTTTAAATCACCTTTGCTAAAAGATTACAATTCCCGAATCGGGTTAGCACTTGAGGGCCATTGAATCCCCATACTATCTCTAGAGGTCCATTCTTCACCTTGGATCTCACCCTTGTCGATTTGCTGGCTACGCTGCTCCCCTCGGCAACGCAGAGACACCTGTCCGTGCTAGCTGAACTATGCCAAAGTGTGATACCAAATTCCTAAAAGCGTCAATCTTACTCGGGGTGCCAGTAATCTCAACAGTTAATGTA
Source organism: Nitrososphaeraceae archaeon (assembly GCA_035641095.1). Lineage (GTDB taxonomy): Archaea > Thermoproteota > Nitrososphaeria > Nitrososphaerales > Nitrososphaeraceae > TH5896. The sequence goes on from DASQUV010000058.1 coordinate 36,211, forward strand.
AATTTGTCTATATCTAATATTTTCCCACGAAAAACTGAGGCTAAATTGATTAACTCTGCCCTAGAGGTCGAATCCTGAGCCTTCATTTTTATAAGGGCTAATTCTCTATAGACAGTGTTAGATCTATCAAGTACCTGTACTTCGACCACGTCAATGAGTTTTCCAAGCTGCTTTACTAGTTGATCTAAAGTACGATCGTCACTTCTAGTGGTTATCGTCATTCTCGAAAGGTCAGCAGACTCGCTATAACCCACTGTAATACTTTCTATATTGAAATTTCTTGCCCTAAACAAATTAGTTACTCTAAAAAGAACTCCAGGCTTATCTTCAACTAGTGCAGATAAAATGTAAACATCGGCCGAAGTCTTTTTTTCCGGAACGTATCCAATCTGACTCATCTTATTATGCCCTCAAGAACCAATAATCATGTCTTTTAGTCCTGTTCCAGGCGCAACGAAAGGATAAACATCTTCTTCGGGATCTATTGGAATATCTATTACAGTGGCCACGTTACTCTTTAGTGCCGATTTAACTGCATTATCTAATTCCGAAAGTGACTGTACCTTTATTCCTTGTGCACCGTACGCATCTGCAATTTTTGCGTAATCCGGGCAATTATGAAGATGAACTCCTTCGTACCGTCTGTTATAGAATGTTCTCTGCCACTGAGCCACCATTCCGAGCATGTAGTTGTTCAATAATATAACTATGACTGGGAGATTCTCCAAAACAGACACGGCAAGAGAGTTTTCGCTCATATTAAACGATCCGTCACCAGCAATATCCACTACAGGAACGTTTTGTCGTGCAGCCTTGGCTCCAATTGCGGCAGGAAATCCAAAACCCATAGTCCCAAGCCCAGTCGAGCTAAAGAAAGTCCCTGGGGAAATAACATCGAAGTGAAGCGACGTCCACATCTGGCATTGTCCCACCTCTGTCGTAACGATGGAATTGTTTGGAAGAACCTGCCTTAACTTTTTAAGCACCTTCCTTGCAGTAAGATCTCTCGGATAATCCTTAATGCTCTCAGCATAATACTCTATTAGCTCCTTCCTTCTCTTCAGCCAGGAGTTTTCCTCACTACGTTTGACAATCTTTTTATTCAGAATCTTGATCATTGTTTTCACAGAAGATTTCACATCTCCAACGATGGCAACATCAACAGATTTATTCTTGCCAATTTCAGCAGGGTCTATATCCATATGTATTATATTCATGCCTTTTCCAAATTCATCAAATCTACCAACCGACCTATCAGAGAATCTTGCGCCAATCGCAAGAATACAATCTGCTTCTAAGATGATTTTATTAGCTTCTGCATGCCCATGCATTCCTATAGGACCCATCGCTAAAGGATGATTTTCAGGAAATGAGCCCTTTCCTTTGAATGTCGTAACTACTGGCGCCAGTAATAATTCTGCAAGGACCCGCAATTCTGAAAACGCGCCCGCCAGGTTTACCCCACCGCCAGACATGATTATTGGGCGTTGAGCCGTCATTAACAATTCAGCAGCTTTTCCTATGGTCGAAAGATCGCTTTCGACAGCAGGATTATATCCCCTCACCTTTATTAAGTCGGGAAATTCTATATCCTGAGTGTCCTGTTGAACGTCTTTTGGAATGTCGATTAAGATTGGACCCGGCCTTCCACTTTCGGCAATGTAAAAACCCTTCTTAACAGCTTCGGGTATGTCGACAGCTTTTCTAGGCTGAAATGTATATTTCGTACATGGGTTTGCTATCCCTATTATGTCTGTTTCCTGGAAGGCATCCTTTCCAATCATCTCCAAAGGGACTTGACCGGTGACAGCAACCATAGGTGATGAGTCTGCATAAGCTGTAGCTAGACCGGTAATCAAATTTGTTGCGCCAGGGCCGGATGTTGCAAAACATACACCAGCTCTCCTTTTTATTCTGGCATACCCGTCCGCCATATGGGCAGCAGACTGTTCATGTCTGACAAGAATGTGCCGAATTTTTGCATCTACCAGAGCGTCGTAAATGGGAAGGTTTGCTCCTCCAGGAAGGCCAAAGACAAACTCCACTCCTTCCTTTTCCAGAGACCGCATAAGTGCCTCTGCTCCCCTCATCCTTGTCATTATATTGCACTCCCTCCAAACCACAATAAACGAAAAGGAACAAAATAATCTATCTTCATTCCATCATACAAGCATGGATTCCTCAACAACATTTTTCAAATTGTGTATGTGACCAGAGGCTTATTATAATTTATAAGTGTTATTCTAAGCTTAATGCTTAGGCGGCTTACTTTTGGGGGTTGGTCGTCACGTTGGCATTGGTTGACTCATGAATGAAAGTACGGTTCGTTTCCTCAACAGTGAGACCATCATGAACAATCGCCCTTACTGCTTTAATCATAGAGACAGGAGTCTTTGATTGCCAAATATTTCTACCCATGTCTACGCCGGATGCCCCAGATGAAATCGCATCATGTGCTAGCTGTAAAGCATCCTTCTCCGGGAGCTTTTTGCCTCCAGCGATAACCAATGGTACTGGACAGGACCTCACTACTGTGTCAAAATCATTGCAATAATAGGTCTTCACAATATGAGCTCCAAACTCTGCAGCAATTCTACAGGCTAATCCCAAGTATCTTGAATCACGAGTCATTTCTCTTCCCACAGCAGTAACAGCTAGAACTGGAATGCCATATCTTTCGCCTTCGTCCACCAATCTTGCCAGATTCATTAATGTTTGGTGTTCATACTTGCTTCCAATGAAAACTGATACAGCAAGGCAACTTGCGTTTAGCCTGATGGCGTCTTCAATACTTGCGATCAGTGCCTCCTTGGAAAGGTCTTCCCCAATTATACTACTTCCTCCGGAGATGCGAAGAACTACGGGGACCCGGAATTCAGGACCGACAGATGTTCTAAGTATGCCCCTAGTCAGCATAACAGAATCAGCGAATGGCAACAGAGGAGTGAGAACCTCCCTAGGATTTTCTAATCCTTCTGTTGGGCCCAAAAAGTAACCGTGATCTACTGCGAGCATAACACATCGCCCATCATCCTGACCCATGATTAGGGACAGCCTGTTCTTCATCCCCCAATTCATATTCTTCTATCTTAAAGGAATGGACTATTGGACTCTATTTTTTCTTTTCTGATTAAGTATTACAACCTTCATAGCGTCAAGTGCGTCATGCGCACACTTAAAGGCCAACTCAGAGTTTTCGAGGTCAAACTGATGTGTTATTAACCTTCCAAAATTCAGGCGTGTATCGCATAGAAGCCTTAGAGCATGATGGGTTTCTCGCTCGGTCGCCGCATACGAAGACAGGATTGAAATCTCGTTGGCATACACATATGCAAGATCAACTGTTACTGAGGACGATTTTGGCGGGACCCCAAAAAGAATGATATGTCCCCCCTTTCTTACTATTTTTAAAGACTGGGTAAATGCGCTTTGATTTCCGGTTGCGACAACAACTAGGTCCGCCCCTCTACCGGAAAGGATGCCGTTTAGGCTCCTTATTTTCTCCTCATCATTTACGGGATGTAAAACGTCAAACCCCATCCTTTTGCCGAAATCGAGCCTAAATTCGTTAGGATCAATCAGTATCACCCTATCAGCTCCTGCGTTTCTCGCTAACATGGCGTTCATCATACCCACCGGTCCAGCTCCCAAAATCACGATATCCTGCATTCTGTCCAGGTCACATTTGGAGAGCGCCCTGATACAGCATGCTAGAGGTTCAATCAATGAAGCCACTTCATCAGTTATGTACGATGGGAGCTTAAGAACCCCTCCTCGTTGGAGATGTACAGACGAAACGAGAAATTCTTCTGATAGTCCACATGGTTCCAAATTGTTCATCTGATATGAATCACACATAGTTTCACAGTTATGAAGGCAGTAATAGCATGAATAACAGGGAACATGATGATGCGTAAAAACTCGATCCATTTCCTTGAAGCCGGTAACTTTGTTCCCTACCTTTACTATCTCGCCGACTGGTTCATGACCCAATTTGGTCGAACCCATCGCGTAGGAGATTTTGGTTTTCTCAAGATCGGAGCCACATAAGCCGCAAACGTTCATTCTGACGACAATCTCATCCTCCTTTGGATAAGGCGCTGGAACATCCCTTACAACCACCCCATTGGGAGAAGCAACAAATACTGCCTTCATTAGAGCTCACAATTCTCGCTGAATCTGAGCATCCTTCTGAACCGAGCCATATCGCAGACTAGATATCAAACCTTACGTCTTGAATACTTTTTGGGTTTTCTCGAAAAGATTCCTTTACACCCCTCACAACAGAAAAAGTATTCTATGCCATGATAATTGAATGGAATTGCTAGCTCTTGTGATAACTCTATGCCACATACCGGATCCAGAGGCAAGAATTGATATAGACCTGGTTTTGTTATTTATTCTTTCTTACCTTTAACAGTGATTCATTGGATATGATGTCTGATAGATGATCATTCAGCATAACCGTACTAAGAAGTTTAAGATTCTTCACAAATCATTTCATATCCAACGTTTCAAGATTATAAATAGCTCCTAATGTCATTTCCATCTATAGAAATAACTTGTGAAAAATGTGGGGGTAGAATCAACAGAATCATAAATATGAAATCCATCAAGGATGTTCTGAGACCGTTTAATGGAAGATGTAACTCGTGCGGGGTCAACCTGAACCCCTCTGATTTTGATTTATATATGCAAAAAGCCTGAGTCGAATGATTCTTACTGAAAGAAGTTACTATCGGCTGATTCCGGTTCTTTCCCACGGCCCTTTGAATTTTGCAAGGCCATAAGGATCGCATTTAATTTCTGTTCCGTTTCATTCCACTCAGCAACAGGGTTTGATTCCATAACAATTCCAGCGCCGGCTTGCGAGTATGCTTCTTTTCCTCGGATAAAAAGCGATCGCAATATAATTGCAAAATCACACGAATCGTTCGAAGAAAAATATCCAAGCGCCCCCGCGTAGGGGCCTCTTCTAAAGGGCTCCAATTCGTCTATAATTTCCATCGCACGTATTTTTGGAGCGCCGGATACCGTCCCAGCGGGAAAGAGTGCCTTAAAGGCATCGAACTGATCATATGAATTTCCTAATGAACCCGATACGTGAGTCACCATATGCTGAACGTGGCTAAATCGTCTTACTGCCATTAAATCCCTAACATTTACAGACCCATATTTGCTAACTCTACCGACATCATTTCTAGCCAAATCGACTAACATTGTGTGTTCAGCAATTTCCTTCTTGTCATTCACGAGGTCCCTCATCAGCTTGTCGTTTGTTTCAGGATCCGTTACAACAGGCCTAGTACCAGCAATTGGATATGTCTCAAGATACCGATTTGAAACGCGCAACAGCATCTCGGGACTCGACCCAATAATCTGGACACCGCTACTCGTCTTTAGAAAATACATATAAGGTGACGGGTTGATCCGCCTTAGACTTTGATAAACATCTAATGGATCCCCCTTAATACGGAACCGCAAACTCCGAGACAAAACAGCCTGGAATATATCTCCCCTGTAAATGAATTCCTTTGCCTTTTTCACCATATTCGTATACTGATTTCTCGATACATTATTGACAGGCAACGAGAAATCTAATGGCTCCCTCAGATCCTTTTCGTCTGGATTCTTAAGAAGCTTAGCTATTTGAGCAGATCGTGAAACGTCTCCCTGATGAAAGTAATATACAGCAGTTGATGCGTGATCTACTATGATCCCGTCGATGTAAATACCGAATTCAAGCATAGGAAAAGTGTCGGAAAGAAATTTCCTTTTCCTATTTTTCGTCCTCAAATCTTCCCATGATTTTATGGCATCATAAGAGATGTATCCAACTGCTCCTCCTACGTAACGAAAGCGCTGGTCCTCTACATATGGGAGGATACTCCTGATCGGCGATATTGGGTCGTTTGGCTTTTCTACCTGTGTTGATTTGTTCCCATTAATAATAAAAATCCTATCGTTTTCAATTACGGCCTTGCTTGCTGGATCGAAGCCTATTATGGAAATTTCTGATAATTCTCGAGGTCCCTGTAATGATTCCAGAAGGAAAACGGTATCATAAATTCTATATATCTTTTTAAATATTTCAAATTGATCGGCAGGCATATCAAGCCTGACGAAATGCACATCTGTTTTCCTCCTCAAATTCAAAATTTATTTTATGTGCCACAGAAACCATATTTATTTTCAATGGAGATTTAAACGCGCAAGTCGGAGTTATTTCAGGGCATATTCAGAATTTGATCAGTATTCAATACTTAAGGCAAACCTAAATCTCATAACTGTCTACGGCTGAGGCGGTGTACTCTAGAAGCTACCGACTTCCTCTAGTATGTCAGGATGTTATTTCTTTCTACCTTTTCTTCTGGCTCGCTTTCCTGCGTTCTTTGAGAGTGGAAGCTTACTGCTTTGCAGATTTTCTAGTTCACCCAATCCATGTGTGTATTTTTCCCAAAAGTTGGATTGACCAAAGAGTTCATCCAGTTGCGCAGAAGCGCTAAACGATATCTTGTTGAGGGTGATATGGAGCGTTTCATGACTCAGGAGGGAGCTTGCGATTTCGGCAATACGGCCGTCTGAATTGAATTCCTTCCAAGACTTGTAATTGCCGATAAACGCCCGTGATCTTCCGTAATAAGGAACAAACATTAGCCCCCTTCTACCCGATAGACCTTTTAATTTAAGATCTAGCACCATTCCATCTAGCACGAGCATCCATATCTCAACATCAATTCCTAGATTAATCTATCTTGAGAAAAATTGGAAACTGTGAATCTGCTTAATGAATAATCATTTGTCCTTCATGCATCTATTGATACGATTTATAAAGTTATGAGGAGGCGAAGCCAATTTGCAAAGCTTTTTTTTACTATAGTTTTACAAATTAATCCAATAAAATTTACAATCACAATGCCAATCTTCATATTTAGAATGCTTTACTCTAAGTCGCACGTGATGACAAGGTCAGCCATTCTCAATAAGAATTCGATACTGAAAAAATATCATGGTCTTTATTCAAGCAAACTAGCAATGGCCGCAGTGGAAGCGGCCATATCAGGGGTTGAACCTGTAAAATTGATATCTAATGCTGTTAGTTGGAACAAAGGTAAATTGATAGTGTCAGATATTAAAAATAAAACGTTAAGATATGACCTAGCGAACTATGACAGGTTCTATATAGTGGGTGCTGGAAAAGCCTCCGTGCCCATGGCGGAGGGCTTGATTAAAGTTCTCCAAAAGGGCAGAAATAATTCGCCTCAAATTTGTGGCTCGATTATAACCCCATATGGGACATCAAAAAAGATTCATGAATTAGAAGTAATAGAAGCCGGGCATCCATTGCCAGACTCAAACAGCGTTAAAGGTACAGAAAGGATAATCAAAAAGCTTAGGCGAGCCAAACCTAGTGACCTAGTTTTTGTGCTGTTATCAGGAGGTGGATCTGCTCTCATGTCCCTTCCATTGCGAGGGATTACGTTGGCTGATAAGAGATACGTTACGCAATCACTGCTCGAGTCGGGTGCCACAATTCAAGATTTGAACGTAGTACGAAAGCATCTATCAAAGGTAAAGGGGGGAAAGTTGATCCGGTTTTCTCCTTCGTCAACTACCTTTCTGACTCTTTTAATTTCGGACGTAATCGGAGACGGAATCCAGACAATTGCCTCGGGTCCTACATTTCCTAATTACGCTACATTCGTGGATGCCAAGAGGATATTGCTAAAGTATGATATTTGGAATGCTAACAATTTACATTTAAAAAGAATAAGACAGGCCATCACAGAAGGGATCAAGCTTGAGGGAGATCATCGTCAGGATACCACTAAATTTCACAGAAGAACGGAGTATGCGATAATTGGGAACAATGCTATGGCTTGCGAAGCAGCTTCGCACTATTTAAGGTCAAAAAAAATAGATACACTTGTTCTGGGATCGCATTTTGACGGAGACGCAGCAAAACACGGAGAATGGCTTTCCCTCTTGGCAAATGGGATGAAATCATTGTCTCGGCCATTTGCTATCGTCCTTGGAGGAGAAACTACGGTCCGGCTAAGTAAGCAAGGAAAAAATGGAACTGGTGGTCGGAATCAGGAAGCAGCATTACACGCTTTATTGTCGCTTGAACATTCTTCCGGCCAAGATCTCTCCATATGCTGCGTAGGAACGGATGGGATAGATGGTAATTCTACAGCGGCTGGGGCAATGGTCACCAGCACGATGGTGAATCATAATAGACTCGACAAGAAGGAACAATTATGGAAGTATCTGGAGGGTCACGACAGTAGTACTGCTTTCAAAAGATTGGGCTCCCTAATAATTACCGGAAAAACATTGACTAACGTGAATGACGTCAATGTGATATGCAGGGCTAACAAAAAGTGAAGGTGGCTAGGAATTGCCAAAATATGCATTTTATATATCTGAAATTTTTAATTGTAGGCCCCCTTTTGTTACTAATACCAAGCTACCATCTGAATCAATATTGCTGGCTACTCCCTCGAACTGAACTCCCTTCACTTCCGCCTTGATCTTCTTTCCCATCATGGGACAATGTAATTTCCAGCGACTTTTGATCAATTCCCAATTTCCGGATCTGATTTTATTGTAGTAGTTATCGAAGAGAACGAGTACGGAAGCCAAGACGGGTTCTATGGCAATCGACGATCGACTTATGTGTTCAATCAATGAAGTTGACCCTTTAAGGCCTTTTGGCCTTGAATTCAAATTTATTCCTGCTCCCACAACACAGTACTCTAGGTCATCTCCACGAATTGCAGAGCTTATCAAGATACCGGCCACTTTTCTTCCCTTAATTAGAACGTCATTGGGCCATTTAACGAATGCATCTAAGTTAAAATTGTTTGTTATTGTTTCACATAGTGCTAATGACATTGCATACGAAAGGTATACAGCGGAAATAGACCTTAGGTCTGATTTGATTATTACCGAGAACCACAATCCTCCCGGTGGTGATATCCATCTTTTATCCCTCCTACCACGTCCAGATGACTGAGATTCCGATGTGATCACCATACCATGACTATTGGGGTCTGTTTCAGCAATTGAGATAGCATAATCCTGGGTTGAGGAAATTTCCGTAAAGCTTCTAATCTGCCTTCCAAAATCACAACCAGTAGTCGCGATCTTCAAAAGAGATAGGTCCAAATTCATAAATATCTATTCACGTAGTCATAATTTAATTGCAATCACTATCTTATGTTTGTAAGTGGTACTGCTAAGAATGAGGCGATAGGTGACTATAATAAAAAGATGCAAAACAGGAATCCATTGTATGCTTGGCTGAGAGTAGTAAGATTAAGGTTCGTACTATCATCGGTTATAGCGGTTCTTTTAGGAGTATCAATAGGATACTACGAGAAATCCCAGGTTAACATTACGTTCACTATACTCATTCTAGCAGGGGTAGGCTCTTTACATATTAGCATAGACTTGTTGAATGACTATTGGGACTATGTAAAAGGGATAGACAAAATCACAAAACGAACGAAATTTAGCGGTGGTACAGGAGTATTGCCCAGCGGTCTACTTAGAGCGAAGCATGTTTACATTGTTGGCTTATTGTTCCTCATTATGGGATCTCTCATAGGGTCCTATTTTATTGTTTTACGAGGTCCGATAATAGGGATAATTTTGGGAATAGCTGTCTTTACAGTTTACACTTATTCTAACAGACTGGTTTACAGTGGGCTAGGGGAGACCTTCGTTATTATCAAGGGCGCTCTTATCGTGTTTGGCACATATTTTGTAATTACAAATTCTATTGATTTCATTCCATTTTATAACGGGATAATTTTGGGACTGCTTTCAGGCTGTATCTTGTTTGTAACGTCATTCCCCGACTTTGAAGCAGATAAGTCGAAAGGGAGAAAAACACTTGCGATTAGTCTTGGCAAAAGGAAGGCGCTGCGATTGTATCCCATTCTCCTCTTATCTCCTTACGTGGTGATCATTATAGGGATACTGTTAAATCTAAACGTAATCTACTCATTAATCTGCTTCATTTCAGCGCCCTACCTATTCAACGCGATAAAGGCAATGAAGAGGGCAGATTCGGAGGGGCTGTTTGACGCGATGAAATCGACTCTAGTCTTTGCTCGGATGACTGGGACCATGTTGGTTATTAGCTACTTAGTTGCCTCTCATCCAATCGTAAGAATGACAAATTTGTAATTGACCTGAGTTGGCCTGATATACTTTAGGTGATAGGGGGTCTCGCAAACATGTTATTTGGATCAGTGTGATATTCTACAGCCAATGCAGGATCCTTCTGCCTACCGGTCAGCACTCCTACTGTGACATCATCATTTTTTATTACCTCCTGTTCTCTCAATGTCTTAATGCCTGCAGGGACAGCTCCAGATGCCATTTCACAGTCAAACCCGTTTAGGCCCACTACTGCCATGCCGTGACTCATCTCCCTGTCATCGACTTGGACTACTAGTCCATCGGTAAATTCTAATGCTCGAAGAGCTTTAGCGATGTTTGCAGGTTTCCCAATTTGTATAGCCGTAGCCTTGGTTTTGGGCAGCAGTGCCTTACTGTCCTTGTAAGCATAGTATCTGTCTATTAGAGTGGTATCGAAATTTCCCTCATTCCACCTGAGTTCTTGGCCTTCAAATTGCCCATTCACCAATTCGAAGAACGTACTAGCACCGGTTGAATTCACAACGACCAACCGAGGTACCTTTTTAATCCATCCCCAGTCGTATAACTCCATTAAACATTTTCCACAACTAGCAGTGTTTCCGAGCGCTCCACCAGGATATACAAGCCAGTCAGGAGGGTTCCAGTCTAGGTTCTCTAAGATCCTGTATACTATAGTCTTTTGGCCTTCCAACCGAAAGGGATTAACGGAATTTACAGTATATCCTTTCTCGAGATTCACCTTTGCCAACGATCGATTCAGAGCATCATCAAAATTTCCATCCACCTGAATCACTTGAGCACCGAATTGGAAAGCCTGCCCTAGCTTTCCAGCAGCGATTTCCCCTTTAGGAATATAAACTTCACATCTCATATTTTCATTGGCCGAATACATTGCCGCCGAGGCGGAAGTATTCCCTGTTGATGCACAAATAATGGTGTTCACGCCGATAGCTTTTGCGTGCGTTATGGCTGTAGACATGCCATTGTCTTTAAATGATCCGCTAGGATTATAGCCTTCTGGCTGCAGCAATAGAGAGTCCTGTTTCAGCTTGGCGTAGTCTGCAACTTTACTCATTCGATATGGTTTCGAGAGTCTCCCCTCTGCTCCGTCAAGCGATACTAGCATTTTTGCACATTCAGTAAAGTCTCCCGTATCAATTCCGAGAAAGTTAACAAGTTCGCGAAAACGCCATACGCCGCTTTCGTTGTATATGTTTCCGCCGTGATTCCTTCGGGAATAAAATATTTCTATTAACTCCTTTTTAGGTCTGGTATGGTAGGTAATATCTAACAAAGAATTACAAGAACATGAATAGGCTTCGCTGAAGATACTATAAGTTTTTCCACATTTAGGATTGATGCACTTCTTCATCGCATTCTTCTTCATAAATCTAAAATTGTCCGAAGTTCATATAAATTATATTTCTTATTCCTTAATGATTGAATTGTCAAGCCGCTGTAGCTCTAAACTAAGCATGACAACCAATATTTGCTATGCCGGGTCAAATTTTAAAGGCCCATGAGACGAGAGATTTCAAGAACGTAAGAAATATCCAAACATATTGTCGTTATAATTTGTCAAACCGTTTTTTATTCTCTTAAATCAATTCAATAATCGGCTACCAATGAAGAACCGTTCAGATATTGAAGTTATGGCTTCAATTCTCCGCTCTGCAACAAGCTCGTGGGAATATAAGACAAGCATAATGAACAACGCCGCGATCTCACACTCGCAGCTGATAAGGTATCTGGCCGTTGGGTTGGAAAAAGGGCTGATTGAATATTCTGAAACCACTGGGCTATATAGGACGACTGAATCGGGTGTTTTCTATTTAAGAAAATACGAACAGATGGTGTCGATGCTTCCCTCAGTTTCTGAAATTTTAGATTTTGAGAGTAGTTCTCCCAAATCTCGGGACCATGTCTATACGAATGTGAGCTAATCACAGGATGAAATGTGTACACCAAACCTAGGTAAGAATAGAATTTCAATATTAAGTTCGAATAAGTGATATAGAGACTGGTGAACTATTTTGGTACAGTTGATGGATATGCTATGCAGAAGGTTAAGGAATTCGATTCGCTCTTCTATCTCGGAAGAAGTTTGTGATACAGTCCTACTTTCCGGTGGGCTAGATAGCACAATCATTACGGCCATCCGGAAACCGGAGTACTCTATCACTGTTGGATTTGGCTCAGAGGCATCTGACCTAAAATATGCTGATTTGGCGGCTCTCAAATTTGTTAGAAAGAAGATAAAAAGAATTCTCTCAACTAACGAAGTGTTAAGATTAATAGAAAAGGTCATCATCGCCTTAAAAACTTTTGATCCGATAACAATTAGGAACTCTGTTGTTCCGTACGCTGCTTTGGAAGTTGCTCACTCCAATGGGCTCGAATGTGTCTACACCGGGGACGGCTGTGACGAATTGTTTGCTGGATACAATTTCCTGAAAAGGTATCTTGATAACCCACAACGTCTAGAAAATGAAATTTCCCGCTTGAGAGCTATTATGACTTTTCCGACATTTAGCCTAGGGGATAGTCTTAATGTGAAAATTATTGCGCCATTTCTAAATGCAAAAGTAGTTCGTCTAGCAGAATCGATTCCCACCTCAGACCTGGTTGGATTCCATAGAAACAGGCTTTGGGGTAAAATTGTTTTGCGGCACTGCTTTCGAGATGAACTAGGAGAAGCTTTCTGTTGGAGAAAGAAACAAGCTCAAGAAGAAGGAGCCGGCATTACAAGGATAAGAGAATTTATTTTAAATAACAATAATAGTTTTTCATTTGTCGAAGAAGCACGGATGGCTAAGGACAAAGGAGTGACCATCAGAGACATGGAGCACCTATATTACTTTAAAATCTTTAATAGCAATTTTTCGCTCGAAGAAAGGCGTGATTGCCCTGAATTGACCTGTTCGGGTTGTGGAAACTGCGTTTCCTTTCTTTCAAATTACTGCCAACTCTGTGGGCAATTCCCAGTAGTATAGAGAAATATCCGGTTCGAAATACGATATATATCGTAATGAGTGAAAGGTAAATTCCGGCTTCAAGGTTGAGTTAAAATCGTTACTCATCTCTCTGCACTTAAGTTAATCAGCTGCTTCTTTATCCTTGAGATAGTTGGATAGCTATAGCCTTTCTCTCGATACATTCTTATCATAGATTTCCAGGTTTTAAGTCGACGTCTAGCTTGTATTCTTGTTATCATGTGGGTTTCCCGTTTAATGATACTCTTTCTCCCAGGGAATAAGTAGCCTCCAGATACGGCCATAAATCTTTTGTATGCAAATCTTAACCCGAACAGTAACACGGGCGTAGGCAGCAATCTGAGATATTCGGCTACTTCAGCATATTCATTGTCTGAGAGTTTAATATTTAGAGTAATTTCTTTCACTGACTACTTTAGAATGGAACATTATTAAAATATTTCAAATCTCGTATTCTGAAAGCTCATGTCATGTACAATAAATCCGAAAGTTAATTATATGTTTCAGTATCTCCCCAATGATTAATGGCAGACGAAGCCGAGTTCATAGCGGAAATGGAGAATAAAGTCGATTCAGGAGATGAAATAAGACCCCCAGAAGCTGAGCGACTGCTAAATACCACGGCTGTCCTACTCTTAGCAGAAAGTGCTAACAGAATAGCTCGAAAATTTAGTGAGAATCTGGTAGACGTAGAAATGCTGCTTAATGCAAAGTCTGGCAGTTGCCCGGAAGATTGTTCTTTCTGTGCCCAATCAGCTTTCTATGAAACCAAAATTAACAAGTATCCACTACTTTCAAAGGAGACGATATTACAACGTGCCCAGAAGGCAAAGGAATCTGGTGCAAACAGCTTTTGTTTAGTATGCGCATACAGATCCCCGCCTGAAGCCGATTTTAATTACGTATGTGATATAATAGAACATATAAAGAAGTATTTAGAGATTGATGTAAATGTTTCCTTGGGTTTTATGACAAAGGAGCGGGCTGACCGTTTGAAAATAATTGGAGTAAAAAGGTATAACCACAATCTAGAAACGTCTGAAAGATATTTTTCTCAAATCTGTAGGACTCACGACTTTTCAGATAGAGTAAATACAGCACGCATAGTAAAGGCAGCTGGTCTGGAGCTATGTTGTGGGGGTATAATAGGTATGGGGGAAACTCCTACTCATAGATTAGAGCTTGCATATGCTATTAGAGACTTATCACCGAATGAGGTGCCAATAAACATCCTGATACCTAAACCAGGAACCCCTTTTGATGGTGTTCATAGTATAAGTCCAATAGATGCCATCAAGACAATTTCCGTATGGAGATTCTTAATGCCAACCCCAATTATCAAAATTGCTGCAGGGAGAGAAGTGTATTTTAAAGATGAAGACAATTTGGCATTAAGAGCAGGAGCGAACGGCATAATCACAGGGGGATATTTAACTACAAGTGGTAACGACCCAAGTAGGGACTTTCAAATGATTCAAAATATTGGTATCGACCCAACGTAACTATTACGATTTCGTAAAAAAGGAGCTAAACTATTTGAGATCTTCTAATCTCTATCGAAGCTTAAATGTTGACGATAGTACTGAGGGGTCAGCAAGAATAAGACATAACTATCAAGACGGCATTCTAAACTTTTGTTCCAATGACTATCTGGGGATCTCAACCCAAAACGAAGTAGTGCAAACCACCAAGAAATCTCTGAGACAAATCTCTCCCTGTAGCTCGCGGCTCATCACTGGAAATACAGCTGAATTGGAGCGTCTTGAGGGAATGCTTGCTTTACATCGCAAAACAGAGGCGGCATTGGTGTTTCCTACGGGATATATGGCAAATCTTGGCACCATCACAGCTTTAGGAGGTAAAAATTGTGTTATTTTTAGCGACGAGCTTAACCATGCGAGCATAATTGACGGATGTCGATTGAGTGGTGCTGAAGTAAAGATATTCAGACACAATGACGTTCATGATCTGGAACAGAAAATTAAACTGGTTAAGAGGACTTCCCGAAAGATAGTGATTACCGAGGGGGTGTTTAGTGTGGATGGAGATTTTGCAGATCTGAAGAAAATAAGTGAAATTACCCATTCATATGATGCGATGTTAATTGTAGATGACGCGCATGGTGATTTCATTTTCGGAAATCTAGGGGATCGTTCCTATTCAGGAGTCCCTTCTTATTTTGGCGTAAACTCAAGAGTGGATTTTCACATTAGTAGCCTGAGCAAAGCTTTAGGATGCTTTGGGGGATACGTTGCTACTACCAACCAAATGCGAGAACTATTGATAAATAGGTCAAGACAGCTTATATATACATCTTCAATCCCTGGTCATCTGTGTGTGTCAGCAATGTCAGCCATAGGGGTCGTAAAAAAGGGATATCTGCAAAAAAGATTGTTTCGAAATATAGAATTTCTCGGCGGAGAACTTTACAAGATTGGTCTCGTTGCTGACCGGCCTCCAACTCAAATCATACCAGTCCTAATAGGTTCTGAAAAAAATGCTATCAGGTTTTCGAATCTGTTGTTGAAAAAAGGTATCTTAATCCAGCCCTTAAGATTTCCCACAGTCCAGAAGGATTTGTCGAGAATTAGAATTAGCTTGACAGCATTACACACGCTACCAGATATACGGAATGCCGCCAAGGCTATCAGAGCCACAGCCGCCAAATTGAAACTCATCTAGTACATACTCTATAGCACATTTCAGAATTCGAAATTAGAAATATCGCTCAGTACACTGGAAGGCGCTTACGGTGTAAAAAGTATCCCATGCAATATTCACTATCAAATACTAATATCGTGGATTGCTATTTCTAGAATTGATACAAACATCAGTGTCTTCAGTTATATGATCAAATCGAACAACCAATTATATTTCAGATCTCGAGTTTAGACAGATATCATTTGCTAAGAGACAAATTAAATTACGTCTTAAAAATCTAGAAGGTCTTTAGCAATTAGTTTCTCAACTTTTTTTAGAACATTACTATTTCGAATTTGTGGAATTTCAATTGCTTTCTTTACCCCCGTTAGCGCAGAAAGTAACGGTAGGATGGCTTCTTGAGTCTTGGAAGGTTTTTCGGGATACTTATTGATGATTATTGCATAAACCTGAATTTTCCTGCTTCGACAAGCGTGAAAAGTGAGTAGTGTATGGTTTATAGTACCCAATTTTGGCGACGCCACGATAATAACAGGAAACTCAATCATCTTGGCAAAATCTAGGATAGTCTTCTTCATCGATATAGGCACCATAACCCCTCCAATTCCTTCCACAACAATAAACTCGTGTTGCCTTGATAGTGTTCGTAATTTTTTGACTGCAAAACCTAAGTCGGGAATAGGTCTTCCGCTCATAGTTGCCGCAAGGAGAGGAGCTGTTCCAATCTGATAGAAATAAGGATTTATCAAATCATCGGGATCAATCACTTGGGCAGCACCTGAAAGTCTCCACGTATCCTCAGAAGCATAGGTTGAAGAGTATCGCCTGTGGGATGTAGCAAATGGTTTCATCACTCCTACGTCAATGCCTTGTTCCTTTAGAACCTTCGCTATAATGCAGGCTATGAATGTCTTTCCAATATTAGTATCGGTTCCAGTCACAAATATTCCCTTCATAGAAATTTAATAGTGACGGGGTTTGCTTTATTTCAATATGGCTCACACCAACAGGCATCACATTTGGTATCCGTATGCAGATATGAACCTATGGAATAGCTCGTCGACTAAGGTAATGACAAGAGGAAGGGGATTCCATCTTATAGATTCGGAAGGGCGACGCTACCTTGACGGTGTTGCAAGTATGTGGTGTAATGTTTGGGGCCATGGAGAAAAGGAAATCATAAGGGAAATGAAGAATCAAATCAGTACTCTTCAACATTCGAGTCTTTTTGGTCTAGGAAATCAACCGTCCATAGATCTTTCCATAAAGTTATTAAATTTATCCAAAGGGATGGAACATGTTTTCTTCTCCGATAATGGTTCTACCGCAATAGAAGTTGCAATGAAGATGGCCGTACAATATTACAAAAATCGGGGAAGGCCTGATAAGAGACATTTTGTCTCCCTCCAAAATGGTTATCACGGCGACACAGTCGGGGCGATGTCTGTTGGTTATGTGCCTCGATACTTTTCTGCCTACAGATCACTAATGAGAAAGGTTACTCGACTACCTAGTCCTTCAGTAAAGTTGGGTCAGCCAGTACCAGAATTAGATGAGATCCTGGGAGAAACCGAATCTTGTCTTAAGAAAGACTCTGGAGAGACCTGCGCTATTGTAATGGAGAGCGGCGCTCAAATTGCAGGCGGGATAAGAATTTATCCGGAAGGATATCAGAAGAAGGTAGCTGAGCTGTGTAATAGGTACGGAGTTCTACTTATTTTGGATGAGATTGCCACAGGATTCGGCAGGCTTGGAAACATGATAGAATATGTGAAACAAAATTCAATTCCAGATATCGTCTGCTTCGGGAAGGCTTTGACTGCAGGGTACACTCCACTAGCAGTTACTCTAACAAATTCCGAAATATTTCGATCGTTCCTCGATAGGAAAGCTATATTCTATCACGGTCATACATATTGCGGACATCCTATCGGTTGCGCAACTGCGATTGCTAATTTGAACCTGTATAGAAAAAGACGTCTAATACGGGATGTTTCCCTGAAATCAAAATACTTAAGGAAAAAGTTGTACAAGTTTCAGGACTCTCCTGCCGTAATCAATGTGCGACATGAAGGGATGCTTGCCGGTTTAGATATATCTAAACGAGGGATCGACGCAATTAGAAAAAAAACAAACGGGCCAGTTGATTCCTTTATTTTCAAAAATGCGCTAAAGGTGGGTGTTTACTTGAGGCCGCTAGGAAGAACTATAGTCTTGATT
This sequence comes from Nitrososphaeraceae archaeon, assembly GCA_035641095.1. Classification (GTDB taxonomy): domain Archaea; phylum Thermoproteota; class Nitrososphaeria; order Nitrososphaerales; family Nitrososphaeraceae; genus TH5896. The sequence goes on from DASQUV010000058.1 coordinate 54,258, forward strand.
CCTCCACTCGCCATTGACATGAAAAACCTTGAGTGCCTTATGGGAACTGTAGAGCTTATTATTCGGAAAGTTGAGCAGCTGCTATGAACGGGAGCCAAACTGATCGTCCTAATGTAAATTTTTCAGTGCATTTGTCGTAACTCCTTGTATAGCGTTGCTTTTGAAATCCCTAGGTCCTTTGCAATTCTAGAACGAGGTGCATTGTTTGCAAGAAGTTTGACTAGTGTGTTCTTGTCTATAATAGTCTGGGGCCTTCCAATGCTTTTGCCGGATTCTCTGGCCCTCCTCATCCCATCCTTAGTGCGTTGGACCAGCATTTCTCGCTCTCGTTCTGCAACCCATGTAAGAATGCCTATCATTAGCTTTCTGACACTGGGTTCTGTGCTTTGAAGAAAAGTTTCTCTTGGTGAACAGGAAATCAGCGGAGCATATTCTTCAATTGCTTTTATCGCGTCAAGCGTATCCCAGAACGTTCTCCCGACCCTAGATAGTTCGTACACCAATATGGCGTCTACGGAATCTGTTTTAATGATTTCAAGCATATCCTTAAAAGCACTCCTACGGATTGCCGGAATTCTTCCGCTTACTGACGAGTCTTCGAAGTAGGAAAGTATTTCAAAGTCATGGTCTGAAGCCCATTTGTCTAGAACAAGTCTTTGATTCATTACAGTCTGTTCTTCCGTACTGACCCTAAGGTAGGCGAATGCGTACACGTCAATTAAAGCAAACCCTTTAAGAGGTTATTTAATCAAGTTGTTAATCTTCTAAGACAAAGAGTTCAAAAAGGGTATCCCTAACTTTTCAAATAAAGCCATACTTTCACCGTATCTTATAAGTAAAAAAAACGTTCTCTTTGTTGAACGACCCAAAAATGGGTCCTTTTCTGAACAGGTAGTTAAAATGAAATTGCATACGAAATTCGTCAAATAGGGGCAACGCCATAATAATTTTCTCTAATGTCTAATGTTACGACTTCCAGTATTCAACTTCAAAATCGGGCATCTTCTACTATCAATAATTCCATTAATTGGAGGCATTAACCCTACCTCTAACTGACAAATTATGCCATCTATCGCGACCCAATAAGCTCATGATAAGTTAATAATCCAAGATCATTGATGCTTCTTAACATCAGTAAGCATGCAGATACGATTTTGTACAGGTTAATCAGCTCTTTGGTGAAGCCAATCAACTATTTCGGTTGGTCTAACACAACATTTATTTTGTCCAATAATGCTCTGCAATATTGCGCCGCTGTAGCTCAGCATGGTAGAGCAATTCTAGCGTGGTTTGGAAAACTCCTCTGGAGCTTAGCTGGCTGTTAACCAGTGGGTCATCAGTTCGAGTCTGATCAGCGGCGCTTTGATAATCATGTTGCTCAAGGGCTTCAGTTAGTATTAGAAGGATATTATGTCTAATGCTATCGCATCTGCAAGCAAATCAAGATGTCGATTAGCGACTATGTATCCATTTTTTATTTCGTTTGATGATACCCATCTGTTGGAGGAAGAGAATAATCGTTCCTTTCTCAATTTATTCTCAAGTAACTCCAGGTCCAGTTCAACTTCCTCGACCTCCTCTGTTCTAGAATACTTCATTGTGAGGAGCACCTTCTTAACTAGAACTCTTCTCCCGAATCGTTGCGAGAAATCTCTCGCTCCTTCATCGATTTCTACTAATTTGAGTTTCATTTGAGTAGTATTGAGGGCATCCCTACTGGTAAGGAGTCGATCGTCGACAAATCTATCGTAACTCATAACTCACTTTAGATACATTATCTATTCATCGTATATGAATCAAACCGATCCAGAGTTCTGAAAGTGAAATGAATCTTTCCATCTGAAGATGCTCCTATGGTAACCAATTCTACCGCTGACCCGACAGCGATGCCCCTTCCTTCTAATATAGAACCCAACAGCAAGATCCCATCTATATCTATTAGTGCCACCGTAACTCCGCCGTCCTCGATCCAGGATTTGCTAAATTCAACGATCCTCCCGAGTTTGCCACCAGGTACTGTTGATGTTCGTCGATAACAGGCTGGACATTTTTCATAAGGCGGCCAAATTTTCTTTTTACAATTTGTACAATAAGAAATCACGAAAGTGCCATCTTTTAGTTGATTCATAAACCGTCGCATATTAACAATACTCCTAATATCACGATTCTAGGATCATAATTGTAGCAGAAGTTCCTGCTGCTGCAAGATTATGAACTAGTCCTACATTGCAACTACGAACCTGACGGGAACCCGCCTCATGTCTTAATTGGCAAACTATTTCACATACCTGGGCAATTCCCGTTGCGCCGATTGGATGACCTGACCCGAGAATTCCTCCTCTCGGGTTTACTATAATATTTCCGTCTAAGGCATATGATGTTCCTTTCCCTTTTTTGGCAAATCCCAAATCTTCATAAGCCAAGATTTCCATAATAGTGAATGCATCATGAATTTCTGCTACGTGTATATCTGAAGGTTTCATTCGTGCCATCTCATAGGCATGTGCAGCTGCCCGCTTACTTGAACCATTCTTAAATATCTCGGGGATCGCGTGAGCAACGCTTGCACAGTTGGTTTGTTGTCCAATTCCCTCTATCCAGACGGGGTGAACATCCAGATCCCTTGCAAGATCCTCGGAGACAAGCAGCAGGCTAGCAGCTCCTGAGCAGAGCACACTGCAATCAAGCAACTTGATTGGATCAACTAGTTTTCTAGAATTTAATACATCATCCAGTGAAATAGGCTTGTTGAAGATTGCGTTTGGGTTTTTTACCGAATAGGATCTGTTCTTGACTGCTATGGCTGCCAGGTCCTCTTCAGTGGTCCCATATTCTCTCATATGCATTTTGGCAAAGACCGATGCCCAGTATATTGGGGAGGTAAATTGGCCTCTTGATACATCCCAGCTTAGCTTAGAGCCAGGGCTGTTATGCAGCTCTGCACCTACTACTAAAATTGAATCACAAAGTCCTGACGCGATGTAGGAATAAGCAGTTGATACTGCGGTGGTACCGGAATTACAAAGATTATCAATCCTACATGTGATTTTAGGAGTTATTCCTAACATTTCAGATAGTATTGCTCCGCCATAAAGATCATGAGAGCAGCTTGAAAGGAATAGACCTTCCACCTTGTTTGCCGTTATTTTCGATGATTTCAATATTTCAATTGATGGTTCACAAGCCAGTTCGAGAAGTGATTTTTCTGTCAGTTTTCGAAATTTAGTTGTGGCATAGTCAACGATGGCCACTTTATTCATTCGAAAAAGTCTCCAACAAGTTGATAAAGGATTTGTGCGTATCCTCTCCTTCAACAGGATTAATTTGTAATATGGGAAGTGTTATTCCCGCAGAGATGAATCTTTGCATCGAGCGTCTTCCCTGTTCGGAATCACCGCAAATTGCAATTTCATCCAATAATTTATCGGGAACAAATTTAGACGCCGCATCTAGTCCTCGCTTGTTGTACTCTTCAACAATGGTATCCGTCACATCTGCGAAACCAGAGTTTGAAATGAGTTTCCTATAATATACTCCCACCGAAATATAAAACGCCAGTGTCTTCGCTGCTCGCAATCTCGCCCTATCAGGATACTTATCAGAAATTGAGCATATAAAAACTGAAGCAAATTCAAACGGCTTCGTTACTTCTTTCCTTAGCTTGTGAATTGTGGACCTCAATTCAGCAAAGGGCCTCAAGTACAGCAGTAGACCTTCTGCAACCGATATGGATAATGATATCATTAGCGGATTTACAGCTGCCAAAAAAATGGGGATCGAAGCCCGGGGAGGAGGATGCAAGAGTTTGAAATTTGAAACATTAAAGAATTCGCCCTTGAATGATACTGGGTTTCCTGCCCAAATAAGTCGAAGAAGAGCAACCATCTCACTCATTCTAGCAAAGGGTTTATCGAAAGTTAATCCATGCCAGCCTTCAACGATTGCACTAGTGCTTACCCCTAGACCCAACAAAGTTCTATTCCCGGAAAGGATATCTAGAGTAATCGCGCCCATTGCTATAGTAGAAGGTGTTCGTGAATAAATGTTAAGTATTGCTGTTCCTAATTTCGGATAGTGGCCAACCTGAGAGATCGCCCCCAGTGTACCAAAGGCTTCTCTTCCCCACGTTTCAGGTACCCACAAAGAATCAACATTCTTGTAGCCGTCTGCGAGACGGGAAAATTTCAAAATCTCGTCGATGGAAAGCAGAGCACCGAGGCTGTATCCTACCTTCACTCCTCCACGAGAATTCAATCAGTTCCCTCGCGAAACTAACTGAGAACTCTGAATCTCCTTGGTAGCCTCTTCCATATCCTTATGTGAATCAACCGATCTCCAGAAAGAGGTAGAAAATGTTACTCCCTTTAGATTTCGATTCTCTGCCATGACGGGTAATGCGGATGTCTCTATATTTCCACGGTCTGGTAAGATTTCGAAGACATTGTTAGTGAAAAAGTAGACGCCGGCGTTAATCCATTTGTCATTGATCTGTGGTTTTTCTACAAAGCCTGTAACCAGACCGCTCTTGTCCAACTCAATCACACCGTACGGACTTTTCAAGGGTACCAGTGCGAGGGCAGATTTCTTGGTATGTTTCAAAACATTTGGGTCTAAATCGGTCAAAATATCCCCGTTGACCATAAAGAAACCTTCCTCTTTAGAGCTGTTGATAAGGCTCCGAGCATTTTTCAACGCTCCTCCAGTCCCGAGCGGCTCCTCTTCAACAGCATAACCCACTCTTACATCGAATCTGCTCCCACTTCCGATGTAATCAATAATGCGTTCCTTAAGGTATCCCACACATATTACAATTTCATCAATTTCATGATTTTTGAACCACCTGATTTGCCATTCGATTATTGGTCGGTCACATACTTCAATCATAGGTTTTGGCCGCTCATCGGTGATAGGCCTGAGTCTCTTTCCTAATCCCCCAGCAAGTATAACACCTTTCACGTCAAGATACACTCCTTTTAATCAATTAAAATGTATGCGTGAAGAGATACTCCAGAGTGATTTGTTGAGCCACTGTCAGAAGCGCTGGCAAAGAAGACATCTTTCTAAACTCGAGTTTTGAAATAGGTGGTGCATCTTTGGTCATTAATGTTAGCACTCACTTCACAAATTCTAACGCCTACTGAATTCCTTTTTCCTTAGAATAAATATATAGTCCGTCCAGGAATACCCGTTGGTCCTTGCCTTTTATCTTGGTTGATGATTCTATATTAGCAGCGGTCTGAGATACGTCTTCTATGCTTGGTCCAGTTACCAATACGTCATCACCACTTGTTTTCACTTTAGTATTACTGCCCACGATCATGGCGATTCTTGATGCTCTCTCACCAAAAATATTTTCAACATGAACCTCTGGTCCCTTTACCTTAACCGAAATGGGGAAATGCGCAAAAACCACTTTTAGTCGATAAGTGTATCCTTTCTCCACCCCATGGATCATATTCTTCAAAATGCTTTTCGCCGTGTTAATGATAGCAAAATCTCTCTTCCTCTTTCCATAGGAGGAAATTTTAATGCTATCTTCAACTATGTCTACCTTTATAGGAATCTTCGACAAATCTCTCACTAATGTCCCTAGCTTTCCACTAACGTGAATATGGTTTTCTTTCTTGGATACAGTTACCTCTGGGGGTATCGTTAAATCAACGCTCATTTTCTCAATTGGAATTTTCTCAGTACACATATCCCACTAGAACTCCACCTAAACCAAGCTGCTGCGCTTCATGATGAGACATGACACCTTTACTAGTTGAGACAATCAATACACCCATGCTAAATGCAGGTAAGTATCGTCTTTCCCAATCAAGATAACCATTCTTTCGAACACTATACTTTGGAGTAACTATCCCACACTTGTTTATAGCAGCTAAAAGTTGAATACGAAACTTCCCCGCTCTTCCATCATCTATTTGTTCAAATTCGCCGACAAAATGATGTTTCTGCATAACGCGTAAGACTTCACTAGTAAATCTAGATGCAGGTACAACTATACACTCTTTCTTTCTTCTCGTTTCGTTATTATATAGTGTATTTAGCAAATTTGCTAGTACATTTAATGCTGGCATATAACCATCATCCTCCTAATCATTCGTACTTGTAAAAGCCCAAGTGCTGGGCAACCTCTCTAAAACACTGTCTACATAGAAACAGCTTGTACTGTTGTATCAGCCCATTATACGCACCACATCTCTTGCACCACCTCGAACCCTTGCCATGACCAATTTTTTTCCTCTTGGTAATTTCATAATCTCTTGGTTTTGGCATTATGATACTTCTACTCCGAATCCATTCGTAAAGTATTCAATTGCCCCTTCTTTACTAATCCGATGTTCTTTGCCAATCCTACTCTTACCTCTTTTCTTGGAAATACTATAGCCTGGCCGTACCAAACTAACGCAGACGTTCATGCCAAATATACCAATATCGGGGTTGTATTTCGTACCGGGGATATCTATATGTTCACGTATGCCCATCGAAATGTTACCATAGTCGTCGAAGGAACTGAGATTTATCTTATTGCCTTTAGCTTCTAGGCACCTTTTTAAAAAATCTGTAGCATCCTTTCTTCTCAGTGTCACCATAGCCCCGATCGGTTCCCCTTGGTGGATTCCAAAATCACGCAGGTTTTTTTTGGCCGTTGTCACCGTAGGAGTTTTTCCAGTTAAATCTTCAAGACCGTGCTTGGCCCTTTCAACAGGCTCTCCAGATCTTCCAACCCCTATGTTTATAACGACCTTACCCACGGAAATCCGTTTCATGGTATTTTCCGACTTCGAATTATTCATTTTTATCTAGTTCACCTGAATAATCGGCTCTTTATCGCCAACAGACATGACCATTTGTACAGGTATTTCAACTGACCTGTCAGCAAGTGAGACTACCGTTCTTTTAGGCAATGAGAAAAGACCATCGCGGATTTCTTCGATCTTTCCAATAGCCCCTGCATTCTCACCTTTAGTAACAAGGACAATTGAATCCTTCTTTAATATTATATGTGACTTAATCTGCTTATTTGAAAGATCAACCAAACATGTATCTCCAACAGAATATCGCTCAGTCAGGACCAAGGTCATACCATCATGAAAACCATATTGTGTTTTATTTCCCTTAATCGTTTTCTTAAGCGTTACCCTCAGAAGTTTTAGGCTCTTTTCAGATTGCTTTGAAAGAAGAACTGGGACCAATAGATTCCTGTTTTTTGGCACTAAACGGAACGTTTGTGATAGTGGAATCAATTCTATAGTATCCATTAGTCCTACTGGCCAACCAATGGCTCTCCTCACTACTCCATCTACAGATACCTTCCCATCATTGAGTATTCCTTTTACTTCGTCCATGGTCTGACCTACACTTAATACATCTCTAAGCAGAATCCCTAGTGGGTAACAAACAGCCTTTGGGTGGGGTCCTGGCCTTGCACGGACCACAAATTGGCCATGCTTTCGTCTGACCTTCCAAAAAGAAGGAGCACGCTGCCTCTTTACGGTAGTATCTCCTCCCTTCTTTGCCAAACCTACTTATCTCCTCCTTTAGTCTTATTGACTCTCTTATTAGTTAAACGTCGCTTGGTTTGTTTCCTAATTCTAGGTTTCTTTTCTCCGAGGCTCTTTTTCTTTGGGTTGTGGATTCTATCAATCAGAGCTTGTCGGTACTTATCATCCAAATCTAAATCGGTAATTATTACATTAGTAGAATTAATTTCTACCTTTACGTTTCCTCCTCGCACCTTTTCTCTTTGAATACCCTCTATAGCTAGACTTCCCCGCTTCATGTTAACTTTTTCAATCTTGCCTTCAATACCACTGTATTCTCCACGAACTACTTTGATTGTATCTCCTGCAATCACTCTTAAGTTACGTCTTCCATACTTTTCCCTAAGGGCACGTGATAGAGGAGATCTCAGTTTGCGTTCTGCTAACTGCTTTGGGGCGACGCCTATGAGTTTATTTGTCAATAACTTTCTCTACTCCACTACATTCAAACGATAACTGAAGCTAAATTTGCAATCCTCGGCCATTTTTCAGCTGCCTCTGCAGCTACTGGCCCTTTTATGTCTGTTCCCTTTATTTCACCCTCAGGAGTGACCAGTACCGCAGCATTATCTTCAAAGACTAACCGGTTTCCATTTAATCTTCTGACGGGGTATTTTTGCCTTATTATTACTGCACCAAAAATTTGCTTTCTAAGCTCTGCCGGACCCTTCTTGACGGTTACCGTTACAAAATCACCCACAGCTGCAGATGGTAAGCGTGAATGCCTTCCCTTGAACCTTTTTACTTGCGCAATTCGAAGGATCTTTGCGCCGGTATTATCTGCACACACCAACCTAGCAGTCATGGGCAATGCTCTTGTGACATAGGGCCTAAATTCCTCCACCCCTTTTGCTGAAACAGCTCTTGACTTAGAGGACATCTATTGTTCCACCTCTATCACCACAAAAGCAACAGTCTTAGTCAAAGGCCGGCATTCTGCTATCCGTACTCGTCTTCCTTCGAGAACTTCCATACAGTCGGGGGCATAGGCATGCATTTTTGATTTGCTCCTTTCATATCTTTTGTATTTCCTAACCGGCCTAGAATATTGATGCTCGACCACAACCATTTTCCTAGCTTTAGCACTAACCAAAGTACCCGTGAAAACTCGACCTCTAACGGGAAGTTTGCCGTGAAAAGGACAATTTATATCTTCACAGGACCTCCGGGGCGGAGACACAGAAATGCCAATATTTTTAACCATAATTCATCCCAAACTCTTCCTTACAATTCGGTCCTCTGGTCTCCCTATCAGACTGTTTCCACTTATAAAGCAACCGCAAGAAGGAAGAGTCACCCTAATGTTAATACAATTTTTTGGCAGACTCTTCAGCACTTCACCAGATCTGAGAATAATCATGTTTTTAGATTCCTTAACAATACGTCCAGCAATCCCAGAATATGGACCTGAATTAAATGTCTGAACGTACAGTCCCACTAATTCATGGAAAATTAAATTCTCATACGTAATCAATGGCTTCTGACCCTCTCTGTGAGTATCGTCTTTATTCTCGCAATATCCCTTCTTGTCCATCTGATGCTCGCCGTTTCTTTCTTTAATGTGCCCTTCGCACCCTCAGATCTCAGCTTTGTAAGTTCAGAAGATAGTTCATCTAGCTTCTCCGTAAGGTCCCTATCATTCATTTCGCGTAATACCTTTAGCTTAATTCTACCCATCGGTCTTTCCTTCCGATTCTACAGGTTCATTTCGCTCTAGGATCTCCTTGTTTTCTGCTGCAACTTGCGCTGTACTTTCTAGCTTCTGGCCTTCAGCCTCTGTGTTACTAGTACCGGAATCAATCATCTCAAACTCCTTTGGCAATTCGTCCTTTAGCGCGATTTTCAATTGTATGCCCATCAATCCCATCTTAGTAAGAACATGAGTGACTCCATGTCTTACTACCTTGTTAGCTACATCACCACTCTTTGGAACTAGCCCAGCTGCATGCTTCTCGAAATGGGCTCGTTCGCTACGCAGTTTACCTGCTACTGTAATCTCAACCCCTAAGGCACCTGCATTCATTATCGTGTTATTCGTCCATATTGCAGCTCTTCTGAATGCGGTTCCTCTTTCAATCAACTGCGCGATTCGATTACACATGATCTTAGGGTTCAGCTCCGGGGCCTCAAGTTCAGTGACAGAAATTTGAGGATTGGATAAGCCAAACTTTTGTTCTAACTTTGTTGTTAAATCTTTTATCCCTGCTCCTTTCCTCCCGATCACCAAGCCGGGACGGGTAACACTCAGGGTAATTCTGGTTCCTATTGGCGTCTTCTGTACGTCTACACGTCCATATCCTGCATCTCTGAGAGTTTCGGAAAGAAACTCGTCTAGCTCGAGATTTCTAAAATTATTTTTCATTACGTTACTAATAGCACTCATTCGTGAACCCTCCTTTCTTGTGCAACTAACTCGAAATGTATCAGGGTATTGTACTTAGGACTCGATCTTCCCATAGCTCTTGGAGTAAACCTCTTGATCTTTGTGCCTTTATGTACTACGGCACTTGTGATCTTTAAAGCATCCAAATCCATTCCCTTATATTCAGCATTCGCCTCGAGATTGTCCAGCAGCTTTAACACTTCACGGGCCACTTTCTTAGGATATCGACCTGAGCAAAAGCCATCACTGATGTTAGATCTGTGAGCAACCTCATTATTGTATCTTCTGTATGGTACAGCTATTTTCCTGGCAATAACGTCTTCAAGAAATAAGCGCGCTTTTTCGAGTGACATCCCTCTGATAGCTACTGCTACCTCTCTAGCATGCTTATGCGAGACTGACTTGTCCCTTAAAGAGGCCCTCACATGTCTGGATTTGTCGAAATTTTCTAAAGCATATCCATACTCCGGCATAATACATTCACTTTAAGGGGACATATAGACTGGATCTTGATGAACCTACTCCGGGAGCTCCGTGCTGAACGCGCTTGTTCGTAATAGAATATTCACCCACGTAATGACCAACCATCTCTGGTCTGATACTAACTGGAACAAATTCCTTTCCATTATGGACTTTAATAGTCACACCGATCATGTCTGGAAGAATAATCATATCTCTAAGGTGGGTTTTTATCTCATCAGTCGACTTTCCCTCCTTATTTTGCTTAATTTCTTCGCGAAGCTTTCGCTTCTCATCAGTCATGAATTTGCCCACTCTTTTATCCAAGGATCGCCGCTGTCTTGAGTTTAAAAGTGGCAAAAGTGATTCGATGGGTAATGCCTGAAGCTGTTCAGGTAGATAACCTTTATACTTAAACTCTCTAACCAAGTATATCACCGTCTGCATGATTTATTCCACTTTTAAACGTACTGGGAAATGGACTTAACTGAAAATACACTCAATCTACACCAGGCCCAAAGTCGTAGCCAGATCCCTGGCTCCATTTGGAGCAGTGAACTTCACAGCAGCCTTCTTTCCTCGAACTGTTCTTGAAGTGTTAATATCTAAAACATCGACATCGTATAGGATACTCATTGCTTCTCTTATAGATCGCTTTGTGCTCTTTTCTCTAACTATGAAGACCAATTTATTTTCTTTTTCGATCATGTTGAATGTTTTTTCTGTGATGTAAGGTTGAATGAGAACTAATCGAGCCTCTTCTATAGATGGCTTAACTTTTAGAGGTACATCTCTCTTCATTTAGTTCTCATCTCCCGATTTGTACCATATGCACTTAACTTCACAAGCGCATCAATTGCATTCTGTGAATAAACAGTAAGTCTTATGGGTTTGGACCCGGGCAATAGATCCATTACGCTTAAACTATCCACCACTTTCACATCAACTCCAGCTAGAGATCTTGATAGTTTCATGATGTTGCTGTTCCTCGACACTACTAGCAAAGCACTCACACCCGAAGATCTACCATGTCTTCTTGAAGTACCTCGTACGGTTCGGCTCTTCGATCTGGCGCGTCTTAAATCTCCCTCTAAGCCCAATTTTATCAATGCACCTTTAAGATCATTTGCTTTATCTATTGATTCGATACTGTTTGTAACGATCAAAGGGAGCTCGACACTATCATCAAGCTGGTGTCCACGCCGCTTTACGAGATCGCGCCTTGATGTTGCTGCAATTGCGGAACAAAGTGCTAAGGTCTTTTCTTTTTTGTTAATCTTCTTATAAATTCTCCTGTATGAAACTGGAGGATGGGCAACCCTTCCATGTCTTACTCCAGCTACCCCAGCGGCCTGCCCAGCTCTTGGAAACCCTTGCCCCTTGGCCCTCGCAATTCTAGCAATTCCAAGGCCAGTATTTCGAGACTCAGCACTAACAATCTCACCGGCAAAAGGATATCTACCTTGAGCTTGAAATGAATGCGAGAGTAGGCTGACATAGGTTTTGTGTATCACTGCAGGATGATACGGAGTAAGAAAGACTTCTGGTAAATCGATAGAACCGATATTACTACGATCCAGATCTAATAGATTTGCCTTCAAGCTACCCGACCACCATCTCTACGATTTTAGGCTCGAGAATTCTTGTATTCTTTTTCTGCCTGATTGGCATTCTTAGCTTTATTAGCCTCTTTGGAACTCCTGGAATAGAACCCCTAACGACTATAAAATCACCATTTAATGTCCCGAAGTGTTTGAACCCTCCTTTCCGGTTGAAGTCAAGTCCTTCCTCGGAGGTGTTTCCAATTAACAATATCCGTTTATTGTATTCGATTCTTTGATGAAAGCCCCGCTGACCCTGTCTAGGTACGGTAAACATCACAACGGCTGGAGATATGGGACCAAGTGTCCCCACCGCGCGAACACTTTTCCTCGACTTGTGCTGCTTTTTCTTGACTCCAAACCTGGTAATCGGACCTTCAACACCTTTCCCTCTGGTAATTGCGGCAACATCTATCAATTGACCTGTTCGAAATATATCAGTCACTTTTAACTTCTTACCTATGATTGATTTTGCGTAGTCAAAGTTTTGCTGTGAATTCCCGCCTGTAAGCTGGATTTCAAAGGTATAAGGTTTCTTTTGTGATAAACCGGCGTCTTTAGGGGATACTGAAACCAACACATAAACATGACTAACTTGACTAAGATAACCCTCTGCCTTACTCATCGACTTATCCAGGGAACCTTGCTGAACCTTTTTTTTCTGATCTCTAATTGATTCTCGAGATCCTACGTCAAACAATGCATGCCTACCACTGTAATCGACTCGATACCCTCTTATGCCTACAACAGTCAACGGGGGAGTCGCCAATAATGTAGCAGGGTTTGCTAGCTGCTTTCCGAAGTTTGGGGTCCTGTCTCGATCATCAACTGTCACCACGCTCAACATTCCCACCTTATACCCGGCGAAGGCTCCAAGAACTGGTTTAGGCTCAGAACTTTGGGCCCAATTCCGAACTCGTGCTTCTAGGCTTCTCGCTCTAGCTCTTGGTCTATATGCCACACTACCTCTTCGTGGGGCGCTATATTTTCTATGGCCCATAGATAGACCATCCCTCTTCCTGCCCCTTTAATAAATTTATATAAATTGCCCAAAATTCTACGTCTAAGGTCTCAAGGGCTTGACGAGTGGCAAGTCACGCGTATATTATTGATAAGGGCAAGTGAGCCTAACAAAGCCTCCTCCAATCGGACGGTTTTAGTGCCTTGAAACGGAAACATGTTTACAACCAACGATGAATTAATAAGATTTTCATCATTCTTACTTACGATCTCCCAAACATCGTTTCGTGGCGAACCGAAGAGCAACACTACCTCAGAAGCATGTTTGAATTTCTTAGTGATTGACGGAATGATGAAAGATATCGGCTTTCCCCTTCGGGAGGTAACGAGAAATTTTACATCAGAAAGCCTTTTTGTGATATCTGATAGAGTGTGGATAATGCTTACATGGTAGCCCCAATAATCGCCATCGTTTAGTTTCCCTTGCATCTCTTCGGCAACCAATTGTCCCTTTTTATGGATCAGCTTAAAATTTGACTTTTTCGAAATTTCGGTTTGCCCTATAAAAGGGATGGTCCGATCCAGGCCAACATCCACCACCCATGACCCCCTTTCCTTAAGTAAGACTCCTGCTCGAGCTTCTCCGCTTTGGACATCAGATGTCCTTACGAACTTTTTATGATGAGGGGATTGTATAGGAGGTAACATCCCTGCAAATTGTAGGTATTTCATTTTAGGATACAATAATTTCCTCAAATATTGAGGTGTGTCCAAGTATTCAAGCAGCAAGGTTAATAATTTAAAGTCATGCGGCGTAGCAGTTGTGGACATGTCTTTATACACATAAACCTTTTCTACTCGAAAAATAGATAGAGAGCGGGCGAATTGAGCCACTCTGAGGCTTTTTTCTAGTAGAGATTTCGAATCGATCAACGAAGAATCGGGGATTGCTACTGAAAGAGGAGGGAAAGGTGCTTCCATCTATTCCTTTAGCAACAAATCGACCTTGGATTGTAGTCCCCCATCGGCTCCAAACGCGACATCACGTATGAAGCCGTTTCTATCGATAATGATAGTAGAAGGGGTCCCTTTGAGTCCAAACTCCTCAAATGTGGGGGCAGTAAACTCCTTGGAGAGGAGATAATACTTTGCACGATCAAAAAGCACCAGTTTGTCCTGTTTACTATAGCTTTCGTAACTGTCTATGTTTTTTTGTAGGAAATCCAGCACATTGCTCTCTTGAACTTCGCCAGACCTTCGTATTAAGGCGTCCATGCCGACTGGATACGGGATGCGATAAGGAAGCTTATTTCCGTTTTCAAGTCTGCCGTAAGTACGAAGTGCACGCAAAGTTTCGCCGATCACCTCGCCTTTAGTGAGGAGTAGTCTTAAATTATCTAACGTATTCTTGTCATAATCCTCAAAGGCGGTAGCAACTCCTAGCACTTTAACCTCGCTCTTGTCTGTATTATTGTACACTTCAATCGCTTCAGGTATACCGTACAGGAAACAACCTGGGCAGTTAACTTGAAATACTTCGACGACAATAACCTTCCTTAGCTCCTTATCGATATTAGTTGGCACACCTTGAACCCACTCGCCAATTTCTAAGTTTGGTGCTTTTTTCTTTATTAGTGAGTCCAAGATCTTTTTTGATAGTTACTGGCCCTTTGCAGTTTCTCTCTGCTTTGCTAACTTGGCATAACTTTCGAGTTCTTCATCAAGAACCTTCCTCATAATTTTGGTATTTGTGTCAATAACAGCCATTTTGATATTTCTAGTGCTGTTCTTGTCTTCACTTACCAAATAAATTGATTCAATTGCTAAGGATCCACATTCCTCCAGACTAATGTCCATCGTATAGCTCTTTTCCAGGTGTTCTGTGACCTGGTCGCTTCCCGCTCCGATTGCCACAGCATCGTAGCCAATGTAAGTTCCACTAGGATCAGTCAAATATAATGACGCACCAGTTTCATCCACCCCTGCTAGAATTAAGGCTACACCAAAGGGCCTTACACCGGCGTACTGCGTAAATTGTTGCGCCATGTCGGCAATATTCTTTGCAACCCCCTCAACATCAACGGGTTCATCGTAAATCAACCTATTACTCTGTGCAAAAAATCTCGCATGATCCACCTGAGATCTAGCGTCAGGAATATAACCTGCTGCAGCTACGCCTATGTGATCATCAACTTGAAATATTTTCTGGGTAACATTAGAGATTTGTAATTTTCGTGTCTTCTCTTCAACTGCCAGAATAACCCCACCTTTGTACTTTAGCCCAACTGCAAGAGTGCCTCTTCTAACCGTCTCTATGGCATATTCTACTTGGTAAAGCCTCCCGTCAGGAGAGAAAACTGTTATAGCTCTATCATATCCCGCTGCTGCTGGTAACAATTCATTCTAATCTACTTAGATGAGTTCAATTTAAATTTACCTTGGGTCACTTATATATGATCGCCAAAGGGAAAATCGCATCATGAAAGAGGAGAGAGTGGCTTTTCGTGGCCATAGAAACATTCGATGCATACACAATAAGACGATAGAAATTACTAAAGGGGCCTCATTAAGCACGAAAGGAGACTGCATAGCCGGAGTTTCTGCAACCAAAGCATGTAACGATCTTGATATGGGGTTCAAAGCAAAATTGTTAGAACCTAGGAGAAGGGTGGATCTTGAAATTATTGTATCCGACACAACCTTTAAGATGTATGGTTATACTGACCACCGTTTGACTTTGTCGCATGACCACGATATTGTCATCAGAAAGAGCAACTTTATATGCCCTCGAACTTTATGTGTTCTTTGCAACAAAGCTTCCTCGGATATGCCGCGAGATTTAGTAATGAAATTACAAAACCCTGCGACGGTAGCAGAACTAAAAATTATTGTTGAGTAGTAGGCGAGTCAAATGGGAAGTTAGGATTGCTATATTTTTTCCCCGGTGATTTTTTCGTATACGTAGATATACCGATCGCTGATTTGATTGATTATGAATTCAGGGATTATTGGCGGCCTAGGATATTCGCCTGTCGATGACAAACGAAGAATTTCTTGTTTAAACCCTATTTCAATTAGCCAATCTCGTAACACCTGTTTATCAAAGCTTCCTTGCGTTTTGCCGGGCTGGTAGTCTTTTTCAAGCCATATTCTACACTCATCAGGTCCTATAGAGTCAGCAAGGGTTAATTTGCTCTGCTCATCAAAACCAAATTCCAGTTTTACGTCAGCAATTATAAAGCCCGATCGTTTTGCCAACGAGCACATGGTGTCGTAAATCATTAATGAAAGATCTTTTATCTCCTCAAGAGTACCACTATTTAATGTCCCAGATTCTAAAATCTTGGTTCGTTCTACCGGAACGTCATGCTCTTCGGATTTAGTTGTTATTTCAAAGACCGGATAGGGTAGCTTCGCTCCTTTCTTTAGAGTTAAATTTCTTCCAAAGAGGGATCTAAAATCGCTGGTTGATACATATCTTTCCAACATAGATCCATAATAATAGCCGCGAACAATGAATTCATATGGAATCATCGATAGCCTCTTAACTTCTATAGCATTTTCCTGTCTCATTCCTATGAAATGACTGGGAACATCCAATGTATTGAACCAGAATTTCGCAAACTTACATAATACCTTGCCCTTGTTGGGAATTCTCTGATCAAATTTTATGTCGAAGGCTGATACTCTGTCCGTAAATTTCAATAGCAAATTTCCATTTTCCAACTGGAAAATATTTTTAACCTTACCTTCGCGCAAAAGGCGCATAGTTCTAATCTTCAGCTGGACTTATCATTCCAATTTATACTTACTTCAGCAGCTGCAAATTCTAAATTCAATAAGGTCATGGTGGGACTTGAACCCACGACCTAAGGTTTACAAAACCTTCGCTCTAACCAAGCTGAGCTACATGACCAGCACTTTAGTTGACCTAGTCAATAGGTATTTAATAAGTTGTTCATAAGAATTATCCGATGTTGCCACAGAGCAATAATTGTTTTTCTTCTGGAGATATTAAATGAATAAAGTCAATTATGGGAAGAAGAAATACTCAGTGTTAGTGTCAATAGCAAACAAGAAATATCTACCTGATCCTGAAGGAGAGACCATCTTGAAAGATTTAATTCTAAAGGGAGGTTATGGCGAAGTCGAGGCGGTCAGGTGTTCAAAGACCATAAATATATTGGTTAGGTCGAGAACTGAAGAACAAGCCAAAAAAATCGTTTTGAAAATATGCAATGAATTGAGGCTATATAATCCTGTCGTAAGCAAATGTGTTGTAACAGTCACATCGTCTCCCTCGAAAAGTTGAAAGTCGAACTTTTTCTGCTGTGATATTCCAGAATCCCAGAAGAGTTGTACTGCTATTGATTCCAATATAAAGAATTGTTTGGATTTTTACTCTTTCACTCAAGCGCCTAGCTGACGGGACTGGTGCGACCGAAGTCCGTGCTGTTAGAGTACACATTAAATAACCGTAACTAGATAGGTAATAACAAACCCGACGATGAAAAAAATCGGTGTTATTGTATTTCCTGGCACAAATTGTGATCGAGATGTATTCCATGTTTTGTCTGAAGTAATGCATCTAGAAACCGAATATGTTTGGCATAAAAGACAAACATTGAAAGGCTTTTCGGGACTAGTCCTTCCGGGGGGGTTCTCTTACGGGGACAGATTAAGAGCTGGGGTAATTGCAGCTCATAGCCCCATAATCAAGGAAGTGAAGAGAATGGCAAAGGATGGCATACCAATTTTAGGCATCTGTAATGGATTTCAGATATTGATTGAATCATGTTTGCTTCCTGGAGCTCTAGTGAAAAATAAACACTTGAGTTTCGTATGTAAATGGGTCGATGCTACAGTTACGAATGTCAGGACACCATTTACACTATTGTTCCGAAGAAATCAGAAGATAAGAATCCCAATTGCTCATGGTGAAGGCCGGTATGTCGCAGATTCGGTAACCATAAAGGAGTTAAGGCAAAAGAATCAAATTGTGTTGAGCTTTTTGAATGAAAATCCAAATGGATCAATTGAGTCGATTGCTGCAGTATGCAACCCTGAAGGAAACGTGGTAGGGATGATGCCTCATCCCGAGAGAGCTTCCGAACGGATATTATCACCGGTAGGTGGTAGCGTAGATGGTTCAACTATTTTTCAATCATTAGTGCACTATTTAGGTGAATCATATCCAGCGTGAATGTATTTGGTGTAGGAATTGAGTATGCTGACAAGAGCTGAAATCTCACACTTGAAAAAATCCTTGAAGAGGCAGCCTACTGAAACTGAGTTGCAAATGGTAGCTGCTGAATGGTCAGAGCATTGTTCCTATAAATCATCTAAGAAATATATTGCACGCATGCCCATATCAGGAGCTCGAATCGGAACCAAAACCGGCTTTGATGCTGGGCTAATCGAAGTAGGAGATGATCTTGTTCTGTCAGTTCGCATTGAAAGTCATAACCATCCCTCTGCAATTGAACCTTATGGAGGCGCAGCTACTGGCGTTGGCGGTGTGGTTCGGGACATTTTGTCGGTCGGGACCAGACCCGTGGCGCTTATGAACGGACTTCATTTCGGGAAGATTATGGGGAACGACACCAGTGTGAATCAACATTCACGTTGGCTTCTTCGAAATGTAGTACGAGGTATTTCAGAATATGGCAACTGTATTGGCGTTCCAACCATAGGTGGAGAGCTTGAGTTTGATAGTTCCTTCAATAATTATTGTCTGGTTGATGTGGTTTGCTTAGGCTTAGGTAAGTCAAATAAAATAATTTCAAATTCTGCGGACATCGGAGACCTCCTATTTCTGGTAGGAGGGCCTACAGGTCGGGATGGAATTCACGGTGCAGCGTTTGCGTCTGCTGGTTTAGTTCAGGAAAACAGATCAGCAGTCCAAATACCCGATCCTTTTCTTAAAAAGATACTTATCGAGGCAATCCTGGAAGCAACAGAGAATAGATATATCAAGGCAATGAAGGATTTAGGTGGAGGCGGTCTTGCATGCTGCCTATCAGAGACCTCCCATAATCTGGGGATGGGATTTGATGTCGACCTCACTTGTGTTAGACTCAGAGAAGAAGGATTGAGTCCGTCGGAAATTCTGATTTCAGAATCTCAAGAAAGAATGCTCTTGGTTGTAGGTAAAGAAAATAGAGAATCGCTGGAAGAAATATTTAGCAAATACGAGATAGGATACTCGATTATTGGAAGAGTTTGTTCTGGTCATAAAATCAAAATATGGTACAATTCTAAGGTTATAGCAGATATACCAGCACATGTTGTGACTTGTGCACCACTTTTGAACAGGAAATCTGCTCGTCCTTCGTATACGAAAAGGAAACACGCCCCAAGAATAGCGGTACCAAACGACCTTGGATCAGTCTTGCTAAATTTACTTCGCAGCCCTAACATTTGCAATCGTTCTTGGATATATAGACAATACGATTCTGAGGTTGGATTAAGGACTATTTTAAAACCAGGAGAAGGCGATTCTTCGGTTCTGCGGTTAGGTAACGGAAAGTATGTTGCAATATCTATGGATGGTAACAGTAGAAGATGTTATTTTGACCCGTACCAGGGAACACTTGGATGTATATCAGAAGCAGTTCGTAACGTGATCTGTTCGGGTGCTTCGCCAGTAGGGATAATCGACCACTTGCAATTTGGAAGCCCAGAAAACCCAGAAGTCTTCTGGAGTTTCCAGCAATCAGTAGGAGCGATTAATGACTATTGTGATTTTCTTACACTACCCGTGATAGGCGGAAAGGTGAGTTTCTATAATGAGAAAAATGGTTTACCTATAAAGCCATCACCGGTGATAGGTGCGATAGGTATAGGTAATGATCTTGAAAAGGTAGGCAGAGCTCGACTGGACTCGCATTGCAGTATATTCTTAATTGGTCACACTAAGGAAGAACTGGGTGGATCAGAATACTATCTATCTTATCATAACAGCGATAGTGGAAATATTCCCAAGCTCGATCTAGCTGAGGACAAGAGAAACGCTTCGGCCGTTTCTAAACTTATATCTAGTGGAATTGTGAAGGGTGTTCATGATTGCTCGAAGGGCGGAATCGCAATAGCTCTGGCCGAGCTGGCTATAAATGGGAATATAGGTTTTGATATAGACATTTCGTTCGCATCTAATACTTGTAATAGAATAGACAGCCTTATGTTTTCTGAATCCGATTCACGTTATGTGGTTGCAACTGAAAGACCTAAGGCGCTGATCGAAATACTAGGAGGTAGCAAAAGCCAGGTCCGTTACAATAGAATAGGCCAGGTAGCTGATTCCTCATCCAGTGACATTGTTCAGTATAGAAATGGACACAAGATCCTAGCTAAACTGGAGTTAGAAAAACTGAAGCTTGCATATAACCTTTCTCTTGAGAGCATCTTGACTGATGCCAGATTACGAAGCCCAAAATTTCTCTGAAATGGTATGTTATTTAAGATTCGGAAGCATGATGATTGGAAGGCATTATAGTAGGGAAAGGATAGATTGTATTTGATGAGGTGTTCTACATGATCCACGAAAACTGTGGTGTGGTAGGTATCTTTTCTTTGGATAGAATCAATGTGATCCCATTCGTAATTGATTGTCTACGAGCGCTTCAACATAGGGGCCAGGAGGCATGGGGTGTGGCAGTTCCTCAGAAAGTCCCTTTAAAAAGAATTGGCCTTGTATCGTCATCGGCGAATGAATTTGCTATGATTACGAGAAAATATGAATCTAACGCCGCTATCGGTCATGTGCGTTATTCCACTACCGGTAAGAGTACATTGAATAATGCCCAGCCGATAAAGGTTAAAGAACTCTGTATTGCTCATAACGGAACGATTGCAAACGTAGACCAGTTGACATCAATGGTGGGCGGTTGTTCGTTTACTCCTCAGTCGATGACCGACACCCTGGTTGCAGCTCAGCATTTAGCCGGTCATCTCGCTGAAAAAAAGGACATAACCGAGGCTCTTACTATTTTAAAGGAGGAAATGATCGGTTCATTCTGTTTCACATTTTTAACCGGTGACGGGTCTGTCTACGCAGCAAGGGACCCAAAGGGTTTTAGACCCCTCGTTGTTGGACTACATAAACCGACGCGCACTTATATTGTAGCATCGGAATCTTGTGCTCTTTCTGCCGTAGGGGCTTATTTGATCAGAGACGTAGAGCCAGGCGAGATACTCCAAATGGATGATTCTGGGCTCAGATCTGAATATTTCGCAAGAGAGAATCCACATGCACATTGTGCATTTGAATACACCTATTTTGCACATCCCACTAGCGTAATGGAAGGCGTCAATGTATACGCCGCTCGTAAGCGTATCGGCGAATTTTTGGCCAAAGAATTCACAATCCCTGATGCAGATCTTGTAATCCCGGTCCCGGATTCAGCCCGTCCGGCGGCCCTTGGTTATGCGCTCGAAGCCGGCCTTCCTTTTGAGGAAGGATTAACGAAGAACAGATATAGCAAGAAGGGGTCTATGCGAAGTTTTATCGAGCCATTTCACGAGACTCGAGTGGAAATAAATAAGGGGATTATTCCACTAGCAGACGTAATAAGGGGAAAAAATATTGTCGTGGTTGATGATAGCATAGTCAGGGGGATAAGTTCAGCCTCAATAATAAAAATGCTTAGAGAATATGGGGCAAATAAGATTAGCATGATAGTTACCTATCCGCCAATCCGTTACCCTTGCTATGCAGGCATCGATTTTCCTTCCCAAGAAGAACTGTTGGCATATCAACAAGTAAAGGAAGACACAGCCAGAACCACAGATATTGCATATAAGGTTGCACGTACCTTGGGAGCAGATTTTGTAGCATACAATAACACATCGACACTTGCAAGGGCCATAAACATACCAGAAAAGGAGCTGTGCTTCACTTGTACAACCGGTGATTATTCGCCATTAGGAGTAAAGCCGCTGTTTAAATCTCGAGCGGTGTTGAAGGGAGTAAGCTAAGAGCTTTTTGCATTAAATTCCTCTTCAACCCTCTTATCGCTAGCGATCACCGTATTCCTCATTTCAGACCGATACCATTCAAGTTTGGAGAGTATTTCCTTATATTTGCTAGCGAGCATCTGACAGGCGAGGACGGCAGCATTAGTTGAGCCATTTATTGCGACCGTAGCAACAGGGATCCCTGAAGGCATTTGAGCTATCGATAGAAGAGAATCAACACCGTCGAGGCTCGAGGTCTTTATAGGAACACCTATGACCGGCAATAACGTCACCGAAGCAATCATACCAGGAAGGTGAGCTGCGCCTCCTGCTCCGGCTATTATGACCTCTAGTCCTCTCTTTCTAGCATTCTCTCCATACGAAATCATCTCGTGGACGGTCCTATGAGCAGAAACAATTCTTATCTCATGCCCTACTTCAAACTGCAATAGAACGTCAGAGGCATTCTTCATTATAGGAAGATCTGATTCACTACCCATTATGATTCCGACAACTGTGCGCTTCATAGCAACATCAAGTCTTGTTCATGATTCTTAAATTACTCTTTGCTTTTTTCGCCTTAGCAATTGCCTCGGAGATAGATGCCGCTGTTATTGTTACGTGTCCGAGTTTTCTCTTGGGTTTTGAAATCCGTTTGCCATATAGATGCAATTTCAACCCTTCAATGCTTAGGAGCTCGTTCAAACCATCTAAATAATACTCCCCTTCAAATTCACTAGGTCCTAAAATATTGACCATCGCAGTAGGTGACCGGAGTCGAGGCTCTGGAAGCGGCAGGTTCAAAATAGCTCTAATATGCTGCTCAAATTGAGATATAGAGCAACCTTCAATACTATAATGTCCTGAATTGTGAGGTCGTGGGGCTATTTCATTAATTAGGATCTCTCCATTTGTTCTTAGGAACATTTCAACGCAAAATATACCAGATCCTTTTAGCACATCTACTGTCCTTTCTGCTATTTCTCGAGCAATCCCTGCAGTACGTTTGGAAATCCGTGCAGGAACTAAAGTGGTATCCAAAATACTATCGGAATGTTTGTTCTCTGCCACAGGAAAGGAGGATACCTGGCCTGATTCGTTTCTGGCGACCATTACTGATAGTTCCTTCCTAAAATGTATTATTTCCTCTACCATCCACTTTCCAAGGCTCTTCTCATTTACTGCATATGAAAAATCTTCCTTATTGTAAATTAGTCGGTTCCCTCTACCGTCATACGAATTCTCACACGCTTTCAATATTAGCGGAACTCGATCAAAGGCAAAGCTGGAGTCATGGGAAATGTCGTCTAGCAAAGCAAAATTGGGGACAGGCAAGTTTTTCTCTTGCAAAAAGACCTTCTGTCTAAATTTGTTCTGAATTACTTTGAGAGTCTCAGGAGAGGGATGAATAGCCTTCTTGGCACGATTTAGATCGATAAGAACGTCCGAATCTGCTAGCTCTATTTCGTATGTTAGTACATCAACAAGATCCGATAGTTTTCTTATTGCATTCTGGTTCTTGAAATCGGCTACAAGCAGCTCATCCGCTAATGAAGAGGCGGGACATTCAGGGTCAGGATCTAGGATACAGACTTTGAGTGCCATACGTTTTGCTTCTTGTGCCATCATTTTCCCTAGCTGGCCGCCCCCGATTATTCCGATTGATGGTCGAATTTGAGGAATAATTTGTTTTGTGTTGTGCAATTGAATGCTACATCATGACAATAATTATATTAATAAACGGTAGTGTTCATTTCTAAAATAAACTAATGGACTTGATAAATTCAAATTACTCTAGAAACTGGATTTTATCAGTATGAAACGTAAAACTAGCTTGTTTCAGAAGGTATGCGATGAAGTGATTTCATTAAATGATTCTATAAGGTTTGCCGGCATATCGGACAAAGAGGGAAAGCTGCTCGCCGTCTCTGAACGACAAAATCTTAAACCTTTGCTCTCTAATGAAGAAAGAGCACAGTATGCAATTACAGCTGCCACTAGACAGTACACCAGATTACGCTGGGAATACCATCTGGGAAGAATCCACTACGCGAGTTCCCGATACGAAAAGCTTGCAAGGGCAACGATTCCCATTGCGGATGCGAATAGTACATTATACTATGTGCTCTTACTGTCATTCGACCCTAATATAAAAAATCTTCACAAGCTAATCAGGGATACAATAATTCCAAGGATACGAAAATGGAAAAAGAGACTACTCCTTGCGAATATAGATACTAGCGAAATCTGACTGGTTGGCGCTGTTTGGGTCTGGGAGTCCCAACAATCTCCAGTATAGGCGATTAACAGCAATTACTGTTTTGCTGAGATACCACCGTCAACGGTAATAATACTACCGGTTACCCAGTTTGCGTCTTGAGAGCAAAGATATGAAATGGTCCCAGATATGTCTTCCGGTGTTCCTATCTTTCTCAGCGGGAACGAAGTTTCAAGTAGTTTTCGGGCATTTTCATCTTGTAAGTAGGGATCTATAATAGGGCTTTGAATCGTGGATGGAACTACACAATTACACCTGATTCCAAAAGGGCCGTACTCAACGGCAATACTTTTGGTTAGCATGATTATGCCTGCTTTGGTTACACCATATATGGACAATGGAACGTTGGGAATCGCCCTGATTCCTAATAAGGAGGAAATATTAACAATACTACCACTCTTACTCTTGAGCATGTACGGGAGTACAGCCTTTGTCATTCTAAAAGTGCCAAATAGGTTGGTATTAACGAGCAAGTTCCATTGTTCTTCATTCATCAGGTGAAATGGGATTGGATCACTAATTATCCCAGCATTATTTACAAGAATGTCAATTGTGTCAAACTTAGATACTGTTTGTTCTGCAGCGCTAATCACTTCACCTTCCCTAGTGAGATCAGCCTTAATTGCAAGGACGTGATTCTTCTCCTGAATTACTTCAGCTACTTTATCGAGACTTTTTCTATTCCTTCCAACCAATACAACTTTACACCCTTCAGACGCAAGCCTCTTGACAGTCGCTTTACCGACCCCACCAGCCGCACCTGTGATTACTGCTACCTTGCCTTTCAGCTTCATTACCGCTAAGACCGCCTAACTTTTTAAAGAGTTTTTCGCATAGGACGGAGCACTAGTTCAATCTGCAAGTGGTGTACCGAAGGTAATAATAATACATCGTAGTATACCTTACTTCACTAAGGACTGATTCTCTTATTATGAAGATATTGCTTGATACTAGCGCAATAATAGATGGCGAATTTGCTAGGATACTTGAAGGAACAAAGCGTTCAGACTACTCTACCATTATTATTCCTGTCGCAGTATTAGACGAATTGCAATCTCAAGCCTCCATGAGTAGAGGACATGGCTTCATTGGTCTAAATGAAGTTAAGAAGATTAAAAACTTGTGCAAGACCTTGAATATAGAATTGAAGATCGTAGGTGAGAGACCTTCTGTCGATGACATTAGTTTAGCTGCCCGTGGACGAATTGATGCTATAATCAACGAATTGGCCTTAGCTGAGGGTGCTACTTTAGTCACCGCTGATCACGTGCAATCTCAAGTCGCTGAGGCATATGGTATTCGAACTTGGCACATTCCTCGTCGTATTAGTAGCGCGCCGCTAACCGTTGAAAATTACTTTGACGAAAATACAATGAGTGTGCACCTGAAAGAAGGTGTTCTGCCCGTCGCTAAAAGAGGTATCCCGGGGGACTTTCACCTTGAAACTCTCAAAGACAAACCAGCCACAAGGAATGAACTAATGTCAATTGTAAGAGAAATATCTGAGCGATGTAGGAATCCAGAAATAGGGATGGTTGAACTTAACCTTAATGGGGCTACTGTATATCAGTACGGAAATTACAGGATTGCTGTGACGAGGCCGCCCTTTTCTGATGGCCTGGAAATCACTGTAGTGAAGCCCATTGTAAAACTGCGAATCCAGGATTACCAGCTTTCAGATAAGCTACAGCACAGGCTAGATGAAACAGCTGAGGGTATAGTCATTGCCGGACCTCCGGGTTCGGGGAAGAGCACATTCGCTAGTAGCTTGGCAGAATACTACCTTGAGAGAGGCAAGATTGTGAAGACGTTTGAATCTCCTAGAGATTTGCAGGTCAAGAAAGAGATCACGCAGTACGGCCCATTGGAAGGTAGCTTTGACAACGCGATAGATATTCTGCTGTTGGTAAGACCGGATTATACAGTGTTTGACGAAGTCAGAAGAAAGGCAGATTTTGATGTGTTTTCAGACATGAGACTTGCAGGAGTCGGAATGATAGGGGTACTTCATGCTTCTAGCTCATTAGACGCTATTCAGCGTTTCATAGGAAGAATTGAACTTGGAATGATTCCTCATATTATAGACACGATTATTTTCATTAAGAATGGGTCAGTAAATAAGGTATTCGATATCACTCTTACTGTTAGGGTGCCGTCTGGCATGTCTGAACCTGACCTAGCGAGGCCACTTGTTGAGATCAAGGATTTTGAAACACAGGAAGTAGAATATGAAATTTATACATACGGCGAGGAAAACGTGGTAGTTCATATTGGTAGTCTGGAGAGAAATGAGATTCATAATGACGCTATAAAAAAATTAGCTGCGGCACAAATTAAGGAAACAATTAGGAGGTTTGATCCAGGAGCGGAAGTAAAAATCATGTCGGAAAAAAGAATTCAAGTAAGGGCGGATAAGGACGCGGTCCCTCGATTAATTGGCAAAGGAGGCTCGACAATAAATGAATTAGAGAATATTCTTGGGGTGAGTATCGACGTAGAGGCAAAAATACCGGCCCTAGGTAAGCAAATTGAGTTCGATATTGTAGAAGCTGGTTCTACAATCACTTTTCTGACAAGTGACAGTGCCATTGGAAAAACGGTCGACATCTACATTGGAGGTCAATTTGTTGTTAATAGCCAAGTGGGCAAGAAAGCAAGAGTGAAGATCGATAAAAGATCCGCGAGCGGCAGAAAATTGATAAGTGCTTTCCTTTCGGGTCAGGAAATTAAAATTTTCTTAAGTAAGTCCGTTGACTAGACATTTTAGCTCATAAATTTGGTGCCCTAAGGTGTTTATTGGGACATGTCGGAATATTAAGCGGACAAACAGCTGCGTGATCAGATGCCTATGCTCTGGGCTTGCAGAAGCTTTATTTAAAAGATCACCCTCGTTTTAAGGGGCAAGGCGAAGTAATTGGGTAATTTGAGAAAAGACTATGTTCTTGAAAAGTTTGTAATTTTTCCGTATCAGATTAAGAACTCTATGACCGGAGATCTACCGTCTGGATGTCCGTTCTGTCCTGGTAATGAATTAATGACGGAACGGGCCAGCTTGGCTCTTGTAGCGAAGGAGGGGATCCTTAAGCGGTTATCAGATACCGAGGAAAGTACAAT
This sequence comes from Nitrososphaeraceae archaeon, assembly GCA_035641095.1. Lineage (GTDB taxonomy): Archaea > Thermoproteota > Nitrososphaeria > Nitrososphaerales > Nitrososphaeraceae > TH5896. The sequence goes on from DASQUV010000058.1 coordinate 81,555, forward strand.
TGAAGATTGGTGCGTTCGTGTATTTCAGAGCAGCGATCCCTCAGTTACAACTTTGGAGTCAGTGGATTATACCGACAAGCCCCATTATAGTGAACCAGCTTACGGCTATCATCAGATTGTAGTAGCCTCTCCCGATCACAATGCAAGTTTGTCTTCTATATCTATCGAACAGTGGACTAATGTCCTACTTGTCATTCAGGATCGAGTTAGATGGTTGTACACTCAGAAAGGAGTAACTTACGTATCTATATACATCAATGACGGGATGGCAGCCGGGGCTGCCTGGTCCCATCCACATTTAAATCTCGTTACGCTATCCACTATCCCACCTGTTATAGAGATAGAAGCTGAGGCGGCTCACAAATTCATGAACGAAAACGGAAACTGTCCTGCCTGTATAACGCTTGGCGTAGAGTCTGAAGGACCTAGACAGATATTATCCACTGATACCTATCTTGCATTCTGTCCTTGGGCCTCAAGTTATCCATATGAATTCTGGATCTATCCAAAGAAACACATGACTACCTTCTCTAAAATTAGCCAAAAGGAAATAAGTGGACTAGCGATGATTCTGAGGGCAACGTTGGGAGGCCTGTCGAGAGCGCTTAACAATGTCGCATTTAATTTAGTATTTCATCTTTCGCCCGAGAAGAAAAATAGCAGACAGATTCATTGGCATATAGAAGTATATCCCCAACTCCACTTGTGGTCAGGTCTTGAACGGGGATATGGTGTTTACGTTAATAGGATTGGACCTGAAAAAGGTGCCGAAATACTTGGCGCTGCCTGTAGGAAGGAATTGGCAGAACTTGTGGGCATTACTTGAATCTATTACAGTTGTTGGTAGGCACATGGCGAAGTTAGAAAGCTGGACTTCTATTGGCGCCCTAGCAATGGGTTCGCTTTTTGTATCAATGATGATCTCGTTTTATGCATTCTTGGTTGGACCGGAAGGGGAAGGTCCCAATGTGGACGTTGATCCAGGAGCGGTGCTCGCACAAACTATTTCAATTTCTGGCGCACCTGGTCTTATTTTGGCAGGTGTCGTATTTGGCCTATCATTCCGAAGTAGGAACGTCTTTGCGGGATTGATTCTAATTTTGACAGGTTTCGTGCTCAGTGTGGGAATGTGGATTGCCTTTACTATGATAGAAGATATTGATATTCAATTTAAAACAACAGGGTTGGATTATGCCCCAAAAATTTTTCTAGCAGCTGGAATAGGCATAATAATTTTGGGGGCCTATATCGCCAAAATTGCTCCTCCAGGCAGGGTTAGACGTTCAACAGATTATGGACAGTAACGCTGTTTTACATTATATAGTATAGAGCAAACCGTGAGAGTAATTAATGCAATCGCAAAGATTGCTTGTTGTCCATTTACAATAGAGCAGTTTTAAGTCCAGTGGTTAAGGAGATGGAAACAATGGAGGCCGCTTCTCCATAGCCTAGGGCTGATAAACTATTTACCTTTTCTAATTTAAGATCTAGTTTACTGCGTCTCAAATATATCAATTATCTATAAGTAGGCAGATTTGGATAGGTTGAATAGACTATAATTCGAATAATTGGTTACATTCTCGCGAGTCTGAAGGATGTTATATGGCAGATGCCCATTGCTGACAAGAAATACGTGCTTGAACATCGTGTCATCGCCCGACTATTGAGGCCCCTTTGCGATAATCCGGGGTGTAGGGCTTAAGCCAGAGTAAGTCTATATTGAATCGATTTCATTTTCACATTAGAGAACGACTTTCTGGCTGATCATATTTTACCCAGCTTTTTAACGAATTTCTTGTACTCATCTAGGTAAGTCTTCTTATCTCCAATATCTACAAAACCCGAATCTATCTTGAAACCTCGAACTACTTTTTTATCCTTCAGCGCTTTTTTTACTGCTTCATCCATTCCATATGCACTGGATTTAGGCACAAGCTTAAAGAATTCTGGTTCAATTACGTAACAACCGATGTTTATCAAGCCAGTAATTTCAGGTTTCTCGTTCCATGAAGTTACTCTGTTGGATTTGCTTGCTATTTCTATTACTCCGTACTTAAGGTTAGTCCGATATTGGAGCAGAGCCATTGACAGAAACGCCTTTGATTTTCGGTGATCCCGAATCATTTTATAAATATCGAATTCATAGATGGAATCGCCATAGAGGCAAACAAATGTTTCGTTAGCTAGGAATTTTTCAGCAGTTTTTAGCTGCCCAGCCGTAGCTAAAGGTCTATCTGATCTAGCATAATCTATCTTTACCCCAAATCTTCTACCATCTTCAAAGTAATCTTCTATAGTTCTATGAAGATAGCTTACACATATTACAACATGATCAATTTTGTTAGCCCTTCCGTTCGTCAACCAAGCGATAATGTGCTCAAGGAGTGGCTTGTTGCCCAAAGGTAGCATAGGCTTTGGAATGAAAAAAGTATAAGGCTGCAGTCTGGTACCCAGCCCGCCTGCCAATATAACGGCCTTCACAGCATCTCTTCACTTCACAAGTCACGTATATACTTACCAATGTATGCTCAGAAAAATTTCAGTGCTCACGCCGGTTCATTGATGAAGTCAATAAGGACACTACGAACCTTTTCTACCAGACGAGATGGATTTTTATCAAATACTAGAATCATGGCCTCTTTCCCAATATCGCCTAAATGGTAAATGACGTCCGCGCTAGGATTCATGCGCAATGCAGTTTCAACTCCCCAAGAGATCGACATTCCTTCGGTAACTTTCCTGTCGTGCGGTTCGATATGTCTATCGTACGATGATACCTTGAATTTTTTTTTGCAAATTTCGAGAATCTCCTTATCATATCGTAAATTAATTGCAGATCGAATATGAGGATGTATTTTCATATAACTTATAATCGCTGATCCCACGTGCTTTGATGCTCCGAAACGAATGCGTCCCACGGCCTTTGCCCTACTGCCCACTCTCGCAATTCTTCCCTCCACAGCAGCAACGTCTGATAGCCCAGTCGGGTGAGAAATGGCGTATGCAAGGTTGGAAGAAGTTTCAGGTATCAAGGTGCCGAAATTTTCAGTTGATTCAATATTATTTATTGCTGTATCTAGGTCTCTGAGGACAAGAAACTTATCTGAATTCGAATAGAAGAATAGAAAGGGATCAAATACCAAAGATCCTTTTCCTACTTGAACTGAATTGTTCATGCCGTATAAGATATATTCATTCGCTAGATGACAGGAGTTCACTAACGGAACTTGCCTTGCCAACTCGGCAGTGATGGCAGCAGAGAAGTTGCATCCCAAGCCATGTAATGGATTGATTTCTATTCGTTCTTTTTTTAGTCTAATGATTTTTCTATCTTGGGTAAGGAGGAGATCTGTAATACCATTAGTTTTGTTATAATGTCCACCTTTTATGATTACATTTTTTGCTTCCATGTCCAAAATGGCGATAGCTGCATCGACTAGTGTTTTGCTAGATTTAATTTTTATACCAGAAAGAGCTTCCGCCTCGGGAAGGTTAGGGGTAAGTAAGTACGACATAGGAACAATGACTTCCTTGAAATATTCTAGGTCATTTTTGCAAATCAAGCTATAGCCTGTTCCGGTAGAAAGGATCGGATCTACAACTATTGGTGTTTTGGCATACTTGAGTTTTTTATATACAGCTTCCATTATCTCGGCATTATAGAGCACTCCGATTTTGACGGCCGCCACCTTGAAATCGGCTAGAATTGCCTTTAACTGATCTGACACTATGTTGGGTGGAATAGGAAAAATATTTCTTAATTCAAACGTGTTCTGTGATGTTATTGCTGTAACCACTGAGCAACCAAAAATCCCAAGTGCAGAAAAAGTCTTGATGTCTGACTGTATTCCAGCTCCTCCTCCAGAGTCGCTTCCTCCGATTGTCACTGCAATTTTCAATGCAACAGATTATTGCATTTGAGGACATATAATAAGTAGGTCTAATGATTGTCTCTATTCAATGGTGGCATTTAACGTAGTTAGTCTTCTTTATTTTTTTCTCACTTATGACCACATCGCAATAAGAATAAATCTGGTTTGACATTGTTTGTTTAGGATTGAATCCAACTTCTTCAAAAGCCATCTATGTCTTATTAGATGGCGTGGGCGATTTGCCTCACCCGCTACTTGGAGGGCTAACTCCACTAGAAGCGGCGCGAACACCTCACTTAGACAAATTGACTATCAATGGCTGTTTGGGAAATGTGGTCAGCGTAGGGAAAGGAATCGCCCCCCAATCCGATATTGCCGTATTTAACATGCTAGGATACGATTTTAGTGATGTTGGATATCCAGGACGTGGGATCGTAGAAGCACTTGGCATGGGTATGGATTTTAAGAATGGCGACCTCGTCCTACGCGGAAACTTTGCAACAGTTGACGATCAAGGCAATATAACTGATAGGAGGGCAGGAAGGGTCATCGGACACAACGAAGCCCTTGATGTATGCAGGACGCTAGAAGATGGCCTGAAGTTTACTCGGAATATCCGCGTCACATTAGTCCCAAGCGTAGGGCATCGAGTAGTTGTCAAATTCAGTCATCCTTCTCTAAAGCTCTCGTCAAAGGTATCAAATACGGATCCTGCATACGACCGGATTGATGGAATAGGAGTAGCTAGAAATAGCACAAGCCTGAAGATGCAAGAATGCGTACCAGAGGAGGAGGGAGATTCCGCAGCCACCTCAGCACTGGCGATCAATGAATTTAGTAGGCAGGTAGTACAAATATTAGCAGACCACCCAGTCAATATTGTTCGCACAGCCAAAGGATTGAAGCCTATGAATACGATTTTATTACGAGATTCGGGAAATCGTTTGCCTTCGATAGAACCAATTTCAAAGCGATATGGCTTAGAGTTTGGTTCCGTGGTCGATATGCCAGTGGAGGTTGGAATATCAAGGATTACCGGGATGCACTATGTAACAGGTGGTGACATTAACGCTTATCAGGAAAAGGCGAAGAAGTGTATAGAACAAGTTAAGAAATGGGACGTTGTATACGTACATATCAAAGGCCCGGATGAATTTGGCCACGATGGTGATGCAAATGGAAAGAAGATGAGTATAGAACAGATAGATGACTTATTCTTCGGTACATTATTAAGAAATCTAGATGTATCAAAAATAATGATAATTGTTTCGGGTGACCACTCGACACCGTGTATAAGAAAGGCTCATACCGACGATCCTATCCCTGTATTATTCGCCGGAAAAGGTGTCGAAAAAGACGACAGCAAGAGATTTACAGAAAAAGAATCTTTGCTAGGGAGCAGAGGATCGATGAAAGGGATCCAAATATTACCATTCGCTACAAAGGCACTGTTCGGAGAAGGGAAAAATGATAGGGGTTCCCATCGTTAAGCTAAAGCCTGCCGGACATTAGGTTTCCCTTACAGAGTTGACAAACTCCTTCATCTATATTGGATTCAATGTTGTGGTGTATGTCACATATAATTAACGAGTGGCGAATATAGTTGCAAAGTTCAATAAATTTGGACATAGTGTAAGGTGTATAGGCTTTATTTGATGCCAAGTCTCGTGCTATATCATCGATCATTTCAATTACCTGATCAACGAGGCTAAGTTTAGACATTAATTCCGTGTCTCCTCGAGTCCCGCGAACATAATTACTGACCGCTGCCTGCGTTACCCCCAAAACTTTTGCGACAACCTCTTCCTTCATGTCATATTCGCCAGTTAGTTTTCTTGCTAGGATAGCTCTGACGGCAGGAATGAGCGACTTTGCTTCAATTTCTGAAGGCAACAACATTTTGAGGATAAAGAAAAACGACTTTTTTATTATTTAAAGGTTATTTTAAAAGTAAATGCGTTGCCCGAGTAAATCCTTGAATATTTTTAAATACATGTGCTCAGTGGATCTACTAACGATATGCATATCCATAATTTTGAATTAGAAGGGGGATTATTGTCATAAATGAAGATAAAATTTGGATTTACTCAAGGACTGAATGTTGCAAGACTCGGATTAGATGAAACTCAGATAATGACTGCTTGTCAAATGGCAGACAGAATGAATTATGATTCCGTTTGGATGATGGATCATTCTAACGTTCCTCAATGGAAAAATGCGGTCGTAAATGATGCCTGGCTGATGCTATCGGCGATAGGTGCAGTAACTCAAAACGTTGAGCTAGGTACCTGTGTCACTGATGCAATAAGGAGGCATCCTTCAACAATTGCACTGTCTACTATTACCCTTGATAGGATTACGAAAGGCCGCTCAATTCTAGGAATAGGAGCGGGTGAAGCTCAGAACGTTGTAGACTTTGGAATTGAATTCGAGAAACCTGTGACGAAATTCAGAGAGCAGCTGCAGGTCATCGAAAAATTATTCAATTCCGACCCCGACAATCGTGTAAACTATGATGGCAATTACTATAAGCTCATAAATGCTTGCCTGCAGACAAAGAGCGTTCGTAAACCTCGTCCCCCAATTTACATTGCAGCCGGAGCACCAAAGACATTAGATCTATGTGCACGTTACGGAGATGGATGGATCCCTATCGGATATACACCTGAACTTTTCAAACATCACGCTTCGGTGATTGTAGAGAAGGCGAAGGAACACGGCAGAAGTCTGGACGATTTTCAGTTCGCTAACGACGTGGACATATACTTTACTGAGGATGGCGAAGAAGCATGGAATAAAATGAAGAATGCAGTGAAAGTTAGTCTGTATAAACCAGAACTGCTCAAGGTACACAATATCGAACAGGATTCTGAATTCGATTTTCGAAGGTACTTTACCGAATATGCTATGAACAAGCCCGAATTGATGCAGCAGATGAGACGGGCAGCTCTCAAAATTCCTGACAGTGTAGCACGGTCGGCCATCGGAGTGGGCAAACCTGATGATGTAATAGAGATGCTTGAGAGATTTATTAAGGCCGGAACTAATCATTTTATCATACGCTTCTGGGGCGACGGCTACTTTAAGAATATAGAGACGTTTGGTAATAAGGTCATACCTTATTTCAAGGTTAAGAAAGACAGTTAGGTAGGATTTAGCCAAAATAAGAATCAATCAGGGTTTGATTTTTCGTGAGCGGTAACTTACTTAGTTGATGTGTACCTTTTCCCTTCCGTGTGTTACGTACCATAAGAGCCTCTGCTTCATAACCCATGGTTCTCAGTCTGTTGGCAAAGTAATCTGCGAAACCGTGAATTGTATATATTTTTTCAGGATTGCAGTACCTCACTATTTCAAGCAGTTCATTAAAGTCACAGTGGTCGCTTATTGGCATCGCATAGTCCAAGCCCATTACCTGTCTAAATTTTATTCGTGTAGCCCATCCTGTAAAACCAACTGTAACTGCATTGCAAGAGGATTTCATGATTTTAATAAACTCTGAGCTCTTGCTCATGAAAGGAGAAATCATTATCCAGGGGATGCCGCCTTGAATCATTCCCTTTTCCCTTGCTTGTGAGAGGGTCATACCCCCTTTCAGTGGTATTCCGAATTGTCTATAGATACAGTTCATCCTGAGCACTGATTCATGGACAATCAATGGATCCCAATGCCTGAAGAATTCAGTGAGGAGTTGAGCCTTTCCTAATGGATAGCCCATCAAGATCAGCGGAATGCCTCGATTATACATTTGTGATATCAGCTGATTGGTTTCGCGAATGCATTGCTCCAAGGGAGGAAAAACATACTCTGGTCTAGCAAATGTGGATTCCAAGATCAAGTGCTTAGCCTTTGGAGGTCTCCTACCTTTTAGGAATGCCCGTTCGCGGATTGAAATGTCTCCCGTATAAAAAAGCTCATCTGGAATTAGAAAACCTCTCGAACCCAAAATATGCCCCGTGTCTATAAGACTGTATTCTTCCGGAGTATCTACGGGAATTTCCAGGTCATGTCCTCTGGAATTAGCTAGTACTGCAGTGGCATGAGAGGCTAGTATCTTCCTCGAACTATTCCCTTTTCTTCTATGCAGGTGATCCGTATGTGCGTGTGAAACGAACGTGAAATCGGAATTGGACTCTCGTCTAGGATCCAAAGAGATGCATTTTCCGCCGACCTGAACTGCCAAGACTCCTTCATTAAATTCAACTTGAATTCTCAATCTAGAGGCCTTGACCCATTCTTCGCCGAAGTATTTTAATGTTGATACTTGTAATTATGTTCTCTATCTTCTCCTATCTCTCCGGTCCTATCTCGATTTAGATAAATATCAGCTAACAGGCAACTTGATCTGAATTAAATAATGAAAGTAGCCATTCTTATATCTGGTCGAGGCAGTAATATGGATGCCATCCTAACTGCTATTCGACAGGAACGATTACCTCACGCGCAACCCATATTGGTTCTTTCAAATCAGCCAGAAGCACATGGCCTCGCTATTGCAAGGGAGAAGTTTGGCGTAAATACCGAAGTCCTAAATAATAATAAACTTAAGGGCTGGAAATACGACAAAAATGTAGTGACATTGTTTCAGAGATATGGGATAACTCCGACAAATGGCCTCGTGTGTTTGGCAGGTTTTATGAGATTACTGAGTCCAGAATTCGTCGGCCTCTTTAACTATAGAATTCTAAATATCCATCCATCGTTGCTTCCCTCTTTTCCAGGATTGCATGCTCAACGCCAAGCCTTGGAGTATGGAGTAAAAGTAAGCGGCTGTACCGTTCATTTTGTCGATAAAGGATTAGACACCGGGCCCATTATCGTTCAAAAGAGCACTCCTGTTTTACCCAATGACACCGAGGAGACTCTATCGAAGCGTATTCTGTGGGATGAACACCTCATCTATCCGGAGGCAGTTAAGATGGTTACAGAAAATAGGGTTAAGATTTCTGGAAGGACAGTACAGATCACCTCATAGGATCAACTGAGAGAAGGGAGAACATTTGGACATTTTCGAATTGAATGATGATTTCCTTGGCGAGATCTTCAAGAGAAACGTTTCTATGCTATTAGGGGCAATAAGATGATGTTCCAAGCTTATTAAATATTTGGATGTAACAATGAACTCTTCCATCGCTGATAATAAGAGAATCTTGCGGTCCAAAATTTTAGCTCGAAGAAATAGTTTATCTGAGCTAGAAATCCGCAACAAGAGCAAGCAGATACAGGAAATATTTATTACGAGCCGCTTCTTCGAGCAATCCGAGGTATTAGGAGTGTATCTAGCTCACGGCTCAGAAGTCAGGACTCGGATGATTATTGAGACAGGGCTTATAAATATGAAAACTATCGCCGTGCCAAGGGTAATGGATTCAGCATCGATGAGATTCTATAAGATTGATGAATATAGTATGAACTCTTTTATTAAGGGAAAATTTGGTATTCTAGAGCCAAAGCGAACGGGTATTGACCTTTCTAAATCTATGGATCTTCTGATCGTCCCAGGGATCGCATTCGATTTACACGGTTATAGACTAGGTTATGGAATGGGATACTATGATAATTTCCTTAGAAATAAAGGAATGATGACAGTAATCGGGGTAGCATTTGATTTTCAAATTAAAAGAAACCAAATTCTGCCCCATTCTAATTGCGACATTAAGATTGACCACGTTGTGACCGAGACTGGCTTCCAATCGTTCGACCTAGATTGAATACCTCCCAATATCCTTTCTAAAGTACTGACCATTTTCACCCCATGTAATCTGGTCGACAGCCTCATAGACCCGTTGCCTGGCCTCCGTTAAATTAGATCCAATTGATGTTACGGAAAGCACTCTTCCACCGTTAGTTACTACATGACCCGATGCATCTTGAGTAGTTGCAGAGTGAAATATGTTAACATCTTTCGGATACGAATTTTTCAAGCCGTGAATAATTTGCCCTTTTTGGAACCTCGACGGATATCCCCTTGCAGCCATCACCACGCAAATTGAAGTCTGCTCCTTCCATTGCAGAGGAGGAAGCTCGGCTAATTTTCCAGCCTCCGCGAACAATAGATATTCAAATAGATCAGAGTCCATTCTTACCATCAAGGATTGGCATTCTGGATCACCCATTCTCGCATTGAACTCCAACACACTTGCTTTGCCATTCCCATCAATCATTAGGCCGGCATAGAGGAAGCCAGTAAATGGCAAAGAATTAGATTTCATAACCGAGACAGTCTGTTCTAGTATATCATCAAGTATTTGTCGCTGCAATTCATGGCTAACGTAAGGAACTGGTGAAAAGCTGCCCATACCTCCCGTATTGGGACCCATGTCGCCATCGGCGATATTCTTGTAGTCCCTACATGTTGGAAATGCTTTAATGTGAGATCCGTCTGAAAGAACGATAAGCGAAAGTTCTTGTCCCTTAATTCTTTCCTCGATCACAATTCGATCCCCAGCTTCACCAAAAATTCTCTTTATCATGATCTCTCCGATTGCATTGATAGCCTCGTCCTGATTCTTGCAAACAATCACTCCTTTGCCTTCTGCTAAACCATCAGCCTTTATAACTAAAGCATCGGATTGATTTAACACGTAGTCCATTGCATCTTGGTGGTCCGTGAACGTAGCAAAGCGAGGAGTAGGAATTCCTCTTGACTGCAACAGGTCCTTCGCAAATGATTTACTTGTTTCAATCTTAGCTGCTCTTGATGAGGGGCCAAATATCTCTAAATCTTGGGCCGAAAAATAGTCTACGATCCCTAAAGAGATAGGGGCTTCCGGTCCAACTATGGTAAAGCAGTTTTTCCTTCTCGCGAATGCGGCTAGATTCTCAAAATCGTTAGGTTGAATTGGAACGTTGTTCAAGGTACCGGCGTTTCCCGGAGCAGAAAAGACATTTTCGACAAGTTTACTCTGAGAAATTTTCCAGCCTAGCGCATGTTCTCTCCCTCCTCCACCAATTATCAGGACGTTCCTATTCTCTTGTTTCAATAAGTGAAGACAGGAATCAGAGGACATATTAAATATTTACGACATGCTGAGAGATTGCTATGTATTTGGATATGTCATCTTCCCTCAGCAGCGATTATTTCGAATTATTATGTTTCGTCATTTTAGTTTATATATAATAATATCGAGTATCAAAAGAGGCACATCGGTTTGAAGGACTACGACCATGTTATTGTATGGACGGATTATTTTAATCGTAATCTATCTCGAAGGAAGGGAAGGAAAGTATCAAAGGATATGGCTATTTTTGACCCTTTTATCCAGGAATTAGTGGATGCCTCCAGATCTGCAGGGTTTACAGTAAGTAACGACAATACCAACGAAACTGCGAGGTTCCCAAGAAGGCCCTATGTAAGATCGGGTTACGTTATGCTGGAAAAAAAAGAAAATTTAAAAAAGTCCAGCATCATAAGTACTCTTGCAGAAAAGATAGTACAAAATCGAGCCAAGTTATCGAAAGGACGGTAACTTATGAGTCAGAATTTATAAGGGCTAGTGCGAGATGAGTATCAAAGTCTGAAAGAATGTATGCGAAACATTACTAAGAGATGACCACAACAATTGAAGCTGGTGAAGTGATTCATATTGCCAGGAGTGGTCGACTGATATTGAAGATTAGCAGGGGTATTGTGTTAAAATCTGGCGAAAATCTATTCGATAAGACGGGTAAAAAAGTTGGCAGAGTAACCGAACTCATTGGCCCAGTTGATGCACCATACGCTTCAGTGCTTTTGGACAATATCCAAAGTAAGAGGGTTACAGGGAATAAATTGTATCGGTTTTCACTTCAGAGAGGTGTACCTCCAACGACTAGGATGAAAGACCGCTCCTCTATGAACAAGAGGCGCAGATATAGGTGAGTCATTGTCAACCCCCAGAGGTGAAGTATGATGGTCTTCCGCTCTTGTCCCTGTAACTTACACCAAATTCTGTTAGTTGCCTCAGGCTACTCGACTCAAATATTGTTCCATCCTGACATACTAATCGATCGTTAATACAACAACTTCCGCAAATTCCGATAGCACATTTCATGTATCTCTCGAGACTAGCCTCAATGGGAACAAAAAATTTTTCTCCCAATTTATAGACTCCTTTCATCATTAGTTCAGGACCGCACGTATACAATATTTCAAATTTTTTGGAAATCATGATTGTTTCGGCCAGCTCCACGGCCGATCCTTTAAAGCCAGAAGTTCCGTCGTCAGTTGAAAACGCAAGGCTATTTCTAGGGCTCTTGTCCGTTAGTAACTTTTTAACTTTATTCTCGAATAGCAATTCATTTTTAGTCCGTGCCCCCATAATTAAGGAAGTCGGGACCCGATCGTGTAGGAGGTCACCAAACAACCTAACAAGCGGCACTAACCCAGTACCTCCTCCTATTATTAACGCGTTCCTAAGATTCGCAGGAACGGAAAAATGATTTCCGTATGGACCTCTTATACCAATAAGCTCTCCGACTTTTCGATCGTATAGTGCTGTTGATCCAATGCCGTATTTTCTGACAGTAATAGCAGCAAATTTACGATTCTCAAAGCTTTCTATCCCAATGCTCATCGGTAGCTCTTCTATTTGTGGTATCCACACCATTAAGAATTGTCCAGGCATTGAAGCAATGCTGTATTCGTCTTCAAAAATGATAGTCCGTATGGTGGGCGTCTCGTCGATTACTTTTTTTATTGGGACAGACCTAAGAATATCAGTATTTGTGCGATCTTCCAATTAGTTCCATCACACTCTGATAGCCCTTCCTCTCCAAATATTTGACTATCCCCATATTTATGGAATTAAAAATACTCACACCATCAAAACCTATTGCTGTTCCAACCTGAAATGATGCCGCACCAGCAATCATGAACTCTACAGCGTCAGCCCAGTTAGAAACTCCGCCACACCCAATGATAGGTACATTAAATTTCTTTGAGAGTTCGTAAACACATCTGATAGCGATTGGTTTAATGGAAGTGCCTGACAACCCCCCAACCTTATTGCTAAGAATAGGATTAAAATTATCAATGCTAATTTTCATAGCTCTTATAGTATTGATTGCTGTTATCCCATCTGCCCCTGCATCGATAGCCGCTTGAGAGATATCAATTATATTTGTACTTCCAACCCCTACCTTTACGAAAACTGGCTTAGTCGTGTTGGATTTAGTAGTTTCAACTATTGATTTCACCATTTGCGGGTCGTCGCCAACTTCCATTCCTAGTTTCTGAACGTGTGGGCATGACAGATTTATTTCAAATCCAATAATTTTTGACCTATCTAATTTTCTTGTCATGACTTCAAAATCTGATGGATCTGATCCCACTAAGCTCACTATTAGAGGAACCTTGTCATTTGTCCTTACTTCCTCGTAAAATGACTCGCATCCTGGATTGGAAAGCCCTACCGCGTTAATATAACTCTTGTTCTCCAAGACTACCACAGTGGGATTTGTGTAACCCTCCATTGGATACCTACTAATCGATTTGCTAACAACTGCCCCAGCTCCTTCACCATAAATTCGCTCGAAGATAGCTTGAGATATCCCAAGGAATCCTGATGCAAGAATTCCAGGATTCCTCAGAGAGATGCCTGCAATATCGAGGTTTAACTTGCTGCTGTCAATTTCCAGATCCACTCTGTCATCCCTATGATTTCTACATTAAATGCGAACGGATATTTTTGTGATGCGCTTCATTAGGCTATCTCTAACCGTCAAGAAGAGACAAGATACACTGTGCCAGCCCTGGCCATAAAGAAATTTATTAAGCAAGGTGAAGATTTGCACATGAAATTAGCATTTAGTACGAATGCCTTCAAGCGGTATTCACTTGAAGATTCTATAAAGGAGATAGGAGCTATAGGGTACGGAGGGGTTGAAATTCTGTGTGATGTTCCACATTTATTTCCTCCTCTGCTCTCAAAGCAGCGCCTATCACAGTTGAACAACCTTTTGAAAAAACATGGCCTAAACGTCTCTAACTTGAATGCATTTACACTCTATGCAATCGACGATGTATACCATCCTTCTTGGATAGAAGTGGATAGGCATTCTACAGACATCCGTATAGCGCATACGATCGATTGCTTGAAAGCGGCTAGGTTCCTTGGAGCAAAAAACATCTCGACGGAGGGGGGTGGTCCGCCACGTCTTCATTCATCTTCTGAAATAGATTTATTGAAGCTTTTCACAAAAAACATTGAGGAGGTTGTAAAAATTGCAGAAGCCGAAAAGGTAAAAATTCTAGTTGAACCGGAACCCGGGCTAATAATAGAAAATTCATCACAAATTACAGAATTTCTGAAATGTTTTAATTCTAATAGTATAGGAATAAATTGTGATCTGGGACATTTTTTTTGTGTGGGAGAAGACCCTGCTGAAGTTGTGTATCAACTTTCTGACTATATAGGACACTTTCACCTAGCAGACATTTCTAGAGATAGGGTGCACAACCACTTATTGCCCGG
>DASQUV010000059.1:0-32280 GCA_035641095.1 Nitrososphaeraceae archaeon
AAGCTAAAGCCTCTTTACCTCTTAAAGAAAAAACGGAGTCCTTCTTCTAACTTGTTGCATCACTTTCATACACATACCCAAGTACTTCCGAAAGCTAGATGGAATTTGCCTTTATGGGATCGCAGGTAATACAGAATTCACATGATATTTAACTTTCAATTATAATAGGTATATGGTAATGCAAAAATGAAGAATTTAAATAGATTAATCTAGGCCTGTCCGATGGAATTTTTTCTATCTTGCTAATTATGATGCCATTGAAGGCGAGCTATTTACTCTTGACAAAACTAATATCAATGCTATTCGTGTTGTGAACTCCTAACCGCGCCAGCCAAGTCGTTTTTACGACATTTTTGTCTCAAAAAGAATACATGTGCAATGAATCTTGTCGTCCAATCTAAGTTTGGAAATAGTATTATATTCGCGTAATGATCTTTGTAATGATGAATTGTCTCGGAGTAATACTCTGTCTGGTAAGTTCATGCTATCTCCGAATAGTTTTCCTCCTAGTGGGGATCAGCCGATTGCGATATCTAAACTCACTAATGGAGCCCTAGAGAAGAGTGGTTGCCAAACGCTACTAGGAGTTACTGGTAGTGGGAAAACATTTACAATCGCTAATGTGATAGCGGCCATTAACAAGAACACTCTCATAATATCCCACAATAAGACGTTAGCTGCTCAGCTTTATACCGAACTAAAGGAATTTTTTCCGAAGAACAATGTAGGCTATTTTGTGAGCTTTTATGATTACTATCAGCCGGAAAGTTACCTCCCTCAGACGGACACTTATATTGAAAAGGACACGGAGATCAACGAAAAAATAGAGAAGATGAGGTTGGAGGCAACAGCAATGTTGATGTCTGGGGAGCCCACGATCATAGTTGCCACCGTTTCTTGCATATACTCTTTGGGCTCTCCTGTTGAATGGGACCAGAATTCAATTCTGCTTGACATAAATTCTAAGGTCGACCGAAAGTGGATTATTAATAGACTCATAGATGCTCGTTACGAAAGGAACGATCTTTCGCTAAAGGCTGGAGGATTTAGAGTTCGCGGTGATACTATCGACATCATCCCTGCCTACTCGGAGGACCTTTTGAGAATAGGGCTTTTTGGGCAAGATATCGAAATGATATCTCTGCACGATCCCATTACAATGGATAAGAAGAGGGAGATCCAGAGAGTTAAGATATTTCCAGCAAAGCACTACGTTGTTGGTGACGAAAGAAGGCAATCAGCGATCACAGCTATACGTCAGGAGCTTGACGAATGGCTCCCCAATCTCCCTTCCGAACTTGAAAGGCAGAGACTCACCTCCAGGACTAATTATGATACAGAAATGATACAAGAGTTAGGCTATTGTCAAGGAATAGAAAATTACTCAAGACACTTCGATGGAAGAAACCCTGGTGATCCCCCATATTGCCTATTGGATTTCTTTGGTGAAGACTTTATTCTGGTAATAGATGAATCTCATGTTACCATACCTCAGTTACATGCTATGTTTAATGGTGACTATGGGAGAAAGAAAACACTTATAGATTACGGATTTCGACTCCCAAGTGCAGCAGATAATCGGCCTTTAAAATTCAAAGAATTTGAAGAATACATGAAAAACGTAATTTTCATTTCAGCTACCCCAGCTGATTACGAATTGAAACGCAGCTGGCAGGTTGTCGAGCAATTAGTAAGACCAACCGGTCTGGTGGATCCCGTTGTCGAGGTGAGAGAGGCCCAAAGTCAGATGCAAGACCTAATCCAAGAAATTCGAAGGCAAATAAAACGAAAACAAAGAACTCTTGTTACAACTTTGACAAAAAGGATGTCCGAAGATCTTGCCGATTTCTTAACTAAAAAGAACATCCGGGTAAGGTATTTACATTCGGAAATAAAGGGCTTAGACAGGACCGAGCTTCTGCGTCAATTGAGAATTGGAGAATTCGACGTATTGGTGGGCGTAAATTTACTTAGAGAAGGTCTAGATCTTCCTGAAGTATCGCTAGTCGCAATTTTGGACGCTGATAAGGAAGGCTTTCTAAGAAATTCAACTAGTCTAGTACAGACTTTTGGAAGAGCTGCCAGAAATGTTGATGGAAGAGTAATCCTTTACGCTGAGAAGGTCACCGACTCAATGAAACGAGCAATTGCTGAAAGCGATCGGCGTCGTGAAAAGCAAGTTGAATACAACACAAACAATAACATTAGACCAAAATCCATTGTGAAACCCATAGCAAGCACTGAGAAAGGTTCTGTAGACGTAAATATTAAATCAATGAGCAGATCAGACCTTGCTAAGCTTGCTCGCAATACAGAAGCTCAAATGATAAAGAGCGCAGACGACCTCAATTTTGAACGCGCAATTGAATTGAGAAGCAAATTATACAAAATTAAAAAGGCATTAGGAGAACCTATTATCTAAGTGAATTAGGGACTATCCATGGTAGACAACATAATCGTAAAGGGAGCGCGCGAACATAACTTGAAGAACATAAGCGTTACCATCCCAAGGGATAAATTAGTCGTTTTTACAGGCCTCTCAGGTTCAGGTAAATCTACTCTTGCATTTGATACGATCTATGCCGAAGGACAACGCAGATACGTAGAATCGTTATCAGCTTATGCCAGACAGTTCTTAGAATTGATGGACAAGCCTGATATCGACTCTATTGATGGACTTTCTCCGGCTATCTCTATTCAGCAGAAAACGACAAATAAGAACCCTCGTTCTACCGTCGGCACAGTTACAGAGATTTACGACTATCTACGTCTTCTGTATGCTCGAATAGGAATTCCGTTCTGCCCCAATTGTGAACGACGAATTAGTCGACAATCCACAGAGGCCATTAGTGATTCGATCCTTACATCGTTTGATGCTAGAACTGGGATTCTGCTCTCTCCCTTAGTGCGAGAGAAAAAGGGCACATTTAGGAAGCTATTAGAAGGCCTAAAAAAAGATGGATTTCCAAGGGTGAGAATTGATGGTGTACTTGTGAATTTAGACAGTTACAGCAGGAGTAATCATGCAGATGGCTATGTGGACGGTAAGTCAAATTTGCCTGCTCTGGATAAACAAAAGAAACATTCTATCGAGGTTGTAATAGACAGACTCGAAATTTCAAAGGAGGACCGAACGCGATTGATTGAATCAGTCCAGCTGGCATTACGATTGAGTGACGGATTGGCTGCTATGCTGGTAGATAATAAATTATACATCTATTCTCAGCAAAATGCATGCCCTAAATGCGGACTAAGCATGGGGGAGTTGGAGCCTCGTTCCTTTTCATTTAATTCGCCATTTGGGGCTTGCAAGGAGTGCAACGGATTAGGTTTTAAGCTAAAATTCGACCCCGATTTAATAATTCCTGACAAGTCGAAAAGCATACTGGCAGGTGCCATTAAGCCTTGGCTAGGGCGATTCGCTTCATTTAGATCATCGAAACTAAGAGATGTTGGTAAACACTTTGGTTTTAATTTGAATGTCCCTATCTCAAAATTTACAGAAGAGCAGCTTAGAGTAATCCTTTACGGGACCGACAGACGTATTCGTTATAGTTATAAATCGAGAAATTCGGAGAGTAAGTGGGAATATGTTGGAAATTTCGAAGGTGTTATCCCTAATCTGGAAAGGCTCTTTAGTCAAACTGAATCCGAGTCGAAGCGAGAAGAGATAGCCGAGTATATGCGTGAACATCCATGTGAGTTTTGTTTGGGGAAAAGGCTTAGAAAAGAAGCTCTCTCAGTAAAGATTGACGGAAGATCCATTATAGATGTATGCAATCTCTCAATAGGGGATTGTCTGAAATTCTTTAATCAGGTCGCACTTTCACCGAATGATCTGATCATTTCAAGAACCATATTAAGAGAGGTAAAAGCTCGCCTACAATTCCTAATGGACGTAGGTTTAGACTATCTACAGCTGAATCGTACTGTTTCTACGTTATCAGGAGGCGAATCACAGCGAATTAGGTTGGCTACTCAAATTGGATCGAATCTTACTGGTGTACTGTATGTCCTAGATGAGCCAACCATTGGGTTACATCAAAGGGATAACGCAAAGCTCATTGCAACTTTGAAAAAACTTAGCGGGCTAGGAAATTCGCTTATCATCGTCGAACACGATGAGGAAGTAATAAGAAGTTCAGACTGGATACTAGATCTGGGACCAGGAGCTGGCAACCATGGAGGCAAGGTAGTAGCTTACGGGACCGCAGAAGACGTATCTAGGTCGGTCGAATCAATTACTGGTCAATACCTAAGTGGCGCTTTGCATGTCACAAGCCCAAAGGATAAGAGAAGGAGCGTAACGAAATTCCTCACAGTGCATAGAGCAGAAGAGAATAATTTGAAGAGCATTGATGTCTCCTTTCCGTTGGGTTGTTTGACTCTAGTTACTGGCGTCTCTGGTTCGGGGAAGTCTACTCTAATCAATGATATACTCTTCAAAGGATTATCTGCTCATTTCTATCATTCTCGCGAACGGATTGGAAAACATGAGGGCATTACAGGGCTGGAATTGGTAGACAAGGTTATAGGAATCGATCAATCCCCAATCGGTCGTACTCCCAGATCCAATGCTGCGACATACGTAAATGCATTCACACCGATTAGAGAACTTTTTTCAATGACTCCTTTGGCAAAGGAAAAAGGATTCAAGCCTGGAAGGTTTTCTTTTAATGTTCTCGATGGCCGGTGCGAAGAGTGCGAAGGCGTTGGAGTAAAGCGAATTGAGATGCAGTTCCTAGCTGACGTATATGTAACCTGTGATACCTGTAAGGGTAAGAGATACAATTCAGAGACTCTAAGCATTACGTTCAAGAAAAAGACAATTGCAGATATTTTGGCTATGACCGTCGATGAAGCGCTCGAGTTCTTTTCGAATATTCCGAGCATATATAGAAAATTGATCTTCCTTAGTAACGTTGGTCTTGGTTACATACATCTGGGACAACCGGCGACAACGCTTTCAGGTGGTGAATCTCAAAGGATCAAACTTGCGGCAGAACTATCCAAAAAGGACACAGGAAATACTGTTTATATTCTTGACGAGCCTACAACTGGACTTCATTTCGCGGACGTTAGTAAGCTGCTACATGTCTTGCAGCAATTAGTTGACCTTGGCAACTCTGTGATCGTTATAGAACATAATTTAGACGTAATCGCCTCTGCCGACTGGATAATAGATCTTGGACCTGAAGGTGGAGAGTTGGGAGGGAGGATAGTCGCTTGCGGCACTCCAGAAGAGATATCACGAAATGATTGCAGTCAAACAGGCAAGTACCTTAAATCAAAATTGTTTCCGAAACAGATACTTAACACTATGATAAGGGAGCAGGATTCAAAGAAATGAGCTTAGAACAAAAAATTACTCACGTTCCAAACAGTCCAGGTGTATATTTTATGAAGGACCATAGTGGCCAGGTGATATATATAGGGAAAGCGAAAAATCTAAAAAAAAGATTAAAAAGCTATGTTGTGAGCAAGGTCGATGACGGTTATCATGCTATCAAGACTGCGCGATTACTTTCACGGATTGCAGATATTGATTTCATTGTCACACTCAATGAAACAGAAGCATTTCTTCTCGAATCAAGTTTGATAAAACAGTATAGGCCAATGTTTAATATCGAGCTGAAGTATCAGCAAAAATATACATATTTGAAAATAACACAAGAGGAATTCCCTCGCCTTCTTGTTGCGAGAAGGAACAGAAATGGAGAATTTTTTGGTCCCAAGGGGAAGGTCTACGGTCCATTCGTTTATGGCAGTTCCAAGATATTGTCCACAGGATCGTTGAGAAGGTTGTTTAAGGTAAGAATTTGTAAAAAATTGCCCAAGAAACCTTGCTTAGAATTTTTTCTTAAGAATTGTGAAGCCCCCTGCATTGGAAATGTAACAAGGGAACACTACATGGGCAAGGTGACAATGTTACACGAGGTGCTTACAAAAAAGAGTAATATGGAACAATTAAAAGGCAAATTGAAAGAGGAAATGACTAAAGCATCAAGGAATCAAAAATATGAGCTTGCAATGGACCTTCGCGATACGATTCAAAGACTTGAAAATACAACAATAATGCAAAAAATAGAAACGAATTCAAACCGAGGTGCGGATGAAGAATTCTTTGGTATCATGGCGAACGAAAACACTGGAGTTGCTCACGTACTTACGTTGAAGCGCCGAAAAGGAGTAATAATGGATAAAAATCATGTTAAATTTGATCTCGTAGGGGATAACTCCTTAAGTACATTCATTGCACAGTACTATGACTCTAATAGTATGGTTCCGCGGTATATCTATACAAGTGAAAAAATTCAAGATGCTGATGCACTTCAAAGATATCTAGAATCCATCTCCGGACACAGTGTAGCGATACTACCGGTTCAAAAGGGTTTTCGTGCTGACGATAGCAGTAAAATTATGGATTTGATTATGACAAACCTTTTACTATATGTCGAGCAGGGATATCACTCGTCTCTTCTCAATCTAAGGGACAAGCTACAATTAAGATCTGTACCATACATCATCGACGGTTTCGATGTATCAAATTTAGGAACAAGTATCGCGGTTGGTGCGTGTGTACGATTCGTAAATGGCGAATGTTCTAAATCTGGGTATCGGCGATTTAGAATTCACAATAATGGGATACAGGACGATTTTGCTATGATAGAAGAAATAGTTAGAAGGAGGTATCGCTCAGCTTATAATGAGAATGTGAGTAAAAGTTTGCCACTGCCTAATATGATACTAATAGATGGAGGTAGGGGACAGCTGAACAGTGCAGTCAAGACTTTGAATTCTCTTGGTTTGGATATTCCTTGTTTTTCTCTTGCCAAAGGTAATGAGGAAATTTATTTAGTTGGTAGGAAGGATCCACTCATTCTGCCTTCCAATGATGAAGGGCTAAAGTTACTCCGGTATATAAGGGATGAATCTCACAGGTTTGGTCTTAAATACAACATCAATATTCGTAGAAGCGCGGTTGGGGGACTTTGACTATTAAGAATATGTCATTCAACAATTTTTTAGGTGCAACTTAGGTCGGAATACTACGAAAGGTTATTCATGAGGTGAAATGGTACCTATTGCAAAAGCCGGTTGTTGTAATCGCTGGAACAACTAGTGGAGTAGGAAAAACGACTGTATCAATGGGGATTATGTATAAGCTTGTTAAATGTGGGTTCACGGTTCAACCCTTCAAGATTGGTCCAGATTTTATCGATCCTTTTTATCACACATACGTTACTGGTCGTCAGTCAAGAAACCTTGATCTCTGGCTAATGGGAAAAAAGGGAGTTCTAGAATGCTTAGAGAGAAGTTCTTCGGACGCAGATCTCTCAGTAATCGAGGGGGTAATGGGCCTGTTTGACGGAATCTCTGGGAAGAGGAATTTCGGAAGTACTGCACATATCTCTAAGATACTCAAAGCATCAGTTATATTGGTGGTGGATGCGGCCAGAACATCGCAATCGGTAGCAGCCATGATTCTTGGGTATACCAAGCTCGATCCTTGCCTGAAAGTAGGAGGGATTATTATAAACAATGTTGGGAGCCAAAAACATTCAAACATGATACTAGAATCATTGGATAATCATGTAAAGAAAAAAATCATAGGGATTATTTACCGAAATGAGGAGATCCGTTCTGCCGAAAGGTACTTGGGGCTTATACCTCCTATTGAAATCAAAGGAAATGCCAAAAATGTTATTTTGAATTGTGCTAAATGCGTTGCTGACCAGATCAGCCTTGATAGCTTACTACCGCATAGGAGCAACAAAAGAGATCAAAAGAGATCCTACTCATTAATTAAGAATGAAAGGGAGCCCTTGTATAGAATTGCAGTGGCATTTGATGAATCATTTAATTTTTATTATTATGATAATCTTGTGTCACTTAGGAAAAATGGTGTCGCTCTTGTTTTTTTTAGTCCTATCAAAGATAGGTCAGTACCGAAGGATGTTGACGGACTCTTGATAGGAGGAGGTTTTCCCGAAATATTGGCGAAACGATTAGAAAAGAACAATTCAATGAAAAGATCAATACGCAAGTCGATTGTTGATGGAATGCCCACACTTGCCGAATGTGGTGGTCTAATGTATCTAACAAGAGTAATAAATGACAATCGAAGAAAGAAACATGGAAGATACTCGATGGTCGGTATTTTTGATACTGAAACTGCTATGACCGACCGAGTTACGGTTGGGTATACGGAGGCTGAAGGTAATGGTGAGCTGATGGGTCGAATTTCTCGCATTCATGGCCACGAGTTTCACTATTCTAAGCTAGTAAATATACCCTCAGATTCTCAATTTTCATTTGGCATGCTAAGAGGTCTAGGGATTGATGGGAGCTACGACGGTTTAACCTATAATTCGTGTGTTGCATCATACATGCACTTGCATTTTGCAGATGATAGGATACTTAAGAGAATTTTAGACAGGTGTAAAGACTATAGGAGGCGTTAACCGCGTTCAATGTAACAATATACCGAGATTGTGAGTTTCCTCAGGACTGATGATCCTTTTTTTTGGGCTAAATCAACAACGTGTTATTATCTCGATTGCACAGAGGAGATAACATGGAGTGCGTATAAGCCTAAGGATAAAAGCTAATTTGCAGCAAATAAATACTGATTATGCGATAAATCTGTGCTATGGAATGGAGTTAACGCTTCGTCATATCAATAGATGCATGATCTGATCTTCTAAAATCAACAATCGCAGCTTATAGTATTACCAGTTAGTCTTACCTCAAAAAGTAGTCAACAGGACGAATCATTACGATTTTAGCTCTGTAATAAACTGAGCGCGAAATATTCTCGGGATGTATCAGCTCAATAACTTGTATTGCCAGATATAGCTACCTCACACCTTCGGAAAATGCAGCTCCTGTACTACGGGCTCAATACGATAAATAAAAAGAATTGATTAGTAAGAGGTTAAGAGGTTAAACAAGAAGCGCTAACCATAATCCATTAATAAACAGCCGAAATTACGTTTCATCATTCTCTGCTCTTGTTTTTAAGCTCGAATTCATTATTTGGAAGCTTTTCCGTATGTCGTCAAACATTCTGGCATTTCCGAAATAGGCACCTAATCCCTTGAATATCTCTTTTTGAGTAAAGAGTGTATCATGGACTTCGTTCTCTTGGATCATAAAGATATGCTCACCATCCAATATTAGTGGGAGAAGCGCCTTTCCGTACCACCTCAATTCATTAGGTGGATCCACCTTAGTTATTACTGGATGATACATGCGTGTTTTTTGAGCTGCTGTCCTTAATTCTATTTCAATCTTTTCCCCCCTAATAGGAAAGCCAGTAATGCCAATAATGAATGGGTTCCAAAATTTGTACAGTCGAAAGTCTGTTAATACTTTCCAAACTTTCTCTGGGTTTGATCTAATTTCTATTTTTGTGGTTATCTCTTTCAAGAGCCAGATGTCTCCCTTTCGACTGCGATTCTGCTCCTAATAGTCCCAAGTGGACGTACTGATTGTGTTGCTTAAGCTTCAATACACAAGATTTTCGACCAATACTTAGACTCATTTTGCAATTTCTTGTTCCATCAATGATTCCAAAATACTAGCATTAACTTCGTCCAAATCAATATTTTGTCGTAGATAGGTGCTGAGATCACTTGTGGTGAGAATTCCAACCAACTTATCTGCATTTTTTACCAACAAATGCTGTATCTTGTTGTCAACCATCTTTTTAGCCGCTTCTTCGAGGGTTGCATCATAATTGATATGTACCAGGGGGGAAGACATTATGTCGTTTACAGATATCTCTGTACTCTTTTTGTTCGGAATGCAAACTTTCGATACTAGGTCTTTCTCGGTTACTATGCCAATATGAACACCAGATTCGTCGACGACTAGCAATGAGCCTATATCCTTATGCTTCATCTTCTTCGCAGCTTCTTGTGCCGTTTCATGTGGATGAATTGATTCTAACTTATGGGTCATTATCTTCTTGATTGATTCAAGGGTTAGCATAGATCTAGGGAAGTCGCATCAAGTATATTATGGATACGATTTACTCGCTAACAATATAATTGGGAACTCGGTAGGTAGACGTAGTACCACGTGATCGTCACCTTCAATCCCACCTAGGGATAACACATTTTGGCCGTCAAAAAATCCCAAGTTTGTCAGATTATATCTATTCCTGAATGAGTCTGGTCTTATAAATTAACATTAGAGCATTTATTATTGAACAGGCAGCCGCGCTACCTCCCTTTCGGCCGATATTAGTAATGGACGGAACTGGAGTGCGCGATAATTCCTTTTTTGATTCAAGAGCGGAGACAAATCCTACTGGAATTCCAATTACTAGAGCGGGCTTTGCCTTGTTCTCTCTGACCATGGATATTACTTGAAAAAGGGCCGTCGGGGCATTACCTATAACCACTATGCCGTTCTGAATCTGAGCGGCTGAAAAATCCATAGCAACCTGCGACCGGGTCAAATTATTAGCACGGGAGTACTTGATGACGGAATCATCGGAAATCCTACACAAAGGCTTCAGATGCAGTTCCTTTGCCAAACGCTTGTTTATGCCTGATAATACCATTTCGACATCAGATACAACATAGCATCCGTTCTCAATCGCTTCGAAAGCCGACGCGAAAACGTCTCCATAGAAGGTTATTTTTTCTTTCCCTGCAAAATCAAAGTCAGCCGTAGCATGAATTACTCTTCTCACAATTGCCCATTCAAGTTCGTGGTAGTTATGTAATCCTACTTCACTATCTATTATTGCGAAACTCTCATTTTCTATCCCAAATGCTTTTCTTGACATATTGCGCAGATTATGATCTGCGTTATAGTAATTAGATTCTGGGGAAGATTCCTCGCTCAACTTCCATTGCCCTTTCCCACACGATGTATGCTAACTGGCAATCCGCTCCCAAATGCTTTGTGATGTACATATTAGTCGGATTTTGTTCCCTGATAGACGTACTGATTTCTTGCATTATGTCGTATTTAATATGAGCACCTTTGTGTAAAAAATATGGAACGACCAGAAGACATTTTGGTGACAAGGCCAATGAATTCCTGATGCCCTCCGTAATATTTGGCAAGTCGAGCTCTAGGAAACAGAAACAGACACGTCTAAAATGAGGTTTAAGCAAATCTATCATATACTCAAATGCTTTTCTAGCACTTCTATCGCTGCTACCATGACCAATTAGCAATAAGTCGCACTCCAAGTCGGACAGATTTAGGGAGTGATCTCGCTTAGCTTCGTGGACTCTATTAACTATGACTCTGAGCATTCGCTCGTTCTTACTCAGTGGCTTAGCAATTGCCACTCGAACATCTTTCTTTTTAGATATCGATGCGGCTTTCTTCACAGAGTCCTTCAACTTCATACCTGGATATAGAAAATATGGAATGATTGTGATAAAGTCAGCTCCGTTGGCAATACATTTTGAAATTCCGTCCTCTATATAGGGGGGAACCACCTCCAAAAAGCAGTAAGTTATGCAGTCGTACAAGCCAGGATGAGTATTGCTAATAGTTGAACAAATAACCTCCAGCTCTTCTTTGACTTCGGGCTCTCTGCTGCCTCTATCCACAATCAGCATCGCTTTAATCAATTATTTGTATTCCACCCTAGCAACGGAAAGAGTAAGGTCAGGCGGAAATTTAAGTTTGGGGACCACAAGAACCCCTTTGGAGCTCAATAGCGCAGCTGCTTCAGATACACTCTTCGTGCTCTGAAACTGTCCCACTAATTCCGACGGATTAGGAACGTCCATTCGGGAAAGCTGATCATCACCGAAAGCTTCTATTGGAAACTGGTATGACCTTGAAAATTCAATCAATCCGGTAGCCTCCGATTTATTCTTAATTGTAGCTAAATTTCTTATACTCTTAATACTTAAATAATTCTCCCGGAATACCTCGAATACTGCCGATTCTATCCTTTCCTTGGTCGTATTCCAATGCATCCCGATCCCTACGACTAGACTCTTGGGCCTGTAGATTACCGATTTAGAGGAAATTTCCTTATCCTTTAGAATCCTATCTGTAATTATTAGACCCGCGCGGAACTCTTTAGATTTCAAATGATCAATGTCTGACAATAGTCTGATGTTCCGTGGAAGGCCCTTACTTGGCCACCAATCGCGCTCTCCAGAGTCCTGGAAAACCCCTATAGGCATTTCATTGACCATGCAAGCGCTTACTTGAGTAACAGTATCTAGGCGATCTAATGTCCATCCTAGATTCCTCCCTAAGATGTCCACTGCGATAGTTTGATTAACGTCGGCAGCCGTCGTTATAACCGGCATACTTCCTTGGAAAAAAGTTGATAGATCTGTTGCTAAAGAATTTGCTCCTCCAAGATGACCGGATAATGCGCTGATGACAAAGTTTGCCTTATCGTCTATAACTACAACCGCGGGATCATATTTTTTGTTACCTATAAAGGGAGCAATGAGTCGGATCACTGCTCCAAGAGAGAAAATGCAGATTAAACCACTATTAGTCTTGAACAGATTCTCCATAATTTGTGATGTCGGCTCATTGAACCACAGAATATCATTTGAGGAGTCATAGTACTTTTGTGGAACATAAATCTTAACATCTGGCCAATTCTTCCTTATAGTCTTGGCTATTTTAATTCCATTCTTGGTTATTGCTACTACACTAATGGTGGGCGGTCTTGGTTGGTGCAGGTTAGATCCTACTGGGTTGGGTTCGTAAACCCTCTTTTATTCTTATTCATAGAAATCAAACAGTTGAAATCCACTCGGATAAGATGCAGGAGCGATCTGCGTCTTTGAATCTTTTTGTTATAACTGGCTATACTTTTCTTTCGGGTAAAGGCCACACACCTTTCCGTCGAAATCAAACATTACAATCTGGAGATTCAATTGACTTTGGTCATCCTTGATTAATGATGAATGAGCTCGCCTACAGAGCTCGTCAAAGTATCCTGTTATTCTATGCCCCGTTATTATTTCTTGTACGTGGCGCGCTGTATTAGCGTTCAATATTTTGGCAACTACCTCTGTGGAGCATGTGCAATCTCTTGCAATCTCCGCCATGAACTCCATGTCGACATGAGAGCCCTTGACGTGAGTCTGTTTTACTCCCATTGCTATCTTCGTTAGTTTTCCAATAAACCCAGCGATGACAACATTCTTTATCTTCTTGACTTGACATTGCTTTATTGCGTAGCCCACAAAGTCCCCCATCTGTACAAGAGAATGTTCTGGGAGAGTATTATTAAAAAATTTTTTAACAAACTCCTCGCTCCTACCGCCTGTTGTCAACGCAACGGTGTCAACACCCATAGCTAACGCTACATCGAGACTTTGTCGAATAGACGCAGCAAATGATGCTGTAGAGTAAGGTATTACTATTCCTGTTGTTCCCAGTATCGATATTCCACCTAGAATACCTAACCGTGGATTGTCTGTCTTTTGCGCAATGGTCTCCCCCATTGGTACCGATATTACTACTGTAATCCCTTTAGTTTCAATCAGTCCCCCTACTATCTCCAACGCCGCTGCCTTGATCATCATCGATGGCACTGGATTTATAGCAGCTGCACCTATTGGAAGGCCTATCCCAGGCTTTGTTACGCGTCCTACACCTTGCCCTCCTTCTATTTTGATGGTACCAACCTCGTCGTTTAATGAAACAGTAGATAGGATCTGCGCCCCGTGAGTGGCATCAGGGTCGTCTCCGCCATCCTTTGTGACAGCACAGGTCACGCATCCGTTACCTACCCGAGTCCAGTCGATTCCTATGACAAGCTTTCCTCCTCTTGGTAACGCAACTTCTACACAATCGACTTTCTTCTCCAATAAGAGTTGAATCAGTGCTGCTTTAGTTGCGGCCGCCGCTGAGGTGCCAGTAGTATATCCTTTTCTAAGTGTAGGGCTATTGGTCTTCAATTTACCCCGAATCGGAAATTGTTTGTATCATCATCAAAATGCACGTAATTATTTCCTGTCTAAGACCATTGCTATCAATATCTCTATTTCACTGCTCAAAATGAAGTCATGATTTCTAGACAATTACTTTACCTCCGTCCACTATTATGGTATTACCTGTAGCATATGAAAAGCTTTCACTCCCTAGACATGCGGCCACTTTGGCGACCTCTTCTGGGGAACCCCATCTCTTCATCGCCGGCTCACTAACGGCTTTCTTCCTTCCTCGCTTAGTCATAGAATTATAAGTGGCATCTGTTGCGATATTTCCTAACGCAAGAGTATACGCTCTAATTTTCTTATTCCCATATTCTAGAGCAATGTGCTTGGTTACAGCAATTACCGCAGCCTTGGCAATAGTATAGGGGGAACCTTCGTCATGACCTGACAGCGCGGGCGTCGAGGCAATATTAATAATTACGCATGAATTGCCACGAGAGCGATTAGTCTTTCTTAACATGCTTGGAAGGAATGCCTTTGTCATATGTACTGTACCCTTAAGATCGACTTCCAAAATAGCATCCAAAGCACTATCGGTCATCTGATGAAATTTCCTGTACCAGATTCCATTATCAAAGCGATGCCCAGCACTATTCACTAGGATATCAATACCTCCATAATCTGATACTGCTCCTTTTACAACTGAATTTACGTTTCTCACATTAGTAACGTCCAATTCGATAGCTTGGGTATTTCCTTTTATCTTTTGCGAGGCTCTGATAGCATCATGGATATTTCTGGAACATACTAAGACCGTTGCCCCCTGATTTTCGGCAAATTCTTTAGAGATTGCGAACCCAATTCCACCAGATGAACCCGTGACTAGTGCGACCTTGTTAGCTAGGGCCAATTATGCTTCACAATAACCGAGCTTATCCAAGGTGAATGTGATATTTTGGACGAGTTAGCATCTACCATTCTGACTTGCAAATTGAGTAAAGCTTTCTCTCTAACGTAGCGATGCTATTCAAGTCAGCTATCTATAGCTCCGCCAGCCAGATCTGACATCTTATCAGTCCTCTCCCACGTAAATTCAGGTTCGTTTCGCCCAAAATGTCCATACGCTGCCGTCTTTTTATAAATTGGCCTTTTCAAATCTAGAATCCTTATAATATCGGCGGGCTTCATTTCGAACGAATTTTTGACTCGTGTCTCGATTAATTCGTCGTCAATTGTAGACGTTCCAAACGTATTCACCATCACGGAGACTGGATCAGGCAAGCCTATCGCATATGCCAATTGCACTTCACATTTGTCTGCAAGCCCAGCAGCTACTATATTTTTAGCGATATATCTCGCCATATAACATGCCGATCTATCAACTTTAGATGGGTCTTTACCTGAAAATGCTCCTCCTCCATGTCTTCCTGCTCCACCATAAGTGTCTGCAATTACCTTCCTTCCAGTTAAACCGGTATCGGCTCGAGGACCGCCAATAACAAATCTTCCAGTAGGGTTGACCAAGAATTTTGAATTTGGGGTTATCCAATCCGAACAGATTTCCTTTATTACCTTACCAACAATTTCCTCCCTCAATTGGCTCAAGCTTATGTCTGGAGAATGTTGCGTTGAAATTACGACAGTATCGATCCTTACCGGCTTTGTACCCTCATAAACGACCGAAACCTGGGATTTACCGTCAGGTCTTATCCAACCTAGTTTTTTTTGCTTTCTGAGAGTAGACAGCCTCATTGAAAGTTTGTGAGCCAATATGATAGGTAGCGGCATGAGTTCCGCGGTTTCATTCGTTGCATATCCAAACATTAAGCCCTGATCACCCGCCCCTTGCTCTCTATGCGTACTAGGAGTGACCCCCAAAGAAATATCTGGACTTTGTTCGTGTATAGATTCTAACACAGAACAGGATTCGCAATCAAACCCGTATTCAGGTCGATCGTATCCAATCTCACGTATCACGGATCTTACTACCTTTTGTATATCGACCCTGCGTCTTGATGTAACCTCTCCAGCTACAAAAACTATTCCTGTGGAAGTTAAAGACTCCACTGCCACTCTAGACTCTGAGTCGCTTGCAAGAAACTCATCTAAGATAGAATCAGAAACCTGATCGCATATTTTATCAGGGTGGCCCTCTGTTACGCTTTCTGAGGTGAATATATACCTTTTTACCATTAGTCCGGGTTTACCTTAATTCTCACAACAATACGATCAAAGATCTTTTTCAAGTCTTATAAATAGAACATTATTCCCTCGAATTACAACCTTACCGTAATTTGCCATCAAATCCTGCCGATTGAATTCCTCAGCATCAACTAATATCAAATTCATATATGTATCCACGTTATTCATCCTCCCTCGATATTCTATTTCACTTTTCAACCGCACTGCCACTCGTCTGTTCACTGAACGCTGTAATATTGTTAATGGTCTTTTGGATTGCTGTGATGAAGCGGGGGACGACAAATTCAACTAATCACTTTGGAAGTGAAAGCATACAGGCTACAATAAAAAGGTTCCCTTGTAGACCATTCGTAGAAGAGTATGCTAAACTCCACTGTTACTGTGAAGAGAAGTTCTCATATAGGTCAAGCACAGACTCAAATTGAATGAATCATTGTCAGGACAGGTTAGAGAAAATCTTTGATGAACAAAAGAAGTTAGTGGAATATTTGGGAGTAGCTAGGTATCCAAAAAAGACTCAAGAAAGGGTTTCTGCTCTAATGACAGCGATCGTACACGAAGCCATTGAACTACAGGATCTCACGAGTTGGAAGTGGTGGAAAAGACCCTCTCATTTTGAATGCGAAAAGGCTCAAATCGAATTGATTGATATACTACACTTCGTAATTCAGGCCGCTCTGGAGTTGGAAATGACTCCTCAAAAAATGCTAGATGTATATATGAATAAGAACTACATAAATCGAGAACGAAAGGATACAGGGTATTGACCAACTGCAACTATTTTCTGCTTTTATATGCAGAACTATTCAACTTACGTATCGCATTATTCCGAGTAAAATTGTATTCTTCCTTTATCGTATGACTGATTGATGTAACAGAAAAGGCTGGTTAGGAAAATGTGAGTCACATTTTTCTCATATTAGTCTGGGTGTCCCTTTTATTTCCGGTGTGATTTGAGTATTGTAATCGATGTACACTGGTCTAGATTTGGTCGCGGAGATACTTTCGTATTCGGACAGAACCGGAAGATTAGAGATACAGAAATTAGAAAAAATGCTCGATAATTACAGTTCAGAAATCTCTAAGTGTTTACTTGAATTAGAGCATTACGACCTTGTCTCCTTCGATCCATATTATCTGGAAATTACAGTAACCATCAAAGGTACAGAATTTCTAAATCTTTACAACGATCTTACAGAGCTGGTATGCCTAGATAACAACCTTGATCTATAAAGATGGCACGTTTATGCTAGCATTCATATCATAGGAATTCAGTATTTGCGAGCAAAAATGTATCTGTCAACACGCTGATGAAGGGCTACAAATCCCTCCAAACAGCACGTGCTTTGGCCAAAAATAAAAAGAATAGCAAATACGCAGATTGAACTGCGAGTCCCAAAAATAATGACCAACTTTCCGGTGTAGCCAGTCCCATACTATCCTGTATCATCAAAGATGCATGAGTTGTAGGAACTGAATAGGCTAGATACTGGAGGTACGAAGGAAGCCGTTCGATGGAATAGTAGACTGGAGGAATTACGGCAAGTATAACGTTTACAAATGAAATAATCTGAGTTGCATTTCGCATATGAAGCATGTGAGAAGATAAGAAAAAGCCCATTGCAGACATTGCGCCCCAAGTCAAGAGTATGCTACAAATTAGCAGCGGTAATGTAGCTAGAGTATTTCCGTACAATGCAGCTAATACTGTAAGCGCAATGAGAGCGGGTAGACCAAATAATAGTTCTGACAATGCTAGTCCAGTCATATATGTGAGGGATGACACTGGTGCTGCGACGAAAACATCTTGAATCTTGTATTCAGTCTTGTAGAATGAAATGTCTTGCCCTAACGCCAAACCATAACCAACAGTTGCCATGACAAGACTTCCAGCGATTGCAAGATCTGTGTACTCGCCATTACTTACAACAAAAAGGACAAACAGAATAGAGAATGGACTTAAAGCAGAAAAAACCATCGAAAGGGGGTTTCTCCTTAGCCACAATATCCCAGTCATATAGGCTATGATGCCAATCTGTCTTAACGCTATGATCAATTACTCCCATCTCTGTAATGTGCTATTCTATTTATTTCGAACGCAAATCACAATATTGTTGCTTTGACCACAGAAATAGGAATGCTGAAATTGGATCCATTTTAATTGAAGGACACGAATTGAATTTAGCTATTAAATGTGTCTCTCTATTTTGCTGGTTATTGTATGTAGCATTTAAGACGTCGAACCCACGAGAACGATCTGTCGCCGTCGGACAAGTTTTCATTGACTTTGAAGAAAATTCAAGTAGCAGAAATTATTTAGTTTTTGATGATGCATATCTTTAGTTTTTGATGATGCGTATCTTCTCAGCATGGATCCTGAACCCTTTGACAAGTTCACCAAATCTACTATCCAAATTCTTGCAAATAATTTAAACAATTTCACCTTACAGGAATCCATTATGATAGTAGTTTCAGGTGTTCCAGCCCATAAAATAACGTACACTTTAGCTGGAAATCAATCAGAGATTAAACGATCTCAACCTTGGACGTAAAAAGATAGTAAATGGATTATAGTTTCGTATTCTGCTGAACCATCGGCCTATTACGGCCCTAGAACGGCCCAGAACATATTTGACTCTCGATAAAATAAGAATAACCTAACGGGCCAAAATTGTCTTGCTTTGATTGCCACTATTTTTATAATAGATACGAGTAGCCTATAGAATATTTGCATTGACGCCGAGTTTAATAACGCTACTCATATACCTTATCTGTGCTATAACACTATTTTATACAGATGTTTACACGCAGGAGCAAGTGCAGGCATCGATCCAAAATATTAGCCATGAAGATCTGACAGTTACTACTTTTGAAAACACAACCAAGACAGGGAATAATGAGACTGTACTCGGCACTGATCCCGTTACAATAAGTGCACTTACATCAATAGCAATGAACAGGGTCATACTCAATGTTACCCAAAATGTTCTGAATGAAACTGCACGATTATTAGAATTGAAAGAGTTTGTTCTTCGGGTTTCGGCTCAAGAATCTGACGACACAACCCTTACCCTTAATTTTTCTGCGTTAGACTCGGAGACTTCATCTGAACTCTCGGGAGTCAGCATCGATGGTTGGATAGCAAATGTGAGTGGTGTATCTACCTATTTCTTTAGTGGACTTACAGACAGAAATGGGAAATCTGCATTTACCCTACATACCCAAGCTGATGAGCTGGATAACACGACTCTTACGGTCGAAGGGTTTCTGAGGGGTTATTCTTCCCAGAAACAATCTGCAGCATTTACGCTGGGATAACAGTACTATGTTTTGACGAATGGATAGAAATTCTACAATCAAACCTTTCGTTGTTTTGGCTTTGAGGATTTTCCGACGCATTTATATTTATTGAGAAGTACGACAAAGTTTTCTTTAGGTTAAATGGTTTGTAGTGAATAAAGCTAGCTTGACGAATGACAATAAATAGGATTTCTCTATCCTTGTCATGGTTCCGTTTTAATGTCATTTTTTTAATAGAATGCTACCATGAGGGAGCACCGTATCAGCACCTTGCAAGCTATCATGTGAAGAATAATTTCCTTTTCTAAAGATATAAAAAAATGAACAATATATCTCGACATTAATTGATTTTGATACGCCCAACCCATGATCTCTTTTTGCCATATTCTCATACATCTTGCATGAAAGCATCAAATATAGTTCACGACCCCCATCACATTCTATTCAACGGATCGATACCAAGATATTTTAACGTAAGTCTCATTACAATATTGAAGGCCTTTACTAACACAAGTCTTGCAGACACTAGAGATTCATTAGCCTCTTTCAGAATAGGAACATGTTCGTAAAATAGATTAAACGCTACGGCGAGTCTATGCGCATGTCTCGCTATGAGCTTTGGGTTCATTTGTGATGAGCATTGCTCGATAATTAAGTCCGTTTTTGATAATTCTCGAATCAGATTTAGTTCCTTATCATGTAGAAGGTTAGCAGAGATGATACTTTGGTGAACTAGTTCTCCCTTTTCAAGCAGCCTTTGAGATCTCGCGAATGCATACTGTAAATATGGTCCACTGTCACCATCCAGGCTCAGTGATTCCTCTAGGTCGAATACTATTGGTCGTTCTAAATCCTGTTTAATTAAGTTATAACGTATTGCGGCCCTTCCTAGACTTTCAGAAATGTCTGATAGCTCTGATTCGGTCATATTCGGGTGCCTACCCTGGATTTCTTCCTTTGCCTTTTTATAGAGTATTTCCATAACCTGGTCGGCGCCAACGTAAATTCCTTTCCTTCCGGACATATGAGCCGACGCCCTCCCAATATCTATGCCTAGCGACCTCGCGGTCCTAGAACTTAGGGTAACCGGTTCGTAGCTTAGATGCATATACCGCCCTTCATATTTAGCAACAGCCGAAAGGGTACTAGAAATAATACTTTGCAACCTCGATTGTCTGGAGTCTATTATGTTAATTACGATGTCTCCGCTCCCAAACTCGCGTTTTGGTGGAGAACCGACCGACTTATCAAGGGTTTCTGCCCAGAGGATCGAAGCGTCCCACTGCTCTGAAAAGGGAGTATAAAGGAAAGGATCGGAAAAGAGGCCCAACTTCCATGCTGCGTATGGCATATCTTTAGCCACATATGTCAGGGTGCCATCGCTTCTAATCAAGATCTTGTCGTCGTCCCCATCTGAACCCCTGATCACCCAGCAACCTTTATTTTTCCCTTCAGTTTCGTAGAACACTTTACCTTTGTCTACCAAAATTTTAAACATCTCCTCCCACAGCTTGGAAGCCACAATATCTGATTCGAAATTTAATAGATCGTACCTTACTTTTAGGCTCCAGCATGTCTTCAGCTGATCTCTCAACACACGCAGACTAATATCCTTCGCGAACTTTGATACTTCAGAATTACCTTCCTCGATGCTTCTCAACACTGATTTCCGCTTATCTTGGAGATCGGGGTTCTTAAGGTACAAATCATTGATTTTCACATAAACCTCATTTCCACAATATTGGTCGAATTTTGTACTAGGATTGGGGGGGTTAATGGGAAAACCAGCATACATAAATCCAACAACTATGTCGGCCACCTGAAGACCTGAGTCGTCTACGTAATAAAAAACGCTTGTGTCATAATTAACAGCTGAAAGGATTCTGAATAGGACATCTCCAATAATCATATTTCTCAAATGTCCTACATGCAGCGCCTTGTTTGGGTTTACGCTCGTATGTTCAATGACGATCCTTTTGCCTCCACCAAAGTCGAATTTTTCGTAATTGTCATCCAAGATCTCGCTGATTATTGCTTTCGGGTACACCTCCCAATTAGCCCTAAAATTTATATGTCCAGAGGGATGGGCCTCAATTGTCCTGAGCAGTGACCTGTGTGATCTTTGCTTGGCTAGTTGTATAGAAAGAGATTCTACTAAATCCTTTGCTATGGTATATGGTTCACTATGAAATGTTTGAGCAAGGTGAAATGCGATATTGCTGGTAAGCTCTCCAAATTCAGTGTTCAGAGGCTCGGTAAGTGTATAATTTATGCCGTTAATTTTTCTGTCTCGTAATAATCTATCTACAAGTAACATTGCTTCTTTCCTGAGGCTCCTTAAGCTCATAGCTTTGGCTCAAAAAATTTTTGGGACAGAAACTGAATGGCTTCTGTAAGTCCTTCCCCATGCTCGGCTGAAGTAACGTAGGCTGCATTCCGTTTCACGTTCTCTTCAGCATGTCCTATGCTTATACTATAACCGCATGATCTAAAAATGGGGATATCAGTTTCACTGTCTCCAATTGCGACACTGTCACTCACTTCAAGCCCAAGAATTCTCAATGCTTGAGTCAGGCCTTTGGATTTGTCTACCCCGAGACTGTTAATATGGTATGCGTATTTACTGTCACTAAGATACAAGGGAAGCTTATGCTCATTAAATATCTCCCGAGCACGGTCAATGTCAAAATTTCTGCACAAGACGACTTCGGACATTCGCCCAAAGACTGGCTTATTCTTAACACCTTCAATATTATCCTTTAGTATTTTATACCCTTCCATGCAAATTTTTTTGTCTCCTAGGACCAAATGCTCCTGGGGACTCTTCGTGATCACTCCACCATTCTCGGAAACGGCAATCTTTGTTGTTCCAGCAAAGACTGCCAAAGCATAAGCTTCAAAGGCCGATCTCCCTGTAACAAAAATTACTCTAAAGCCCATCCTTTCTAATATCCGGAGCTCAAGGACAGCAGGCAGGTGAAGCATTCCTCCACCATTCTCTGTGATTGTCCCGTCAATGTCAACCGCAAATGAGGTAATCTGCCGCAAAATGATTTGACTATGAAACAGATTTGTTTATTTAAACATTCTCAAATTCAGGAAACTTATTAGTGCGTATATGCTTGGATCGATTCCTTTGTTCGAAATGGCTTGATGTCTGCGCGCCCAAGTCTAGATAGATACTAGAAAAACACCCTGAGTTTTGAAATTACATGTCCCTTAAGAACATCAGAAGGGGAGAGGACTTAGTTCAGCTATGACAGCCTGGTGATTGGCTGACCTTTCATGCATTCTCTTATCACTCAAAGACTTTTGCTTCTTAACCCTCACCTTGATTTTGAACCCGAAGTGTATCCCATTCCTCCATTTCTCCGCAGAAATGGTTTCTCCCAATCCTTGTATCCTATCGCCCTCCCGCGTGACTACCGTGAATGGTGTATTTCGATGGTACTTCAGCATTTCAATTCGCTCAAAAAAATGATCCCAATCGAGAGGATTCCTGACGAGGGCTTCGAAAGAAAGTATGTCACCTACCTTCACTTCTTCCAAATGAGTACCCATTATTTCTAGTTTATCTAATTTTACATACACGGTTTAAAATAACCACAATGATAATATAACAGTTTTGCAATCAAAAAATGTGATAATTTCTAAATATCGGAGACAATTTACAATCTAATGTCAACTCTTGATATGTTTTCTTAAAAGTATTACATAGTGTATTGCGTAAAGGCTTTAATACGAAATTTTGGGTAAATATAAAATGGGTCCGTCGCCTAGTCAGGAGAGGGTGCTGATACAGGAAGCACAAGCCTCCGAAGCCAGTTGATGTGGGATCGAAGCCCACCGGACCCGTAAACTCATTTTATGCTTAAAGCACTAACTAGATAAGGTGCTTTTATTATAAGAGAGTACGGCTCTTCCCATAGCTTTAGTATCCGAGAATGCTATGCTTTATGCCTTAGCAATTTAGACTAGACTAACGATAAGTTCTCCGATCCCATTGGCAAAAATATTTATAGATAATCATGAGGAGAGAAGGCTATTGTCGC
The DNA here is from genome assembly GCA_035641095.1 of Nitrososphaeraceae archaeon. Classification (GTDB taxonomy): domain Archaea; phylum Thermoproteota; class Nitrososphaeria; order Nitrososphaerales; family Nitrososphaeraceae; genus TH5896. The sequence continues at coordinate 23,447 of DASQUV010000059.1, forward strand.
AAGAAGTCGTTGGCCTGTCAGATAGGACGAATATGTTGCTAAACAGACGGGAAATCATGGTCCTTTTTAAGGAACAGGCGGGCAAATTAAGGAGAACCGACTCATCGGAGATTGTTGCTAAAAAGTTTGGGCTGAACAAGAATTGTGTCATCCCTATGAATATGAAAAGTGAAAGAGGCAAAAGGGATTTAGTCGGAACGTTTCTTGCATTTAATTCAGAGGAGGAAACAAAAAACCAAGTGCCTCAATATAGATTACTGAGATGTATGTCTAAAGAAGAAAGAAGGAAATTAATCGGTGAGAAAAAGGCTGCTAAATTAAAGGCGAAACAGGCTGCTTCTTCAGAGGCGAAGAGTTCGGGTAGAGGTAAATAGTATGGCGAAAACCAAATCAGTATCCGTTTACAAATTTTATAAGATTGACGGCGACAAGTTAACTAGGTCCAAAAGAGATTGCCCTAGATGTGGTAAAGGGGTCTTCATGGCCGAACATGACGATAGATCTAGCTGCGGAAAATGTGGATTTACTGAATTCAGTAAAAAGGATAACTCAAAAACTGGTTCGTAAAGAGGACATTCAGCGCATTCCGGCGAATTTATTGGCCGCTTTCATTCTATGTGTGGAATATCCATGGTATCTGTATCGCAAGGGCTTTACATCAATACAGCCCTATTAACATAGGAGAATGAACAGTCTTTTCTGCTTCACTAATATAATGGCTACATAGAAGGGGTGTTCATGCCTTTTCGTTTACTTACAGTTTTACGAATGGAGGCTGCTGAAAAACATCCAAGGCATGCTGGTCTTGTAGCCAAACATCAATAATATCAAAATTTAAGCATTCGCACCTTAGCCCCAAAATAGTCGATATATTCGGTTCGCAATACTCCTTTCCTCCCACGAACTGTTTGATATGTAAACCGCCCTCCGCAGCGAGTTCGAGTTCAAAGTTCTTCCCATCTATCTTGCCTATCCTGACACCGTGCACTTCCCTAATGGTGATCCTCTTCTTGTTTCTAAACCTGATTGTGCGCCCAATAAGAGAAGGTAACCCTTCAAGTTGTTTACTACTTACTAGTTTTTCTGCGACAATTGATATCCTTGTTAAAGATATAAATTTCAGAGGAAATTGGGGTATATCCTTCAAGGCACTCAACACAAAAAGCTCAATCCCTCCGTCAGTCAAACTAGTATGGTGTTCGGCTATAATTCGTCGTTTCGGCTTCATAATCTCAGCAAAGAATGGTCTACCTTTACCAAGTACAAGACTTTCTTTATCTTCCCCACCTATCCACGAAAATTTTACTTTTACACCTGAAGTTATCTGCTTAAGATATTCGGATACTGCTTCTTCGAGACTGGATGACTCGTCCCGATGGGAGTTACCCTCTACGAGATGACCTTTGGGAATGGTCAGTCCTGTACGTTTCTGGGGTAACCCCCGCCTCTTTTTCAAGTATTTACATGCCAGTACAACAGGTGTGGGGATAATATTAAAGAAAAATTCATTATCTTCATTGATTACCAGGTTTATTCTGAGATCTGGGGAAATGTAATCCATTTCCTTATTTAGAGCATGTTTAAACATCTCTCTAAGATTTGACAAAAATTGATTCTTGATGCTATTTTCTCCCTTAACCCTCAGTCTTGACCTAATATTGTCCTCTCTTTCTACGTAAGAGGAAGGGAGGGTAACTCCAATCTGAAAGGTTCTAAATTCATATCCGTCACTCGCCTTGCTGACTAACGCATTATTAATGGTCTCCAACTTGCTCATTAAATTGTTACAAATAAGACACTCGAGTGGTTCCTTCATATTTTTTCTGTCGATAAATCCTTGTCTAATCCTGCATTTCTTACATAAGGATATGTAAAGTTTCAAATCCAAATATGTAGTTGAATCCTAGTGGCTAACTAACCTACGCCGAATCGACGGAGCATTCCCTGCATCTGCCTTCCTTTTGCCTGCTTCATAACTGCTTTAGAATTGCTGTATTGCTTAATGAGATCCTTAACATCATGTTCAGTCAAGCCTGACCCTCTGGCGATGCGTTTCCTCCTAGAATCGCTCACGATATCGGGATCCGAGCGCTCGGCCGTTGTCATAGACTGGATAATAACCCGCCATTTTTCTAACTTGCCTTGAATTGCATCTAGCTGATCCTCCTTTACCATTCCTGACAGTCCAGGGAGGTTATCGATAATATTCCGAAGACCCATTTTTCCGACATTTTCCATCTGTGCATAAAAGTCTTCTATTGTCATTTTCCCACTTAGTACCCTTTTTGCCTGATTTTCATCGGCCTTGATCTCTAAATCTTTGGCCATCTCAAGCAATGCCTTTATATCTCCCATCCCAAGCAGGCGCCCAACAAATCGTGTCGGAGAGAACAGCTCTAAATCGTCTATTCGTTCACCTGTTCCAATGAACATTACTTTGGCTCCTGTAGCTACCACTGCAGCAAGGACTCCTCCGCCTTTAGCGGTTCCATCCAGTTTCGTAATTGCTATGCCGCCGATTGGAGCTGCACTATGGAATGCCTTGGCCTGGTTAAAGGCTTGCTGACCTATAGTGCCATCGATCACCAGTAATACTAGCTCCGGTCTGGCAATGTCGTACATGCTCGTCATCTCGGCCAAAAGACCGGATTCCTCCTTATGTCGCCCCGCAGTATCAACGATTACAATGTCAATGTTCTGCATTCTAAAATAATCGATCCCGTCCCCAACAATCCTTACGGCATCACCGTAGCCTTCTTTACCATACACTTCTACGTTAACCTTGCTACAGTTCATCTTTAGTTGGGTCAGTGCACCAGGCCGAAAAGTGTCCGCTCCAATTACACCAACTTTGTGCCCATGCTTGGTGAACCACCTCGCTAGTTTTGCGGAAACGGTAGTCTTCCCACTACCTTGAATTCCCAACATGAGTACAACGTTGAGCTGTCCCGGTTTGAATGAGAATAGCTCTCCCTCAGGCTGAGCCGATTTGTCTATGGTTCTTATCTCCTCGCCTGTATATCCAAGGAGTCTAGATAATTCACCGTAAAGAATTGTTATGATATGATCTTTGCGGGAAAGCCCCTTCGGCGGCTGCTCGCTAAGGCATCGCTGTTTAATATTCTGCGTGACAGTAAGCACGAGTTTTACATTAACATCGGACTGCAACAATGCCCTTTGGACGTCTTTGCAAAGTGATTCTATTAGTTCACTATTGATGTCAGAAGCGCCAATGATTTTCTTGAGTGCGCTCCTCAAATTTGTTCGAAGGCTATCAAGCATATCTTTTTCTTTATTTTGCTTTTAGCCCTACGCTAGTTATCTTATAAATTCCACGCTGACCATCCCACTGAATCTCTGATTCCATAACATCAACTATTTCATGGTGGATAGGACTATCCAAGACTAAAGTTTCTGCCTCTCCTCCCTCAAAATTCAAATTAAACCGATTGTGATCACTCAACTCAATTAATCGTTCCACTTCCTTTTCGTCTATTATCTTTCCCAACCAGTATCGATCCAGACCCATAGTTGAAACACTTGTTATAAGAGTTTTGAACCCGTTTTTAATTAGTTCTCTCATGAACTTAACTGCAGGTCTACCCCACAATGGGCTAACAACACGAAGCCCATAATTGGAACAGCATCTACTAAAATTGGAATGTTGAAATCTACTTGAAATACCACCATGCACAATTCCATCAATGCGATATAGAATTCTTGCTTGATTAATTAGACCTTCGAGCGCTTCTAACTCACATTTTATTTCAGTTCCTTTAACTGACGATACCAAATGTGGAAGTCTTATTGCTTTCGCCAATAACGGAGTGATCGCGACGTTTGGAAAATGAAAAAGTAAGCTTTCATTGCTTGGCGGAAATAGTGTCAAAAGGCAGCTAATTTCGTGTCCTTGCCTTATGCTCTCATAGATAGCATAGGTACTATCCTTTCCTCCAGAAAAAAGACATCCAAGCCTCATTCGGGTTACCTTCTATATGTAGCTATAAATAAGTATTGAAGCGGCCGACAAATTTATTTCTATGTTTGCAGATGATTTCCAGTTGATACCTCGAAGTCGTCCGGTTCAACCTCAAGCGTTTCACTAAGGGCTACGTAAAGGGCGAGCTCTCGGTAGTTAGGTAACTCATCTAATTAGTAATGAAGTTCACAATCACGGAGCTTATTAATTATGCGAGGATGCTTCAGGACTCATAATCCACATCATTGAGATTGTCTCAGACGGCTCTTCCTTTTTCATCATTAGCATCCTCTGCCTCTGAAGACAAATAAGTAATAAATGTATAACCGGTAGTAGTGATCCACAAAGCAGAAAGGTAGAATAACAAGTATGATAACGGCAGAGGAGGGTAGAAGTTTAAATACGGACCGGCCTAAATTTATCAATTGTCAACTTTCTGTTTAACTGGGCTTATATCATCTTGTTTATTTACTAAAGCAAGTACTTTTAATATATTGCCTCCTGGGACTGTAAAGAACGAGGCTACTTTTTTTGCTCTGTTGGGGATACTACTAGCGTTAGTTGCCATTGCATACATACTTCGTATAAGAAATAAGCGTCAAGTCACAGATACATGAATGAATAGCCTCGTAAAGCTTTAAGACATTTCCCGCTTGATACAACGGCAAAATTCATATTGCTTTCCAGGAGCTATATGGCATAAATGGAGATACTACAAGACAGAAATTTGGGAAAATACCTATTTGATAAATACTGCACCAATCCTAAAAATTGGAAGTTCCTGATTAGTCCGTCGTACCATGACGATGGTTTTTTTGATGCCACAATATCTAATTTCGATGAGGTTTGGCAAATTAAAGTTGATTCGATCTATAAACCTGTTCCTATAATAATCGGAACTAAAGTTGATACAGACGTTACCAAGGTTTATCAACAGATTGAGTCTGCTCCGTTTGGCTACAGAAAGATCGACGCAGATACAATATTGAAGATCTTATTAAGAACAGTCGACGGCGAAACAAATACTGCGAAGTCGATCGAACGACCAAGGACCAACTTAGTCAATATACTAAATTCAATTGAACCAGTTATACCATCTCAACAAGGAAGCTATGCATATGGCCCATTCACATTTTCAAATATTAGTCCCCTCGCGAAGAATAATCAGCAAAGGAATGTCAGCGAAAAATTGTCGCGGAAATTAAGACAAATCTTGAAAGATAGATATTCGTTGTATGGATAACTGGATGTCGATACAATGTCAATAGATCGAATTGACTTGACACAGTTGATAAAAGGAGACAAGAACTACACCTTACCTTAGGTCAGTTTACATAACTGCCTCATTTAAGTCACCATAACACAAGCTTTATGAAATTTAGATCTGTGTTATTAGGAATTCCCTAATCAAACAATATTTAGAGGATTATCCCACAATGTGCGAAGCGTATCGATAGGATACTTAACACATTCTCATCCTACGAATCGAATTAATGGGAAACTCTTGTAGGGGCACTGCACCATCGAAAACTAAAGCCTAATTTATGCGAAATTAGATAGATTGACGTAAACCTAGGCTAGGAGAATAAATATAGATTTAGATAATAGATAATAATATGATTGATACTACCGTTAGAAAAGAATCTGTTATCGGATACTATCCCAATATCTTGATTATTGGAAACAGTGTGCAGCCCAAACAATACTCCCATAAACCATATTATGTATTCGTTACATAGACTGATAGCTAGATGCTGTCTTTCACCTCAAGCGCCAAAAGATGAAGTCATAACACATTTGTTGCAGTAGCATTCTTTACTTGCTTCCCATAACTTGACGATTGTTGTGAGATTTACAAAAAACATATGTATATGCTTTAGTATTTTTGCACATGAGCTCCAAAAATACACGCAATTTACACTAAAAATATACTTAACCTTCAGAGTTTCCAATACCAAGTTTAGGTAAGTTCTATCTAAAACAGAACCTAGTTTAAATGAAGCTATATTTACTGTTGACTCTCTCCAAATACGTTTATTAATAATTAGGCTATCCTCTGAATTAAGAGTAACATTGTATTCCCCTTACAATCTCGGCAAGTATGTCATGAATATTAGCGATTTTACTTTCTCAAACTAAAGCGAAGGTGACTAAAATGGATAGCCCCCGATCAGCAATTCTTATCACTTACCCGAACACTGAATCTATCGAAGAGGCCACGGCACTAGCCGACGCCGCCGGGTATAGAGTTGGGAAGATAGTTACTCAAAAGAATATAACGAGATCAAGATTTGGAATCGGTTTTGGGAAAGCTCTTGAAGTTCGAGAAATGGTTAAAATCTCCACTCCTGATGTTATTATATTTGATGAGTCCTTGAAACCGTCACAGCAATATAACATTGCCAGCCTGTGCAGGATTGAAGTAATGGATCGTGAGAGGCTAATTTTGAACATATTTGAGAGAAGGGCACAGACAAACGAATCTGCGATTCAGGTGAAATTAGCCGAGTTAAGATACGAAACAGTTAGAATAAAAGACAAAGTCAGACTTGCTAAATTGGGTGAGCAGCCAGGATTTTTTGGTTTAGGTAAATATGATGCTGACGTCTATTCTCTAGATCTTAGGAAAAGAATTTCATATCTGAAGAAAAAGCTGGAAAAAGAGAAAAGGAAGAGAGATATGCATAGAGTACATCGAGCAAAATCAAGGCTTCCAACTGTTTCGATTGCAGGATACACTTCTGCTGGAAAAACGACACTATTCAACAGGCTCACTGGAGAGACAAAACGGACAGGACAAGGAATGTTCACTACTCTGTCTACATATACTCGATCTTTTAAAGTAAACAGGAATATGAAACTCCTTATTAGTGATACCATCGGTTTCATCAACAAACTCCCTCCTTATATGATAGATGCATTCAGATCTACATTGAGTGAGATGACCTATTCTGACTTGACTCTCTTAGTTATTGATGGGAGCGATCCATTGAATGTAATAGACAAGAAGATACAAAGTTCAACGAAGGTGATGATTGACCTTTTGATTCCGCTAACGAGGGTCCTCTATTTGTTTAATAAGTCAGATCTGATTGACGACCATGATTCATTTGTCAAGACACTGACGAAGTCAAAAGCATTTGATCCTTTAACTTGTCATTTCATGCTCATATCATCTAAAACAGGATATAATATAGAGAGACTGGAGAATTTCCTTTGGATTCGTTTTGATCTGCAATCATAAGTTGATTTAATTTCAATTCTGCCAAGGTGAGTAAGGAACAAATGGATAAACGAGCCTTATAGTTGAGTAATTAATCATCAGTAAATAAGTGATTTTAAAGGGCAAAATATCTTGCTTAATTTAAAAATGAATAGGATACAGATGTCGTTTCTAACCTCTCTAACTGCGTAAACGAAGACGCGTCCTAGACATATGCCTTTCAATCATGTCCATTTCCTTGGATATTGCAGCCACTTGTTTTGGGTCTAGGTCAAGTAACGTGAGGACATGCTCAAGATTTTCCTGCTTTGAGAGGATATAAATAAAGTAAGGCAGAGTCAAAGACCCACATGCACTATTCCCCGAATGAGTCTCAACTGAAAGTTTTGATAATAGAGTTTTCAAACCTTGACTCCTCGAAATTACCTTCATGATGGTGGGCCATAGGAAACTATACTGCGAATAGCCTAACCCCTTGTTTTGAGATAAGAGGTATATTCTGTTTGCAAGCATCTCATCAAGATATCTTAACAATCTCCAATTTCGGTTCTCAAATATCCTCCCTACCCAGATGTCAATTGAGGACAAGATCTCAAGGAGTCCAGCTCTTGTATTCATATCCAGAGTGCGCGATGATACAATACTTGTGAAGAAGGCGTACAGAATATCTGTTCTCCTGTCTTCTGGAGATAACCCGAACCGTGGGTCTACGTAGTGGGAATCTGATCTGGTAAGAATATCCTTCGCATTTGCTAGAGAGGTTTCAGCAAAGAATGCATTTATGGCCTGCCCTATTTCTATTTCGGATACTTGATCATTGTCTGTGATATATTGAGCATGTACAGATTGAGCAAGATTAAGTAAAGAACGTATATCTCCTTGACTTCTCTTTAAAATTAGGTCTTTTTCCGATATAGAAAAGTTCAAGCCTTCCTTAGACAGAATCTGGTCTAAAAGTTTTTCAGAGATGTCTAGAGGTATGGAATGGAATTCGATTACTCTGCAATTTTTAATCACCTCCTTAATTCGGCTATTTCTGGAATTGGACGCCAATACTATTGGTATAGTCGGTTCCTTTAGGATCCTAACTAGGAACTCAACTCCTCCTGTATCTTGCCTTCGATAAATTCCGTCTACCTCGTCAAGAAACAAAAGCATTCGCTTGCCGTAAAGGCTAGTATTATTGAGAATAGGAAGAATCCTACATTCCAACATATCTCTAGTTCTAGAGTCGCTGGCATTCATCTCAATTAGATCGTAATTGTATTCGGTTGATAGTATGTGAACATATGACGTCTTGCCAACGCCCGGAGGACCTATGATAAGCAACGGCCTTTTTCCATTAACCCAAGTGTCTAACCATTTTACGATATGTGAGCGAGCTTCAGAGTTTCCCACAAGATCATCAGACCGATAGGGTCGATATTTTTCAGTCCACATCATTCAATCCGTTACAGTTCTAAACCCATTATTTACCATTGCTTTGCTTATCTAACGGATATGCATTATGTGTATGACAAGCTGAGAATGATGTTAGTATGATGGTGCGCAGAAATAAGTCAGAACCCTTTTTTTCAGTCACAAAGGTCAAAAAGATAGTACCTCTGTCCAGTATGGTGAATCAATGTGATC
>DASQUV010000060.1:0-11489 GCA_035641095.1 Nitrososphaeraceae archaeon
ATATGAACAGCGTTTCTAAAAAAGATATATTAATAGAATCATGTTATAAATCTCAGCGAACAATTGAATACTTTGTAGTTCTATTGCAACGGTAAATAATTTAATTCAATGATCAGTTAATTGTGATATCCGAAATTGGGAACGTACCTTCTGAAATTGAAAAAAAGTTTTCTCAATGTCGTTTCCAAACCTATATGGGCATTAGCAATATCTGTCTTCGAAACAATGTAATAGGCTGTATTGGTTATGAAGTTGAAATTCTAAATGATTACATAATAATAGTAACATTCTGACGGCGTTCCACGGCCGTCTGATCCATCATGTCCCTGTCACTTCTTTTTCACTTAGTCACTTAGTGGCTTTACTGCCGCTTCATGTGAACCACCAAGCACAGATACAACTTTAGGCACATGACATATGATAGGTCTTAGCTAATGTACGCTTCTGTAGAATATTTTTCTGTAACCCTGTTACTAAAGATCAGCTATGAATTTTTTTCCACAATTTCCTCACCTGAAGGAAGAACCCTACAAATGTACAGCTGAATTTATTAAACTTAAGTATAGAATTAATTTAATTCCTCATGCCATCTACTATATGGACAGGCAGCATCTCATTTGGACTAGTCAACGTACCTGTTAGACTCTACACTACCATCGATACTTCTAAGGATTATTCATTTAATCAACTTGACAAAGATGGACACAGAATACAATACAAGAAATGGTGTCCCGTTGAGGAGAGAGAAGTAGCTTATTCCGAAATAAAAAAGGGATACGAAATCTCCAAAGACCAATATGTAATAATTGAAAAGCAGGACCTTGAAAAAATTGCCGTTGAAAGTACACAGACCATAAATATCAAAGAATTTATCGATGAGCATGAGCTTGACCCATTATTCCTTGAGAAGAGTTATTACATAGCGCCCGACACCACCGACAATAGAAGAAGAAAAAAATCGAAGGGCAATTCTACGCCAGCTGTTCAAGACAAAGCTTATTCTCTCCTGGTGAAAGTTCTACTTGATACGAAAAAGGCTGCAATCGGCAAGGTAGTTTTAAGAGGCGAGAGAGAGCACTTGGTTGCGATAAGAGCCTATCAAAGGGGACTTGTCTTGCACACACTTCACTACTTGACTGAAATAAGACCTCTTGAGGCAATAACAGAGATATCAGAGGCCAAGCTTCCTTCAATTGACGAAAAAGAAAGATCGTTAGGCCATTTGTTAGTTGAAAGCTTGACAACTAAAGATTTTGATATTTCACGTTACCATGATGAATATACGGAAGAATTGGAGAAGCTAATAAATGCAAAATCTAGAGGAAAGGTCAGCATGGTTAGACAAGTAAATAAGGAGCCTCAGCAAACTCAGGATTTGATAGCAGCTTTAAAGGCAAGTTTGGAGCAGCCATCTCCTTCAAGGAAGAACAAAAGGAATGAGTAGGACATATCTTTTTGTATCCAGGTTTGAACCTATCGTGTACTAGAGTTCACCTTTTGTAGTTGTGTAAAAAATTCAGAAATTCGCTCTGTCCTAATTAGCTCACTAATATCTTGGCGTTTTTTTAAAATATCTGACTATAGCATTACTTTGAAGAATTTATTCTTCTGAGAGCAAGAAGAAGAGTTAAGATATAAAATAGTTATATCCTATTATGCTAAAAATATTCCAACATGTCAAAAATTAACTCGACCTATGATATTGCTGCAAATGGCTCCTCTAAACTCCCGTTTCTACAGCTTATCAACTGTCTAAAGTGTTCTGTTTTTGTTGCCTTTTCTATTATGATTGCTACTGCAGTAGCAGTAATTCAGTCTGGCGGCACGTTTTCCTTAATGGCTCAGGTGGAATCTGCGGGTGACAAATCATTGAACAACAGTAACATTAACTTATCAAGCTCTATGAGCCAGACGAGTGAGCCAGGAGACTTAGAGCCAGCGAACAACTCTGGAACTAATGGGAATCAAACCAGCTCACCTAGTCTACCTATTATAACACAGGTATCCGATAAGGGCACCTATAAGGTAGAGCTTCGTTGGAGCTCTCCTGTGGATATTCAGTCTCCTGCGATCCTGTCAAAAGACGGTATTGACATGGAATTATTGTTTCTAAATGCTAGTTCACCAGAACCAACTCCTCAGACGATGCAGGATAATAATCTGACCATGGATTTCGAGCGATCAATTAGTAGCGAGATTTCCAATCTTTCTACAGTGGAACCCATAGTGCCTGTGGATAGCTTTGATGTAACAATTTATGACAATGAAGGAAACGAATTATGGAGCAAAGTGGATCAGACTCTAACTGCTGGCAGAGCCTCTATGAGGGTCATGTTAGATCCTAGTTATAGCGGTGGAATAACCATAACTGTAGATGATATAAAGTCTCCTCTAACAGCTGATCCGGAAAAAGCTGACGAATCCGTAAGATTTACAGCAACTGTCCAAGGCGAACAGAGCTAGGACTTTGTAAGCTTGAACTAAAGGTGGTATAAATTATCTATGGCCTTAGAATAGATCTTAGTTTAACATCTCCCTTATTTTATTGAGATATGCATGTTGGGATCGCCTATATACATAAACAATTATCAATCTTGAAGGCTAATACAATTTAATTGGTACAACACAAGAAGGAGAATAATATGATTGATGACGCTAATCAACATCCGGAGCATGGTCAATCTGCAATTGGTGCACCCACGGGTAATGCGCGCGTCGGACCCATGAGCGGTAACCGGCCCGCTACAGAAATAAATTCCACAATTTCAGAAAAAGAAGGACCGGTAAAGCTGAATAATCCTCTTCTTATTGCAGGATTTCCTGGTCCCGGACTTATTGGCTCCATTAGCACAAGTTTCATTATCGAGTCTCTAAGGATGCGCCAGATAGCATGCGTTGAATCCGAATTTATTATGCCAGGAGTAATCTATGTTGGTGGAAAGCTAAGACACCCCTTTAGGCTGTATTCTAATAATGAAGGAACTATATGTGTCCTTGTTTGCGAAACTCCGATACTGGTCCAGGGCATCCATCGCGTACTCGACGCCGTGATGAAATGGGCGTTAGGTAGTAATGTAACCAATGTATTAGTTTTGGAAGGAATGCCGATGCAAGGCATACCACAATCAAAAAGGAATCCATTCATACTCTCAAATACAGAGGAGGGTCATACTCTAATCAATAGTCTAGATTCATTCGAGGGGAAATCAAGGCAATCGAGTAGTAAGAGTCAAGAGGAAATCAGTGATGATATTGTATCAAAGTACAATGAGGCTGCTGACAATTTAGGGCCGACATATATTGGGGGGATATCTGGGGGTTTGTTATCTTCTTGTATTTCAAATAATATCCCATGTAGCGCTGTGCTTATTCCATCATTAAGTGGGATCCCTGATCCTGAAGGCGCTGCTATAATTCTTGAAACTCTAGCAAAAATAACAAGGAACCTCGAATTAAGAATTGACGTCTCTAAGTTAAGGCAACAAGGAAATCAGGTAAAAAAGAACCTTGAGAAAATTGCAAGATCTATACGTAGTCAGCAGAAATCTATGAACGGAAATGAGAGAGCTTCACATGAGGAAAATGTTATCTATGGATGATTTTGGAAGTAAATATTTTGTCTCATCTGTTTTCTAGGATAGCATTAACAGGTCAATATTGCGCTTCATCTACAAATACATTTAGAGCCATTTCGCATTACATGTCTTTGCTAATAGATCTTCACTGAGTACAATATCGCCTTCGTTTTGACTGTGCTTGAATGATAGTCTTAGAAGATTAAAAGAGAAATATAGTTCAACTGGCGTGATATTTACTTCAAGCTGTTTAGCAGTTGACTGACGGGCAGAGTATTCAGGATACTCGGTTTCTCCGCCCATCCTCTCCGTGCTTGGCCTATGCCAAATCTCAAGAAAGCAAAATGTAAAGGATGGTGGGCATCTGAATCAATTACGAGGTTTACATTATTGTCAACCGCCATCCTTATGTACTCATCTTTGAGATCAAGTCTGTTGTAGTGTGCGTCTATTTCAAGAATAGTTTTTGTCTCCCCAGCAGTCCTGATAAGTTTGGGAATATCTACGGGATACCCGTCTCTTCTATTGATTACTCGTCCAGTCGGATGAAAAATAATATCGACACTTGGATTCTTTGCGGCTTCTAACAGTCTATTTGTCTGAACATCAACGGGTAAGGAAAAATTGGAATGAATTGCTGCCCCTACAATATCCAATCTGTCTAGCACGTTGTTCGGAATATCAAGTGATCCATCCTTTTGGATATTTACCTCAGCGCCAGAAAGTATCCGAAAACCTGTCTGCTTATTTTCATCATTGATTTCAGCAATTCTATTTGCTTGGTCCATCAATTGTTGCCCATCAAGACCATTTGCCAACCTGAGGCTCTGCGTGTGATCTGATATGGCCATGTATTTCAATCCAAACTTATCCCTTGCATTTTGTGCCATTTCTTCTATAGAGAAAGCTCCGTCTGTATAGTTACTGTGAACTTGAAGGTCTCCCTGCAAATCATCATATTCGATTAATTGGGGCAAACTCACTCTTGTCTTGTTATTTCTTTTCTTGTGTATAATGTCTTTCTTTTTAGCCGCGAGTTCTACCTCCCCCTTATTTTCTCGAATTTCAGGGGGAATCCATTCCAGACCTAAGAACTGATACACTTCCTCCTCTGTTCGACCTGCAACCCTATGTTTGTGACTGTCAAAGATTCCCCACTCACTTAACTTAAGGCCTTTTGATAGGGCTACTTTCCGCAATGCTACCCCGTGTTCTTTGCTTCCTGTGAAATACTGAAGTGCAGCACCGAAGCTATCTTCAGGGACTACTAAAAGATCAGCTTGGATCCCATTTCTGAGCTTTACAAATGCTTTGGCCGATCCTTTACCGATTATCTCTCTAACCTCAGGCATTCCGGTAAAATAATCGATTACTTTGGATTTTGTAGTACTGGCTGATTTTTCCGCTACCGAAACTAGGAAATCTATGTCTCCAACTGTTTCCTTCATCCTTCTAAAGGAGCCCGCGGCGGTAGCATATTTAATACCCGCGATAGTTGCTAGTCGCTGCTCAAATTCCTTAACAAGCGGGTAGATTTCACCAATTAACCTCCTTTCCTTGCCTTTCTTGAAGAATTGAATTCTATTTAGAATCGCTTCTTCTCTTTTTTGAGAAAAACCAGGGATTTTCCTAATTTTGCCTTCATTTGCTGCTCTTTCTAATTCAGAGATGTTTTTAATTTTGAGTCCCTTGTAAAGCATTGTGATAGTTTTCGGACCTATTCCCTCTAAATTCATGAATTCGTCAATATTTATCGGAAGTTCCTTTTTTAGATCTTCGTAATAGCTTAGTTTGCCTGTAGTAATGTATTCTTCAAGTTTCAAGGCAATAGCTTTACCAATAGAAGGTAATTTCAAAAGTCCGTCTAGTTTCTCTTTTTGATATAATTCATCTATCTCAGGATAGAGATTCTCTATGGTATCAGCTGCTCTTCTATACGACCTGATCTTGAATATTAGACCTAGTTTTGCTTTTTGATCGTCTTTGCCTTTTTCGGTTATCCCCATTTCTAAAATATATGCTATCTCTCTAAGAATTCTGGCTATTTCTAAATTCATGAGTTCCTAACGAAGTAAATGGATGCTTGCTAATAAAAGATGTTTGTGACATCACAGAATCAGGTTTTCTTTCTTCAAAACTCGGTCACACAAACAGAAAAAGGAGGCTGCTGTAGCCTGGAGTTATTGCCAGTAGTTAATTTGTTGGCTCAATGGATGGGTTATATTCTGTTAACGCTGCATTAGGGTTCTCTACTGCTTATCTGAATTACGGGTTGTATTAAACCGAAGCGCAACCGTAGGGTCTTGAATGGAACCAGGGAGTTCGTCTATGACATCTAGCAATTCTTCATTAGAACATCCTGTTGAATGATCTCAGTAATTAAGCATGACAATCGAGGGGAAACGGAATGTGCTAGAAATGCTTCTTATTTCCTTCAGGGTTGCTACATTTCTTGTTCATCAATTTCCACACAGGATTTGACCCTTTAAATATTTGAGGACTAACGAACAAATATAATGTTAGCCAAACAAGATGTATGACTAAAGCATCAGAAGAAAGAAGAGAGAAAAAGAGAGATGAGATACAAACTAGTGAAATCATCGATGAAGAGGAAAAGGTAATAGAGGAATTAGAAAATCAAGGAGAGTTAAAGAAAGAGGTTCCTCTTGGAGGAGAGGAATTTGAGGAGGAGGAACCCAGGCAAGGAGATTAATTTCATTCCTGTACATTATCATATGATCTTATCGTCAATGGGACTGCGGTACTGGATGAATAATGCAACTACATATTGTGCGTGTTTAGTGAAATAAGTCTGACAAGGAATTATAGTTCTCGAGTTAAGTTGCTCCGATCACTTTGAATTAGAACTGTTCTTCCAGAATATTTTCATTTTTCATCTTCTCATGAACCAATTGTATCGATCTGTCAAAGCTATCAACACAACCGTTGTTAGTACAATTTTTCAGGGCATGAAAAAGGATACTCCAGTATTTCGTACTCGAAATTAAATATAAAAATGACTTAGATTAAGTAGGGGGCGTTAGAAATTGAAAAGTACATACATCTTTTTATGTGAACGAATTTTTTCTCTTATGGTAGCCTTCAGTGTGACACAGACTCGATATCCGATGCCATGCCCTATAAGTATTCGATAGGTTGAATTATACCTAATATTGAATAATCGGTAAAGTGTGGCCACTGCTAATGATATAAAGAAGAGGCTAGAGGAAAACTGGGTTGAGTTTCTTAATATAAACTCATCCAAGTTGGTTTCTGAGACACTTGAGGGTGCCACTCCGCCTTCTGTTTTTATTGGCCGCTACGGATACCCCAAGGTAAAGGTGGGGCCTATGGTGCCACCATTACATGGTGACACTACTCTGCTCGATAGACCAGAGATGTGGCTTGGTAAGGGTCTTGAAGATATTGTTAAATATCGTCTTTCTTTAGTAAGGGGAGTATCGGATGTCAACATTTGTGTTACCTCCGGAAGATATATCGAATCTTTGCAGGAATTGGCTATGGCTTCAAAATCAGCAGAAAGTGAGGCGATGTTTGAAAAAAGGCCAATCACGGATATAGAACAAAAAAAAGAGTTAGGAGAATCTGCCCCCTTTGGTCCAATTGCCCCTTTAAAGAGTTTCAAAACAGCGTCGCTTTCAGTAGATAGGCGAATAGAAAAGGCTTATTACGATAAGGATTTGCATGCAGCCGAAGCCATAGTCGATCTTTACAAAAAAGAGGTGGAAGTTAGCAGAATTCATCGTGTACTAAGTATAGGAATGCTAGGCTTGCAAAAAAACAGAAGGCTTGTCCCTACACGATGGAGCATCTCTGCAACAGATGACATAATTTCTGCTTCCTTGATAAAGAGCATAGCATCAAATATTCAAATAGACTTTTTTGAGGTTTACAAGTACTCGCATCTTGGTAACTATTACTCTGTTATATTGATTCCTGATAAAGTCTGGAGCTTTGAAATGAAAGAGGTATGGTTTGACGATAACGGGAATTTAGGGATGGGACTTGATTTCGAAGATGCAAGAGGGTTAAATCATTATCCTGTCATCGCGGGTGCATACTTTGCTGCCAGATTAGGTGTTGCAGAGCATCTCTCAAAAAGAAGAAGAAAGGCGGCAGCGTTAGTTTTAAGAGAAATTCATTCAGATTATGTCATGCCAGTAGGAGTATGGCAAGTTAGAGAAGGGATTAGGGAAGCTTTGAAATCAGGAAAACGACTTTTTGAGGGCTTTGAACGGGCGCTGTCATTCGCGTCTATGAATTCATTTGTTCCGAAAGAAGAGTGGATTAGAGGTAGCAAAATCTTCGGATATAAGAAGAAACAGTTAAGGATGACCGATTTCACTGGCAATAGCAAAAACGAGGAGTAATTTTCACTTACAAGGAGGCTACTGCTCGCCTTATTCTTCTCATTTTGCTCCATGAATTATAAGCCAATGTTATTTCGAATCCCTTATTGGCGCATTATCATGCTCTGATTTTGAAACTAACCATGTACGACGAAGTTCCATGACTCAAATCTTGAGTCACACTAAATGCAATCTGGATTAGACTCCTTTAGTAACATTACGTAGTTGCAATAAAAATCTATAAAGGGAATCTATCCACGACGATTTTAATAATACGAGTCGAGCTTAGTTCAAGCACCCCCTCCCTTGGGACAGATCGCCTCGTTAATGCCCGTTAGATATTTCTAGGATCTAAATGAAGTATCGTCCTCTGCAACACAGCGTCGGGAGAGTTCAATATAGTATTACTGCATTATTCTGCTAATGTCTAAATATATGGTATTACTGCTCAATTTATGGTATTCTGCTAATGTCTAAAGAAAAAGGGTATCGAATAGCTTCTAGATTGCTTGTACTCTCTAGTTTGCTGTTACCGTTTCGTTCTCAGGACCCATTGGTGTAAGAGTATTGTTCATAGCTTCCGGCGAAGATTGAGCACCTGTTGCGTTCAGAGGTACACCAAGACCCTCAGTGGTGTTTCCTTCAGTGGTGTTCTGAGCAAGTACATCAGGAGTTATAGCTGATATACCCATAACAAGAACTGCAGCTGTTATTATGGATACAACCATTCCTAATGATTTCAACTGTCTAGTCATCAAATACAAGGATATCAACATTTTATATAATACTTTACCTAGCATTTTTCAGGAGTTTAAAAACCGGCGAGATTGTAATCCTGACTACAAGACAAAAAAATTTATACGCATAAGTTAGTACTTCAATCGAGCGGAATGAGGATCACTATGGCTGTCGGGAACTATAATTAATAAGGTAGACGAATCGTCAATATTAACGTAAATTTCGCCTAGTCTAAGCGTTACAAGAATTGCATCTTCTTAAAACATAGAAATTAAATATTAGCCAACTCAAGTTGAAATTATTTTTCCACGATTCTGCTAGAAAATGACTAATTCTTTTCTAACCCATTTATCTCCTTTCTTCTTGTATTCTCTTTTTACCGCAGCCCAGGAGACCTTATGGGCTACTTCTTCGGCACTTTCACTCTTTCCACTGCGTCTCTTCGTAGGATCTTGGTAATGCCTAATTGCATCATTGTGGGCTTTTTTAAATATGTTCTGCGCATGTTGGAGCAATGAATCAATTTGTTTTTTTGTCCTTGTAGATAGTTGTTTGTCCGATCCTCTTGAACTTTTTCTTTTAGCAGTTGTTGTATCTTGGACCCGAGGCATCGATCGTACTATTTATAAGCAACATGATTTAATAGAATTTTGATCCATTTAGCAAGAAATTTAAGTACACCTAACAGAGATAAGCAGTGTCGGCATAAGCGCATCATTACCTTTGAGATTATGATAACCTGGAACTGGTGTCCGCCAAGGCATTGCAAATCAAGCGAAGTATGAAAGATTTGGTACTTGGTACTGCAAAGTTGAAGGATAATGATAAAGCCTTTTACTCGGGTTGCTAACAGCCCACAGTACATAACTACAAGCACTTAAAATAATCCAATTGCAAAATATATCCCAATCTATTTTTCACTCTTAATTGTAGGAACTACAGGTCAAATAATCCAAAATGATCATTAGGTAAGGGATGTTGGCCCAATAGAGACGAAAAACACAATAGTACAACTATTAAATATTTTATTGACAAAAAAGTATTGCAATGACTCAAGCGATATCAAATGTTGAGTATAGTATACTAAGAGCGTTAGGGACAGATGCAGATTTCTTATACGATACGGTTGACAGCTATATTAGGGATGCTCAAAGTGGTAACAGATCAGATTTGGTGAAACTATGGCAAACTATTAAAGAAGACAGACAGAAGCATGTTAACATGTTAAGAGAGGCACTAGAGAAAGAGATACACAAATAATCATAAAACTTCTGCCTACATTTTTGGTAATTTCCATTTGAGCCCGAGGATGCCCTTGTCTCTGTCAAGGTCTCTGACTAACATTCACGGGTATACGAACAAATTTGCTACGAAGAGTAAGTTCACTACAAAAATGAACGAAGAGACCCTTTCTCTTCAACGAAAACCGAGACAGCTTTGTAGTAAGACTCTCGGCTATGCAAATAGATGTCGTACAAATGCAAACGTGCCTCAAAAATTGCGACTGGGAATATTTTAGCTGAATTTTCATATCTTATGACAGGCTATCTCCCTTTGCGCCGATATATGGTTAAAGGGCCCATATTAGTGGTGTTCGATAAATAATTCTACCGCATTATGTACCATAGTCATAGTCTGTAACTGAACACCCATGCCAATAATGTATTTGCTAAATCTGTATCTACACGACGAATGGTATCGACATAAATTTGATTAGAAGTCAGTTCAGACTAGATTTGTTCCAGGAGCGGCTAAGCTTGACCCCCTTGCCCTAGGATGCCCACTATGATCATCTTATTATTCATTCGTAGAAAATTGGGTCATGCGTATATTTGGCAAGGATCGTAGAGGAATTGATCGAAACAAAATGCACTATTATTTTAAGTTTTCAGTCGCTCAAAAGATGATTCGAAAATGGAGTCATCAGCGAGCATGGATTAAAGTTTTCAAAGAATTGGCTAGATGATTTCAACAAACTTTAACAAAATTCAATCATCTTCAATCGTAAAATGGCTTATATCAGAACAGTCAATCTCACTCCCGCAGTTAAAACATTTCAAATGACATGGTTGTATGTCCCTCATTTCATCTCCACATCGCATACATTTCAGCACCATATGTTCCATTAGCTATGGACAGGCTATGTATTTATCCATATTTATGAACATGTATTATTCGACTAGTATAGGATTTTCACAATGCGTGCATCTCGTGGAATTATAGAACTCTAGCAAAATTTAGAAGGACGATCGAGAAGTCTTATATTTGCGAAGGTAATATCAACATGTATTGCCGAAACCCACTGAGTCAGCTTTTTTGAGGCCGTTACTGATATACGATGACAGGTGCTCATCATGTACGCAATTTGCTATTTGGGCTAGAAGATTGTCAGGAGGGTGGATACGTTTGGGAGGTCATTATAATTCACCTGAGGCCATTAATATAAAGAAGACTATCTTTCCAGAGGATTACGATTCGACTCAAATGTTTTGGTTGATCAATAAGAATGGTGCCTTCGGTGCCAGATCTGGCTTGAAGGAGGTCGTTAAGGAAATAATCCGTGGCATTTTTAAGACTAAAATAAGAAGCGACTCCCTAAATTATCGTCATGGATACGATTTTACTGATTATGTTACCTCATCTAAATACCATTCATGTGATCATTTAGCCAGATCAAGCTGTGCTTCTATCGGCGATACATGGACTCGCATATTTGGTACGTTAAGAAAGAGCGATATTTATCGTCACCATAGTAAGTGAATGAACCTTTATTTATTATTGGAACTAGACTTTGTGACATGATTAA
>DASQUV010000061.1:0-14936 GCA_035641095.1 Nitrososphaeraceae archaeon
AGACGGTCAAGGGATCTGGTTCATAGGCTGGGTTACCTTGTACTGATGCACCTTCGGGAATGGTAAGAGATGCACCTGCAGCTGCAGGCGCTCCGGCTCCCCCTCCGGTCGCAGGTGCCGCCGCGGATCCATTGGCGCCGGCCGGTGAGCCAGTTTGATTTGTCTGGTTAGTCGAGGGAGCTTGAGGCGTAGTGAGTGGAGTGGCTCCAGGAGCAGAAGTCGTTGGTTCTGGGGACTCGGGGGATTCAGCAGAGGCTGGTTCAACAAACAGTTTAGCTCTCATATTATAGTGAAGCAATCCACAATACTCCCTACATTGGATCAAATATTCCCCTGGAACATCAAACACATTCCAAAGTGTATTTATACGCCCTGGTACCGCGTCCATTAATATAACGAAATCGGGCACATTGAAATCGTGTATAACATCTTGAGAGGTTATTTCGAATCTATATGGGACATTCTGTTTAACATGTAATTCCCCCACCTCTTTTGTGCCATCCTCATGCTCGAAAGTCCAAAACCATTGCTGTCCGACAACCTTTATAGTCTCTGCATCTGGGGGAGCAGCTTCAATTTCATGCTCTACATTCCAAGCAGATGCACCTACCCAACATAGAATAGCTATAACAGCACCAACATAGATCCACTCTAAAGTAGCATGACCCATACCTACTACGCCTCCTTCTTTTCAGTTCGAGGCTTATTTCTGGGATTTGATTCTCTAAATCGCCAGTAGATGTAAATTAGTGTGCCCTGTACCAGCGCTCCCACCACAAAAGCGGCTACCATACCCTGATAGAAAAGATCCCATATCGCCACCCTTCTTACAATAAGCTCCTCGGCTTCCTGGGCAGAAACATTAATGAAATTATTACCGAATATCGACATATAACCTATAACAGTTAGGCATCCTATCATGGTCCAAGATATCGCTAATCTAGATACCATTTCAGATTCACTCGTTAGCTCATTAGTCCTGTCCTTCTAATTTAAGGTTTCTAATGCAGTCCGAGGGCGTAATTTCTACAAATTGATACCAGATTTCATCATAATTGACTTCCCGATTGCTGCTGCTGCTGGTAACGGATTAGCTCAGAGCTAAATCGTCGACGTTCCCATATCATCAAGTACACAACACCTCCTACCAATATAGCCTCAGTCGATTTAGCAAGTATGCCACCCACCTCTACCTGCTCGGCAACATTGTTAGGAGATAACGGGGGAGGCAAGATCACAGAATAAAGATATAGGCCAAGTAATATCGAGCTGCCGATTAGTCCAAACATATTCAATACCGCAGTTTTCCGATACTGATTTCTCACAGAGGCTAGATCATTTGAGATTTTGGAGTTGTTTGAGGAAATCAATACGTAGACGATCCCATACGTGAATTGGGCCGCTCCTGCCGTAAAGAGGAAGATACTATATTCAATTCTTAAAGAAGCGTGTCCAGGAAAGACAGCTATATGAACAAAACCCGAGGCCATCGCCAGGAACAATATACAATACTTCAAGACTTGTCTATCCCTGATATCTGCAGACATGATTGACTTTCTCCTCTTGAGAAAGATAGCGCCAAGGACCGCCCCTAATACTGCAATGCCCATAAAAATCCCGGTGAAAATTGAACTGTAATAGACCGTACCAAAATTATTAGTTACAGAAATATTCATCAAACCGCGTTCACAGCCACAATCAGATCTGTCCAAAAGGGTACTCCTCGGCGGACCTGAAAGGCCGATCCTGGTGTTGCTATCAGGAGAATCGTTGAGTACACTTATGACCAGTATATAATTGCCGATTCGTGGAAATGTATAATAGAGCCTGAAATCCCCAATTGTGTGTTTAGTCCATGGAAATACTGCTATACGGTCGCCAGACTTCTCATCATAGATTTCAACCATAGCCACAATATTATTCATGTCGTTTCCTTTGTTGTCTTGAATGCTGAAAACAATTCCCGACGGCTCCAAGGGGCGTGGATAGTCAGGCTCCATACCTTGAAATATATAATATTTACCAACCCCCGAGAATCCTCCATTATAATGAGGAAGGTGTTCTAAATGAGAAAATGCGGCGTTACTAGAGACAAAGCCAAGGATAATGACCGGCAAACAGACAAGGAAAAGTTTCAGTAGAATAGAATCGTAATAACTCCCCGATATGTCTGGCTTAGCCCTATGGAATACATCCATGTGAGATGTAGTTTAGTACGGTCTCAAACTATTTAATTTATTGTCCGTCGATATCGGGTTGACATTCTCTTGACATCAGAAGTTAGCCGAATTGTAGCAAGCTCGGTGACAGGTAGGGTGAAAATGATGATGAGAATGATGTTAAATATGATTATTATATGACAGTAAGATCTTCGAGATCAACATACTATTCTTCGAAATATCTATTGATACTCATCAAATTTACTGCCGAAAGTGAATAAATTTGGCTCTCTTGCCTCAGTATTGTTAGTGACGCGTTGCGTATATGCCACCTGTACAGTGACTTTGGATTGAGATCGAGAAGAATAGAAATAGCGGCTTTAATTGGATCAAGATGAGTTATTAGAAGCACATTTTCATCCTCGCATTTGTGTCCAAGTTCTTCGAGCAGACTGCTTATACGATTTTTTACTGAGGTAAACGACTCTACACCGTAGCTAATTAAAGTCGGATCGTTTCCAGAATAAAACTTTAAGAAAAGATTGCCATGTTTTTGAACAATCTCTTCATAATTCATGCCAACTAGTTTTCCTAGCTCTATCTCATAAAGCCGTTCATCGACCTCATAAGTGCTGTCTAATATCTCACATACTATTTTCGCAGTTTCAATCGTTCTTATCACAGGGCTAACAAGTATCCGGGTTATCGGTATTTCCTTCAAATACATGGCTGTGTCTGCAACTTGACGTTTTCCATACTCTGTAAGATGTGCTTCAACGTGCCTGCCTACCAAAATCTTATTTACATTATTCTCTGCTTGTCCATGTCGCATCATAATCGTCAACGGCAACCTAAATCTTCAGGATCGTAGTCAACCCTTACCTATTAAAATGCATTGTTAAGCACAATAACAGGCTATGATAAAACTAGCTACAAAAAGCCCAGAAAATGTTTTCATACTTGAGCCTGTTGGATCTGCATAGGATGAGGATCGGTATTGTCGGCGGAACGGGAGGAATGGGAGAAGGGTTTGCACTACGTTGGTGCTTGAAGCACGATATTTTTATTGGCTCCCGGGATGCAACTAGAGCCGGTGAAGCCGCAAAAAATTATATGATTTCGGCTAGGGAGATCTACGGAAGCAATATGACTGGAAATATCAGCGGTGAGGAAAATGTCCGACTATCTGAAATCTGCGATTTGGTCATTTTGTCTATCCCTTATGAATCAACAGAAAGCACTTGTACGGGCATCTCGGAGAGAATTAGCCCCAATTGCGTCATAGTAACACCCATAATTCCTATGCGAAAAGAGGATAAGGGGTTCACATACTTGCCTTTAGAGGAGGGAGTGAAATCGGCCGCTGAGTTAGTATCTGAGTACATTCGGCCTAGGGGAAGAATTGTCTCGGCATTTCATACGATTTCAGAAGTTAAGTTAAAGGACGTCAAACAGAATCTGACAGGTGATACTTTCGTATGCGGTGACGACCAGAATAATGTATCAACGATTAATTCGTTAATATCTGAGATTAACGGACTTCGGCCAATCTATCTGGGGCCATTGTCGTTGAGCTACCAAGCGGAAATATTAACTCCTATGTTGCTAAATGCTTCGAAAAGGAATAAAATTAAACATCCGGGATTGATAGTGACCTAGATTCCATTAGAAATGATCTTTACTAAAAGAGAAAATAATAATCGCGGCAGAAATTGGATGTCTGCTATGGGAGTGCTCTTTATCGTTATGGCAATGATTATAGCTATTCGGAATGGAGTGCTTGTTACTTACGCACCTGAATCAGTGAATCCGCCATTTGAATCGGCATTTGCTAGGTACTATAGCCCTAACCTCAACAATGAAAAGTTTGTAATTGCGATGTTAGTTGGTGGCGGCTTTCTGTTATGGTGGGGCTACTTTAAAAAGAAAGAAGACGAAGGTCCCCCAGACGAACATGAGAGAAGGAGATTCGGTTATGACTATAGATGACGAACTGCATTCTCGCATGCGAGATTAGTCACATTTAATAATTATTTTTGTTCAAATAGTTGCTAGAAAGCAATTGGGATTACTTAGTAGGATTTCGACAGTTATCAAGCAGAAAGTAAATTACCTGGTTGAAAAATATGAAGATCCCCGACAGGCCCTTGACTATTCTTACGAGAGACAAAGAGAGCTTGTCAATCGACTACGGCGGGACATGGCGGAGGTTGTTACATCAAAGAAACGACTGGAAATGCAAAAGGCTCGCCTGTGGGACAATATAAGAACACTTGACGAACAAGCAAGGCGTTCACTTGATTCTGATAGAGAAGATCTTGCCAAGCTTGCTCTTCAGAGAAAGAATGCAAATCTAATTCAAATGCAGGGTTTGGACAGGCAGATTGCAGAGATGCAGGCTGAACAGGAGAAATTAGAACAAACAGAGAAGAGACTAACCGCCAAGGTAGAGGAGTTTAAGTCCAAAAAAGAGGTGATTAAGGCTCAATATTCTTCAGCAGAGGCACAAGTCAGAATTAAAGAGAGTATCACAGGGATATCTGAAGAGATGACCGATGTTGGCATAGCTATGAACAGAGCAGAGGAGAAGTCTGAAAGAATGAAGTCAAAGGCGCAAGCATTGGATGAGATGATAGATTCAGGCGTGTTAGTAGACTATACTTCTAATAAAGACGAAATCGAAAGTGAGCTTGAACAGATTACAGCTAATAAATCCGTAGAGGAAGAATTGGCAAAACTGAAGGCTGAAAGACTCCGAAAGAAGAAGCAGATCGTTGAACAGGAACAGGAAGCAAGTTCATGAGACGTAATAAAGAAAAACAAAGCAATATTTCCTCTTCTAGATCAGGTAGCAGAAAGAGCAGAAAATCGAGGTCTAATACAAGCGGCTCTTCATCAAAGAAACATTCTCTAGTCAAGGGAGTTGGCAAGAGCACAAGGAAAAAATCTTCGCTCTCCCGAGCTACGGGAACAAAACAAAGAACACAGAAGACTGGTAGAGCGAGATCAACAACAAAACTTTCGCCTAGAATGCGAGCTTCAAGGAAAAGTGTCTTGCCCAAGGCTAAGAGCCGTTCGAGACCTCTCAGAAGTTCCTCCAAGAAACGGACAACTACAAGGGGAATAAATAAGAAGGTCATTAGAATTCTGGGCCACGGACAATTCTCAGTTGATTCAGAAACTTTAAGAAAATTAAATACCATTGATAATTCAATCGTACAAGGATTTGAAAAGGAAGATTTGACAGACGAGAAATTCAGAATGAAGATTGAACAGCTCGAAGAGATTATTACTAAAAGAGGAAAGTTACTCGATCCAAAATTGATAGTGAGTTCTGACATCATTCTGCCGGGCACCGATTTAACAATTGAAGAAGCAAGTAAAATCTTCCATGGTGAGGGAATTATTCCCGGGCTTGACTAGTGCTTCGGCGATGGTTAAATCCTCAATTTGTCAAAAGGCATCTCCCACATAGGATACCAAACGTTCATGTCAGCTTCCCAAGGGACTTCCTTTGAGATAATAGACATTAGTGTCAGTTCATAATCATTACGCCTCTTTTCTTGAGCGCCCAAGGGAACAAAGGGGTAAAACTTCCCTCGCTTGTAATTAAAGATCAAAAATTGTGGTTCAAGTTGAGTGCGGTCTAAATTGGAGCTGGGAGTAACGACTTTTCTGAATTCAAATGCCGCTGCCAACATCTGATCCTTGAATCCTCGATCTATGATGACGTCTGCAATTCCGTTTGACGCCACCAAAATATCTTCAACACTCATCCCTTTCAACATGATCCATAGATAACCGTATTTGTCATTAACCACAACATATTCAGTTTGAAATTCGTTGCTACTAATCTTTAAAAATTCTTGCACTTCACTGACTGTATCTGAAAAGTACGTTCCGTTAACATTTTTGATGCAGATTCCACACCTATTAGTGCTTGTCAACCCTAATTTAATCTCAAGTGTAATATACGCGGATGCAAGTGAGAATATCCCTTCCTCACGATCATTGCTGCTTTTCCTATCTAAACCGCCCTTTCTGAGTTTTCTGAGTAAGGAATCTATCACGCCATCGATGCCTCCATCTCTAGAAGTTTTTGAACCCGCATCTGAACAGGAGGATGTGTGGAAAAGAGATTAGCTATTGTCTGACGCCCAGAATGTACTGGGACTATGAAAAAAGCGTTTAGTCCTTCCACCTTACGTAGGTCTCTGTTTGGCACACGCTGCATCGTACCGCTTATTTTCATAAGTGCGTTTGCTAACTGTACCGGCTTCCCTGTCATCTGCGCCGATCCTCTATCAGCTGCGAACTCTCTGTACCTGGAGATTGCACGGATCACCAGAAAGCTGACAAGCCAGGTAACGACTGCTACTGCTAACATGATCAAGATTGCTCCACCGCCACCGCCGCGACCTCTGCCTCCGCTATATCCGCCATAAAGACCTCCATAGAAACCAAACTGCATCAAATACCACGCTACAGTCGAGAAGAGACTGGCTAGCGTTATCACCAAAACGTCTCTGTTCCTAATATGTGTCAGCTCGTGGCCTACGACACCTTCTAGCTCTTCACTGTTTAGGATATCCATCAATCCCGAAGTAACTGCAACTACTGAGCTTTTTTGACTTTTTCCCGTAGCGAAAGCATTGGGGATTGCCGAATTTATTACGGCAATCTTTGGTTTCGGAAGATTGTTTCTTGCAACTATTCTTTCCACCAATTCATGCAACTCTGGAAATTGCTCTCTAGTTACCACCTTTGCACCAGAGCTCCATAGAACAATCTTGTCCGAAAAGTACCATTGTGCTATAATCAGTGCGGACGCCACTATTGTAATGGGAACAAAGCCTACCCCTAGGTATACCAATACACTAAGAAAAACAAGATAGAGGACCGTGAGTATAATGAAACTCACTATTATCCGTAGTGTCAATCCCATATCCCTTCGTTGCCAAGCTCTTGACATAGACTTGCCCCTCACAGATCTGATCGCCATATGGACATTTAAGATAATTGTTTACTATGTATCACTTCGTTTTGGAAGTTCAGAGATTCAGGCAATTGTCCGATGTTTATAAATTTACGAGAACTTTTACGCGGAAATTGATAAATATTACGATGAACTCAATAGAATAGCGTGAATTTAAGTCCTCAAGGTTATGATATGGTTGCAATCATTCTTGCTACAACTGCGATTTTTAGTGCAGCCCTTATATTGCAATCTACTTTTGTACTGGAGAGTGTAGATGCGCAGAAGGATTTTTCATCCCCGGCCTCTAATGGAACGTCTGGAAACCAAAATTTGCAGGACACAATTGAGGCTGAGACCTACATAGTTACGTTGAAAAACCAAAGTTCTTCCGCTGATCTGGACAATATCATAAAATCGGTGGAGCAGAAAGGCGCAGATGTAACCCATGTTTATAGTCATTCTATAAATGGTTTTTCTGTACAGATACCTTCTGATAAGAAGACTGAAATCATGTATTCGCTTGTAACTGACCCGCGAGTAAATAGCGTTGAACCTGATCAAACTATGACGCTTGCTCCTCCCCTTGAGTAAGCACCTTATCTATAATGCGAAGATCCCTTTTTTGGAATTAGGAATGTGAGCTAACAAAGTTATTGCACTTGTTTAGTTCAGTTTAGCACATGCATTCTTTAGCGTAGAAAATTGGACTCGGCATAAATACTAAGTTATCATCGAAGAGCATGAAATGACAAGATCTAGTTGCCATATTACCTACTTCGACGGAAAATTTCCGAATCATTTGTTTGCTTCTCATACTTTAGAAGGAAATGTCGCGAATTCAGGGGATAGGAATCCTACAATATTAAGGAAGTGAAGAATGCGGTGAAATTTCACATTAGGCAAAATCTGGCTAGTACCAAACTTCCAATTTACATTACGATAGTCCTGCTAATTCTAACTTCAACTATGACCTCGCAAATTCCTTCCATAATGTTCGTCAGGGCAGCTGAGGGAGATGATGGAGATGAGGATGGAGATGAGGATGGAGAAGAAGAATTGACTAGGTCATCGTCATCATCGCCAAGTATTGAAGATAAGGCTCTAGATCAGGGTCTTAATTCCCAACTGGCGATTCTAAACTCTACAACAAGTACTTCCTGTTCGCAGGCGCCGATTCAAACCGTTTCCTCCAGCGAAGATGATAGCGATGGGGGTGAAGATGAAAACGGAGAGAAAGAAGCAATGAATGTATTGGATGGCGACCTTGAAACGGAATGGTCAGCAGCAGACTTGGGGTCATTTTTACAGTTAGACCTAGGCGAAGTAAAGAAGATCTGTTCAGTCGACGCGAGTTGGTCAGAAGGAGACGAGAAAGCTAATAACTTTGTACTGTCGGTGTCTAAGGATGGAACGGATTTTGAGGATGTCTTGAGGAGTTCGAGTAGCGGGACAACTGATTCCCAGGAGCACTACAACTTCCCTCCTCAGGATGGAAGATACTTAAGGATCACGTTCTACGGAGACTCTGAAAATAATGAAGATGTTGCATTAAATGAGCTGACTGTCAATATCGAAAATAATGTAAAACCTACAATTGCCCCTGGGATCAGCAGGGAAGGCATTCCGTTTATCAGAGATTCTCAATCGCCCATCCCGCATTCCAACAACGGTACAAACACCGATGAATCAAGCATCCACAGCGCACCGGTGGTCTCCGATATCCACGCCATGGTCTCCGCTGCTGCTTCCTTTGAAATCACCCTGAATGCTAGTGACGCAGACTTAATCGACCATCTAACATATTATATAACTAACCTTCCTGACCACGGAAATCTAACTATTGGGACAAATTCTGCCAGCGTGAGATACACTCCTTTCGAAGGTTACATTGGACTAGATAACTTCACGTATAAAGCAGTTGACAGCTATGGTCTAAGTGGCAATAACGCTACAGTAGTTATGGACATTAACGCGTCTAACGCTCAAAAGCCCTTTACATCAAACAACAACCAAACGAATGCTTCAGAACTGAAAAATAAACTCAGTCCAGTAGAAGAGGTCATCTTGGGAAGTCAAAACGATCGTTATGAACTGATCAAGGCAGCCAGGGAACCAATAAGAGGACAATATATAGTTGTACTTAAACCAGAGGTTACCGCGACTAGTGGTTCAGATCCCGCCAGAATGAGCGCAGACGAAGTAAGAGCAATGGCTGAAGAATCAAGAACTAAAGGAGCCGAGATTCTCAATATCTACGAACATGCCCTCGATGGGTACGTGATAAAGACATCAGAAAATATTAGTGGTGGGATAGTCTCCGAATTAAGGCAAGATCCTCGTGTAGCATTCGTCGAACCTGACCAGAGAGTCCATGCCTTTGCCCAGAAAGTTCCAATTGGAGTGGACAGAGTAGATGGCGATCTAAGCCCCACCGCTTCTGGAGATGGGAGCGGAGCCGTTGACGCAGACATTGCAATACTTGATACGGGAATAGACCTTACCCATCCTGACTTGAACGTTTATCACGAGAAAACGTTTGTTCCGGGCACTTCCTCAGCGGAAGACGACAACGGCCATGGGACTCACGTGGCTGGGATAGCTGCAGCCAAAGATAACACTGCAGGGGTTGTTGGGATAGCTCCAGGAGCACGTCTCTGGTCGATCAAGGTTCTTGATGGTAGCGGTACTGGTTCTATATCAGACATTATTGCGGGCATTGATTATGTTACTGCTCATGCAAACGAGATAGATGTGGTAAACCTAAGCTTTGGCTGTGAATGCAATTCACCAGCATTGGATGCAGCCATCAATAATTCGGTACAGGCAGGCGTGGTTTTCGTTGTTGCAGCTGGTAACGCACACAAGGATGCGAGTTCATTCTCTCCTGCCAGGAATCCAAACGTAATAGCCGTATCTGCTATGGCCGATAGCGACGGAAAATGCGGTGGACAGGGATCACCTACCAAATATGGAAATGATGACACCTTTGCGTCGTTTAGTAACTACGGAGATTCCGTAGATGTAGTGGCACCTGGCGTCGGCATCATGTCAACGTATAGTGACGGAAAATACGCGCAACAAAGCGGAACGAGTATGGCTTCACCTCATGTGACAGGAGGTATAGCATTGTATGAATCGTCGCATCCTGGGGCTACACCGGCACAGGTCAAAGCAGCTCTTGCTGAAAGTGGGGTAAAGCCGTTAGCTGGCTGCAGTGGAGAGGGTCAAGGATATTTCACAGGAAATCCCGATGGAGCGAATAAGCCCTTACTAAACGCAAAAGGCCTATAGGATATCCAAGCAGCGGAAGGAGAAGAACAAACGATAAGGGGTCTGTGACTCTTACTTCCTTCCCTGTAACTGTTTCTACATACTTGTATTAGTATCGTCAGCTATTGCGCCGATTGAAAAATATACGACTAAGGATTACATCATCCCCTTGCCATAGGTATTAAACTAATATATCACGAGAAGGTATACTTCTTAGGAAAAATGAGTTACGTTCATCCAGAAGTACTTGTGGACACACAATGGGCTGAAGACCACCTCCAGGATCCTAAGGTTAGAATAGCAGAGGTGGACTACGACCCAAAAGCAAACTATGAATTGGGACACATACCTGGCTCCGTATTATTTGATTGGAAGAATGACATTAATGATCCACTTACACGTAATGTACTTACCAAGGAAGCATGTCAGAGTCTTCTTCAAAACGCAGGGATAAATAATGATACCATTCTATTGTTGTACGGAGACTTTAATAATTGGTTTGCCGCCTTCGCGTTTTGGGTCCTCAAATATTATGGTTTCAAGGATATAAGACTTATCAATGGTGGTAGAAAAAAGTGGTTGCAAGAAGATAGACCGTTAACAAAAGATGTTCCATCTCATTCTAAAGGTAATTTTACTGCCAGTGAACCAGATAGTAAAATTAGGGTATTTCTAGATGAAGTCAAACGCGCTGTTAGTATACCCGGGCTTGAGATGGTAGACGTCAGATCTCCAAAAGAATTTTCAGGAGAAGTTCTGGCTCCGCCAGAGTATCCTACAGAACATGCGCAACGAGGAGGACACATTCCAGGAGCAGTTAACATTCCGTGGGCGCAGGCAGTAAATGATAGTGATGGGACATTCAAGAATTCAGAGGAGCTAAAGAAGCTGTACGAGTCAAAAGGGATTACCCCAGATAAAGAGATTATCGCCTACTGTAGAATTGGCGAAAGATCGTCGCATACATGGTTTGTCCTAAAGTACCTGCTGGGCTATCCAAACGTAAAGAACTATGATGGTTCGTGGACGGAGTGGGGAAACATGATTGCAAACCCAATCGAGAAAGAGTAGTGACGACTATTAGATGCAGTCGGGCAATTCCAACCATTCGTATGTCCATCCCTGACTTATTCAATTTATTTTCTGGACTAGAAAATGCAATAAATTTTCTTCCTTTCTAGTCTCTATCAGTTTTTGTCTGTTCTGTTCGGCCCATCTAGTCATTTCTATATCGGCCATCGGATCGTCCGAGACAAGGTGCACGATTTGTCCACTTTCAATCTCTGATATCAGATCGTCTAATTTCGATAGCGTCGCCGCACACTCAATACCTATTTCGAACATTTCAAAATCAGGTAGAGCCTTATAACATTTGACACGCAATGCTCGGATCAATGATCTGATTTCCTCACTGTCGTCAGGTAACGATTTCATGCCTTTCAGGTCGAGGTCACTATCCGAGGTTGGGGCGAGAGTGATAAACCAGCCCTTTTCGTAAGGCGAATCGTTGGCTAATTTGGGATTGCTTACAAGTTCATGGTTAATAGCTACAATCTTTCCAGCAATGGGAGCCCTAACAGAGCCAAAGTACCTTCCACTCTCGATCGACCCTACGTTTTTTCCCATTGGTACCATCGTGTTGATATCCTTCAATTTTACAGTTGAAATTTTACCTGCAAGGGCCGACAATATTGACGTAATTCCAATAACTAGATTATTGTTTGCATCTTTCCTAGCCCAGACTAGGTTATCCAAGTCATATCTTAGGTCATCTGGAAATACACAGTGTTCAATTTCCATACTCTAGACTCTGATGCAGGAGATGGTATGCATATTTATCTATTTATCTATCTCCAACAGACATTTTTTCACCTCAGAGCCCCTCCTCTTTCCACGCCAGTGACAAAATATATTATATGCTAATCTTGCTATATGCATTAGAAGAGTTTGGTAGCCTGCACAATCTGTGGTTCTAGATTTGGTGATAGAATCTGCCCACATTGTGAAAGGAACGTGTGCTCATCATGCATAGTATATGGAAGGAATACATGTGTGAGATGTAACAAGATTAAGATTCTCCCTCCTAGCTTCCTAAAGAGAAATTTAAAGTTCATTCTACTGTTCGTTGCTTTCTGGTTTTTCGTGTCAGGTCTTTACCCTTTTCCATATATGATGGCGTTAGGTCAATCAGTTGATTTTAGAGTCATACAACCAGTGCTAATCGCTACCGGAATCATGTTGGTACCATTTATTTTTCTAATGTTTGCATGGAACAAACGTGAACAAGGAATCCGTAAATAAAGAATAGTATAGAAATATCTGTAGATAAGGAATGTCAAGCAGAAAGATTATTTATCTGAAGTGGCAACAAATAGCCCAATTATTATATACCGTCTTTAGAAACCATGGACAACAACAACACTACAGGTGGATACTTGAAATTCAGGTGTGGGGAACACAGGGCAATTGAGAGCTGTGCAAACATAGTAAAGAACGGGGGAATCATCGTTTATCCCACTGACACTGTTTATGGAATCGGCTGCGATCCTTTTAATGATAAGGCAGTACAACGAGTATTTTTCTTAAAGCGTAGGATGGCAGAGAAAGCATTGCCTGTACTTGCTGCCAGTCTCAGCGATTTAAAAGACATTGTAGAGGTCTCTGAAAAGGTTGAGAGGTTAGCTAGATCATTTTGGCCTGGTCCGCTAACAATTATTTGCCCCCTCTCTAATAGCAAGATCTCTCCCCGGTTGACTGGCAATAGACCATCGCTGGCGGTGAGAATACCAGGCAATCCATGTACCCTTGAGCTCCTTAAATTCACTCGCTACTTGGTTGGAACTAGCGCTAATATTTCCGGTCAAATATCGGTAAATAGTCCGTCCCAAATCAATTCCGCCTCACTGGCAAGCTTCGACGCCTTACTGGATGGTGGTGATTTGAACAGATATTCTCATTCTACGATCATAAGCTTGGATAATGGCGGTGAAACTCTAACCGTCATAAGAAGCGGGCCTATTCTAGAAAGCGAAATCGCAGTGGCTCTAAGAATACCCTGATAAAAGGTGGTTTAGCACGTAAAATCGGGCAGTCTGGCATCCTTATCTAACTCACTGCCTTGCAATTTATGGATAACTAGTGCAAATAACAAATACTAATTTCTGACTTCGCCAAGATAGTAACGTTTCCTTATCCAAGATCGTCAATCATTTGGCTTTTTTAGCAGAAGCTGTAAATCAAGGAATTCATCGAAAAGTGGTCATAGATATTATTCCTAACACCAAGGAATTTAATAACACCTCTGCTAAAAGCGGCGGCAGATAGGTTCAGAGGTTAATCTGTACAGAATCAACCGTGGCTACTTTTCATCGCGCTTTCATCTATGAAGAATACTTCCCATAGGTGCTCGTCAACATCCTCAAAGCTACGCGCGTACATCCATCCATGGTCCTGTTTTTCCCTGTGTTCACTGCCTCCTGAATCGATTACTTTATTCATCATCTGATCAACTTGTTCTCTTGATTCGACAGATAATGCCAATATCGCCTCTGTACTTGTCGAGGTATTGCAGATCTCCTTTTTGGTAAAGCCCTTGAAAAATTTCTCAACCAATAGCATCACGAATATGTCTTCTCCAACAATCATACATGTCGCGTTTTCATCAGTAAACTGAGGATTAAAAGTGAAACCAAGCTTGGTAAAGAAAGCTATCGATTTATTGAGATCTTTTACCGGTAAGTTCACGAATATTTTTGTTTTCAATTTAGCAGGGTTTAGACTAAAAGGATATAAACTCCTTTGTTTTTTGCCAATGAACTATGCAGCTGCAGAGATATAATGCATGGATCAGGCTTACAAAGTCATGGTTTCGTTGAAAAAGCTTACTCTGCTTTATTATTGCCCCTACCTTCTCATGCAAAGAAATCGTGCTCGGTGACAGGTATAAGTGTGAAAAAGTATAAAAATAATAAAGAAGGGGAAAATGGAAAGTGGATAAACTTGTTATTGACTCGGCGGTCACAGAGGATAAACATTTCAACACCGTAATAATTAAGAATAGAACTATTTTTTCTTAGATGGACAATCCACGTTAATACAAAACTTCCATCGATATTTGGCCCCATGTGGATAGGCGTTCTCAAGCATTGGCCACCGGCAGGAAGAGCAAGTCTCCCTTGTTGGCCTTAGTGATCCATTCTGTGGCAATGGAGCGGCTGCCGTACACACGCCAGAGAAGTAATTAGAACATCCGACAAACCTCTTCTTAGTTCTAGCTGATCTTATAATTTTCAAGTTACCGTTGCCACAAACAGGACATGTTCCAATTGTCGTCACTTGCTGCCTGCTCTTAGTAACATTTACTGCGTGTGTTATCCGATTTCCTATCTCAATTTCATTTTCCTTAAGCAGTATGATTGCTTCTTTTAGTTTGGCTTTTGCATACTCTATAACTAAATCACTTCTGTCTTTTCCAAATGCTATTCCCTCAAGAAGTTCTTCCATAGATCTGCTGAGATCTATAGATGCTA
>DASQUV010000062.1:0-9470 GCA_035641095.1 Nitrososphaeraceae archaeon
TGGGCCGGGTCGGATTCGAACCAACGACCCCCGCCATGTCAAGGCGGTATCTTAACCAGGCTGGACCACCGGCCCCCTTGTGGTTTTCAATGGTCGGCCTAAATATATGTTCTCAGAAAGCATAGGATGTCATTTTGAGGTTGCAGTGATATGCAGGTACTAATAGTATAAATTTCGCTGGTTGTTGCTAAGATTGATCGTAACGTATTGAGCACTTCTCAGAACTCCTTTGTTCAGTATGAAAAAGATGCGGTATATAAAGCAATTTTTTCTCGCAGGGATGTACGAACCAAGTTTCTGAATAAGAAAATACCAGGAAATATTTTGGCAAGAATTCTTAATGCTGCCCATCATGCCCCATCAGTGGGATTCTCTCAGCCATGGGACTTCATTCTAGTCAGCGACATGAAGATCAGGGAGAAGATAAAGCGATCATTTGTAGAGGAATTTCAAAAATCAGTTAGGATGCTCGAATCTGACCAAGTAAGGCAACGTAAATACACTTCATTGAAGCTAGAAGGAATTTTAGAATCTTCAATAAACATTTGTATTACATATGATCCGGAGAGATTTGGACCTTTTGTACTTGGTAGAACGTCAGTATCAGAGACAGGAGTATACAGTGTCTGTTGTGCCATTCAAAATCTATGGCTAGCAGCTCGGGCCGAGGGATTGGGCATGGGCTGGGTAAGTATCGTCTCGAATGTTAAAATCCGAGAAATTCTTGAAATCCCTGAACATGTTTCGCCTGTTGCTTATTTATGTCTGGGTTATGTAAGTGAATTCGAAGAAACTCCTGACTTGGAACGTTCAGGCTGGCTACCGAGATTGAATCTGGAAGATGTTGTTTGTTATGAGAAATGGCGTGTCCACAATTCTGAAAAATGGGCCGAAACGAGGGCTGAGATCACAAGAACAAATTTCAATAAAAATGTAAAGTGAATTCACTTGACATATGGCTCACATATCTCAGGCAAGTTTATTGCAGTTGCACTCTAAATGTAAAAAGTAAAGAGAATGGTAAGTGGAAGATGAGTCATACAGTTGAAGAACCTAGGCCGTTTAGCCTTTATTATAACGATCTAGCAAGATGGCTCTTCATCACACTTACATTCACCGGATTGCTCGCGACAGGATGGTTTGGGATACCGCTAACTCCAACGTACTTTATCACGAATCAGGTTGATATCGTTGCAGCAATACTAACGCTGATGAGCGCCCTAGGAACTATTTGGGGTGCCATGGGTTACCGTGAATTAACTAGATCGGTTGAGAGAGTACTATCAGCTAGGTATAAGGCGAAGCAACTAGATCCTCAAATTGGAGATTATCAGTATCGGTCATACAATCCAGAAACCAAGCAGTATGAAAGCGGATACCTGCCC
Source organism: Nitrososphaeraceae archaeon (assembly GCA_035641095.1). Taxonomy (GTDB): domain Archaea; phylum Thermoproteota; class Nitrososphaeria; order Nitrososphaerales; family Nitrososphaeraceae; genus TH5896. Next base: position 1,386 of record DASQUV010000062.1, read on the forward strand.
TTAGGGCCGATCGACTTCTGGGATAAAGAAACCAAGGCTCCGAGTTGGCTTGATAAGGGTAAATATTGGCATATCCTATTGGGCCTCCAATCTAAAGACAGGGAAATAATAATTCAGGTTGTCCGAGACAGTGAACTTCCCTTTTCGACTGGACGTAGAAATGTCGCCGTTACAGTTAGAGAAAGAATTGCATCGATATCCTCACACCAAGGCAAACGGGCGTACTTCAGATATAGGGTAAAAGTTCCTCAATGGTTGGTGATGAGTACAGAAAGATCAAGGTATATTGACTCCAGGGAATTCCAATCATTAGAGGGCCAGGAAGTTAGAGCCAAGATAACTGACTTAAATAAAGCATTGGTGAGCGCTTCCGAAGAAGTAATTGAGCGAGAAAAACCGAGAATAAAATATCCTTATTGGCTAACAAGCCTTGGCATTTATCTAAATAAGAGTTTGCCGCTCAGAATTATTTATGAGGAACTTAGTCGTTATCTACCACGTTCAAAAAAGAACTTTCTCAACGATATTAATAAGAATCTAGCTAATGCCAAGAATGAGGAACTGATTGCCGCCATCACTCAGGTCGCTTCTAATCGCGGTATTCCTCCCAACAGCATTCGCAAAATAAGGACGCTTATGACTTTCTTGAAAAGCGCTTATGACCACCAAGGTTTAGGCGAAGGCTCAACAGAGTACCACAATTTTCACCATAGTCTAGAGGTCTCGAATATGGTGTTGCAAATGTTACCCAGAGAATTTCATGGATTTGTATTTAAGGAAAAGGATTACGAAGTTACGCTTGTAGCAGCTCTTTTGCATGACTACGATCCGGTCCAATCAGCATTTATTACAACAGGCGCCAATGATAATGGGGCACCGGTATCTGCCAAGGGACCAAAAGTAACGAGGACGATTAGTGAACTCAGGAGAACTAGAATCGACGAAGCCTATTTTACGTTGAATCCGATCGAATTTGAAGAGTATGTTCGTGATCGTTCACACTCGCAAAAGATCCCGGCCGAATTTTCGAAGACCCATCCAGAGTATTTGCAAACAGAAGCAACAGCATACGAAAGGCCAATTGAGAGTCTAGTGGTAGAGGCGCTTATTTGGCGTACTGATTTTCCATATTCTACATCAAAAGACGCACAAACCGCCGTCTCAAATCTCTTGAAAGATTTATCAGCTGCAGGGTATGATTCGGATAAGATTAATCTCCTTGCAGAAATACTCTGGTTGGCCGACCTGTCTGTTACATATATGAGTTCAGATCCTATTCGGGCTTGGGATAGAGTTACAAGTCTTTATGATGAATTGTATCTGCCCAAGTTTGAAGCCGTCTCTCGGACAGACGCTTTCTTTGCAGATTTTGCAGAGACAAAGTTATTTAAAGAATTACTGCGTAGTAAGACATTCCCGGACATATTTAGACAAAGATGGAATTTAGTTTATCAGTTCTTTCATGAAGGTAATCCCTCAACTCAATTGAATAGGACAATTTCCGATGCAAAGAAATTATTCCTAAAAGTAAATGTTCAGATAGCAATGATGAATGGGGAGATGCTTGAACAAGTTGCCATAGATAATTGGGCCGAATATTTTATTGGCATAAGTGAGGACCAGCAGGAAGTTCTCAGAGCTAAAAATCGATTTGCAATGTTGGATCCGCCCAATGCTTCAGCATTTTGGGGTAGTACTCCAAAACTAATCCCAAATGTAGTTAATAAGGTAGTGGATAATTTTATTATTATCTTGCCGAGGAACACTCTGGATCAGACAAATGATCCCTCTCAAACTATCTCTTTCAAGGCATTACTTTCATTAATGAAACACAAGCTTCGTGATGAAGGCACGATACAAATTCTAACCAATATGAAAGATTATACAGAACATCAAAGTGAGATTTCGCATGCTCTTAAGGATTCTGGATTTGATATTATAACAGATGAAAAATATAAAATATACTTTCCAAGCAACTGGCAGGGATCCCAGCTAAACGACAATAAGAAAGTAATAGTGCTTAGAAGCAGGAACGGATCTTGAAACCATTGTCACTCATCCATCAATAAAAGAAATTCATCTTTCAGAGTATTACTTGATCTTGATATCACTAGTAACAAGAGCTGAAGCGAACGACGAATCGGAGTATGGAATACGGTTTGATGTATGCATTTTTATTGCCAGAGATTTGAATGAAATTAGCATTAGTCAGTGGGAAATAGAGCATAGTTATGATATCGATTGACAATGAAAAAATAGTAAGAATAATCGAAGAGAGAAAGCCAAAATCCGTCGCGTTAGATGGACCTGATGGTTTGATGTCTAAAATTCAAGAGACAGCAGATATTATCACAGATCGATTCGGAATTCCAGCCTACATTATAGGAGATACTTGCTGGGGCTCTTGCGATCTTAACACCCATGCGGCCGATGTGCTTGGGGCAGAAATTCTCTTTAACATAGGGCATACGATCTCAATGGATGGTTTCGAAGGAGGAATCGTCATGATAGATGCATATGAGGATGTGACCTTTGACGAAGTCGCACAACGATTGGCGATGGAACTAGCAAACAAAAATTATAGGAAGATAGCCCTATTGACAATTAGTCAACATTTACCTCAGCTTGAGAACGTTCGCCGAATCTTTGAACAGGCTGGCATAAGTGCGGCTATAGGAAGGGGTAAAGGCCAGCTCAACGACGGACAGGTCTTTGGCTGTGAGTTTTACCCTGCTCACAGTGAGATGGATAAAATAGATTGCTATGTATTTTTAGGTCAAAGTACATTCCATTCTGCAGGGGTAGCATTGTCGACGGGGAAACAAACATTCATGCTTGATCCTTACTTTCAGGAATACAGTGAAGTAAATACTGTCGCTGAGGAATTGCACAGAAAAGCGATTCTGTCAATCTACAAGTCAGTCGACGCTCAAACAATTGGCATTATTATTGGTATAAAGGACGGCCAGTTTGCAAAGATTCGCGCATTGGAACTAAAGAAAGAGTTTGAGAAGGTGGGCATGAAAGTCAGGTTGATTGGACTAACAGAAATAACTGAAGAAAGAATGCAGATATTTAGACATATTGATGCTTTTGTACAGGTCGCATGTCCGAGAATCGGCACTGACAATCATTTTAAGAAGCCTATGCTTTCTGTGCCCCAGGCAAGAGCATTAATTAGGGTCTTAAAGAAAGAACCCGTTGAGGAGATTTTTCGTCTCAGCCATTGGCTATAGGTTACATCCCTGCATGGCGCAATTTTCTGCTTGAACACTAGCGATTTGCCAATATGAATAATATAGATCAACACTCACGAAGTGAGAAAGCCTGAAAATAAGTGGTACCAATCAATGTGTCATTGGAGACAGCCTGCTGGTTCCACTAAAGGTCCAAAGCCCCCTCTCAAGCCCTGCGAGATCTGCCACGTAGACGTGCCAGCATGACTATGCAATCTTAGGGTTGCTCCCTCCCGGACCTCACCCATTTCGACAATACGCAGTCAAGACCACGCCTTCGCATGACATGCTGCTCATAACCATCCAGCACGGCATGACTTCATTTCAGCTAGGCAAGCAGGTACCTTGTGCCAGTAGATTTACCCAGCAGTTTCTGATCCCAGCATGAAGTCGGTTTCTGGTGTGGGGTACGACTAACACCCCGATCCTCCCTGTCTCCAAATATGTAATCCAACATTTGATTATATTTATGTTAGTGTCCTGTATTTTTCTAACCAGGTGGGTCAGCTGGTTTAAGAATCTCTTGGATTTTACATACAGAACAGATCTGCTCAGTGCAATCCCGACCACATTTCTGGCAAGCCCCCCTTACCATATCCGAACCTCGACGGTTACGAACAAGAGTTGAAATATCCATTGTAGATTTGTACGTATTGTATTTAATTCCAGGATGTGCTTTCTCCAAATCGTTTAGAAATTGTCGAATTTCTTCTCTTATGCTTTCATTCGTATAAGGACATTCTTCGCCCTGAAATGGGATTCCCTTTTGAAGCGCATAAAATACGATTTCCCTCTCGTATATCTCAGAAAGAGGTTTAATCTTCTTCATATAGCCTTCTTTATAAGTGGAAGAAGCTTGGTTCCATCCTATTCGATTTACATCTCCTGAAAGCAGATTAATCATAAATGTTTGTATCTCGTCATCCAGGTTGTGCGCCGTTGCAACTACATTTGCCCTTACTTTTTCCGCTGCCATGTCTATTGCCCTTCTACGAAACGTGCCACAGATTGAACAGGATGTTAATTTTGCCGATGGTCTTAGCTTCATTGCTTCGTCCATGCGAGTTCCAAAAAGCTCATTGTACGACAGAATAGTAAGTGGGATCTCTAATTTGGAACAGAACTCTGATACTATCCTCAAAGATTCATCTCTGTATCCAGAGATACCCTCATCAATCGTAATTGCACTCATAGTAATTCCTTTCGCAGCGTCAACTATGGATTTAAGAATGCTTAGCAAAACTAAGCTATCTTTTCCGCCCGACGTAGCCACAGCCACATGATCTCCATACTTGATCATTGAAAATTTGTTTATCGTCCTTTGGACCTTCCGATCTAGAGAACTCAGGAAACATTTCTTGCAAAGCCTTTCCCCGGAATAGTCTCTAAAGTAGACTGGCGGGTTTCTGCTACATTTGTTACATGTTTCCTTCATTACTTAATAAGCTGCATAGGCAAGGAATAATATTTCTTATTTAAGTCTTTTTGGATTCTAATTCGGAATTTGTTTATCTTTCTTAGAACTGTTTTTGTTTATCTTTCTTAGAACTTTGCCACCAATCAAGATAGTCGTTGTGAATCCGTTTTCTACCGTCTCCAGTCTCGTAATATTTTTCAGCTGCTTTATCTCTAAGTTCGTCTAATTTTTCACTGGAAACAAACAAACCACAACCCTTACACAGAAAATTCTTGCTAGGACTGTCAAATTTCATTTCACCACCGCATTCGGGACAAAACCTAGCCAATAGCTATTGATACTCCTACACACTAATAAAAGGATTATGTACCTTGTGCCTTGCCTTCAGTCCTTACAGTATGATTAGTGTTTGTATGCTAGTTGGCAAGGGTTAGTGAATTTGACAATCATAGTTGATCATAATCAGTTAGGAGATCCATATTCGTTCTCTTTCCCCATCCACGGTTAATGCATGGCTGTTCTTGAGAACCTCTGGGATATTTTTGTATTTTAGCTGAACAGCCGGTATATTTGATATCGCACATCCGGAGGCCGTTGTTATATCCATTCTATTTGAGCAAATGATAGCCAATGGAGCAGATAAATTTTTTTTTAATCTGTACAAGAGATAGGCTCCCACACTGCTACCTACTGAATATGGAAAAACAAATATCCTGTCCTTCAATGTTTTGCCGTAGAGTTGATGGCTTAAATCCCTGACCTTCCCATTCCCAGGGTCAATCATCGTGAGAAAATTAATTGGTGTACAAGATACTAAAGCTTCGCCAGCAGCGAAACCCTTCACGATGCACTTGCACTTGATAGCAACCATAATTCAATCAACTATAGGTTCTCACAATCGTCTTCATATCCTTCAGTGCAACACCTACACGATTTGAGCTTTTCATATAATATGCTCCCTTTACACTGTTGGTAATGATGGAATCAGTGTTATCTCGGGTTATTAATGGCGAGAGGCACATGCAAGAGTCGCACATAAATTCTGCTCCTGATGACTGTATATCTGAGGCCAATCCAATTTTCTTGGCCAGATCGTGGACATACCTAGAACAAAAGATAATGCACCTTTTATCAAATTTTCTTCCTCCGATAAGATCATGCAGAAATGCTAGCTCGCTTAGCCCCAGCTGTGGGCTACCGAATAAAATGAGGTCACCATCTTCATCAGTGTTCAACTCACTCTTGGCCTTAGACATTTCTTCCTTGTCTATTCCTACTGATTCTCTAGACTGCTCACCGCCACCTGAAGTAAACATTCCACAGGCTCCTGATGTTCCTAGTCCTGCGGAGATAGCTTTTGCGGGCATCATATCCATTTCGCTATTGAAACCTGAAAAAGCAATACAGCTATCCTTTGCGATTTTTCCGGCTACATACCCAAGTAGGCCGTAATCGGTTTCAGTGGTTATGTCAATTCCGCTGCATTTCATTGCTATCCCAGGCGTCCGTGATTCCTCGATTCGAAGATCAGAATATGGGGACTTTCCAGTTATGGCACTTGCTAAAGCGCTAAGAGCGCTTTCCCTATTAGTCATCAACCCCAAGAAAGAATTGGAAAAGACAGCTGCGCTGCTCTCAGCGAAGCTCACAGGCGTGCCTCTTTTTGGAATTTGGAATATCTCATATGGAGTACAAGAAAAAGATTGTATGGCTCCCATTTTTTTATAGCTTTCTACAATCTGCATTTGCTTAGACAAAAAATTCCCAGAGAGTGTGTTTGATTTACTTCTATCATAGCCCATAGGATTAATCGTCGTCCTTACTCTGAAACGAGCGACATTTGAAATTTCTTGTAAGAAATCAACTCCAGCATCGCCAATAGTATTATAATTCACGCCGGAAACATGAGCCCATTTAATAGGAACCAATTTTTTAGCTTCAGTTGCCTGTCCTATCGCCAACAGCACTCTATATGCAGACGCGTAAATCTCTCCCTTACTCCCAGCAAGAATTTTTTCCTCAGACTTGGTCAGTTCCAATGATATCTATCTCTCAATAAAAATCGGGATAAAAATGGGAATATTCAAGCCCGCCTGCAGATATTTTGAGAACTCGAGTTGTGTTTCTAGAGCGACTTAATTTGTCATGCAGGACAACCTTCCATCTTTTGAATATAATATCCATTACTTTGAATATCACTCTCTATCCTAGGAGGTGCTTGCTGTATATGACAGAATTGGCATTCCTCTTGAGTCATCTGTTGCTCCCCCTCGCCTACACTCTCTAGATACTTCTTGCCATATTGAATAGCTTTTTCGTGGGGAGTCTTGGCCTCCACTACTACATCAAAATGCATAACGTCTCCATCTTTCTTTTTAACATATGTATCGTATACTGCGCACTGCATGGGGGATATTCGCTCGTTAACTCTATTTATTCCAATCCCCAAATATATAAGTGGCTATAGACTCGGGGTGATTTATATTTACAATCTGTCTGATTTAACCAGATCGTAATATTCGATGCAGTTATAGGTAGCTGACAAAACTCGTTATTCCTTTCTTATATCAATTGAAAGAATATCTCCGACCTGCGGGATTCCAATTTTCTGGAATCTCCTTTTAGGCATAGTGATCTGTATATTTGCCTGGGAATATGTATTTATGACGGTTTGTGGTTGAGCACGCAAGATAGCTTCCAGAAACGGCTTCACTTGCTGCTTTACATCCTTGTCTGATACGAGATTGTCTATTGAATCCAATATCAGCTGTTGCTGGGACACTTTCTCAAGCTCTACGTCTTCCGTTAGATTTAAAGTAATGCTTACACCGGTATCAATTAGCTGGTTAACTTTATATCTAGTGATAGGGTCGGTTCGATTTTCCATAGCCTATAGTTTAACGAAATTCTCATCATATTTTAACCATTTTATCTAAAGCTTTGGATTGGGAGCATGCCTCTGAAAGGAAGTCGGAATAGAGACCGGCCTGATCCTGGTCTGCAATAACTGCTGGATCCAATATCAGAATCGTTCCTTGATTGCCTTAAAGAAAAGGGTTTGTTCCTTAATTCTTAATGTAAATAATATTCAGGGTAACAAACCACTGTACCTATCCCCACTAAAATATTACTAGTTTTCACTATCTTATTGTATATTAAACAATAAAACCATAAAATGCTCGGTTGTTAGATAATAATACTTGTGGGTTCGCTTCGCCTAAAGAGGATCTTGAAATTATTAACTTGGGATCACGGATAAGCTCAAGATCTGAGAATTATTCTCGCTTCGAAAAAGTTCTTATCATAGGTTTAGGCCAGCTTGGCCTTCCAGTGGCAAAATATGTGAAGGAGAAAGGATTTGATGTATATGGATATGATATTAGTCAGAAGGCCATAGAACGTGCAGAAAAGATTGCTGCAATAAAGAAAGCT
>DASQUV010000063.1:0-17703 GCA_035641095.1 Nitrososphaeraceae archaeon
TTTTTAGCGAGGCTCTGGGATTATATAACTATGAAAGTGAAGTGTCCGGACTGCGATGGCGTAGCAGACCTATCTGATAATTTCAGTTTTGTGCGATGCGACAAATGCCATTTAGACTTGACGTACGGGGAGTATGTCAGATACATTGGGAAGAAAAATCCCATATACAAGGATATACTAAGCGATTACAAGGTACGCTAGTCATTTATTCATTTCTTTGACTACTCATAAGAATATAGTGTGATATAGGAAGAATTCCATTCAGACTGACGGAAGCCTATGCAGACAGACGAAAACTCACAAACGATCTTGTGCGGGTGTAATCTACCTATCGAAGCTGAGTGATTCTTGAGCATGTCCACCCTTGGTAATTACTAACAAATCTATCCCGTCGCCACTTGCAGAATCTCTCTGCACCGAAGACCTAATAGCCTTCAATGCAAGATCCTTTGACTGTTCAGCTGTAATACCGGGCTTATATTCAGAGTCAATAACACCTAATGCCATTTCTGCTCCCGTTCCCACTGCAGCATAATCATCTGGCAAAACTGAGCCTAAAGGGTCGAGCGTATAGATTCGTGATCTAGTATCTACTCCACCTACAATAACTTGTGTTAGAAGTGGGAAAAATCTGCGTTCAAACATTATGACGGACATCAACTTTGCTATAGAATTAGTCGCAACATTCCTCCTTGTTTCGAGCTTTCGAATTTTTGCCAATGCTTCAACTTGTCTGACCAGTACCTGCATATCTGCTATCATGCCCGCGCATGCAGCTCCGACACTCTCTGTGACTGGAAATATTTTCCTTGTTTGTTTATTAATAACAAAATTTCCGTACGACACACGTTTTTCAGCAGCTAAAGTAACACCGTCAGGGAATGATATCCCAACAGCCGTTGCCCCTGGCATAAATTGAAACGCCATTTATTTCGTCATTATATCCGAATGTAGTTAGATTTAGTCCTTTCTATCGGATTGGGTTGTTCGAGGTATCTTGTATAGCTACTTTTTGGTAACTGAATGGTCGTGAATTCTGATCGCTTCAGCGATCAGCCTATTTTGCAACTCTAATGCCTCTTTTGCCTCGGGATGTTTGGCTTCAGCAAGAGCCTCAGCAACAATTCTGATTATGTGTCGTAGAAGAAATTCATCGCCTCTTCTGGCCTCTGATCGATATGCTGAGTTGGCCTTATTGACGAAAACGACGCTCTCGCTTCTAAAGCTGTATCTCGAATCGCTTTCATCTTCGTAAGGAATTACTTTGTAGCCAACTTTTTTTAGAGCGAATGTTCTCCTAATGATGGGTTTTCTGATCCTCTTTATTGTGGACATTCCAGTTGATGGCTGAAATTTATCCTCAACAGAAGGGGATGTCTCAAGCAGCGAATCATAATTTACGCCAAGCTTGGAAGATGTTCCTAAGCTCCGTTCACTGTCACTTATGCTTTTGGAATTAACATCGGTAATCATGAACTTCTCTCTTCGATCGGAAACGGAGTCAAAGCTACTGCTACCTAGACCGGAATCCACGTCCTTTTGATTCTCATTAGGATACTGACGCTGAACCGTTGAATAGACATTTTCACTGGGCGAACCAATTTCATTACTTGTAGAAATTCTTTCACCAGTTCTAGCCTCCTCTTTGACGTCGACCAACTGAAATCCTTCAATCTCCTCTTCCCCCTCTATGTTTTCAAACAAGGCTTGCCCTAACGCTTTATCAATTTCCTTGTAAATCTTTGATTCCTCTCTAGTAATCAAGACGTCCTCATATTCGGACAAGCTAGGGAGTACGGTTTCTAGAATAAACTGTTTCATAGTACTGTGAAATGCTTGATATTCCTCATCCTCAATCAATGCAGATTTATCTGCAAAACGAGATGTCAGAGTATCACATCTGACCAATCCAGTTATCCTGCTCAATCTTGAGTCCAAATCAAACGAAGTACGGGTAACTATGTGATTTCGTATCATGATTCCAATCCCTCTCTCTTCTTCTGACAGAGGTCGCTTAGCAATGATGATTTCCCCCACGATACGAGGTGACTCAATATTGACTGGGATTCTGTGACCCTGAATATCAGGGGGGGTGATCATCTGGGCGCCAGCCAGGTCCCATTCCTTAAAGCCGTTGGAACTTTTCCAATATACCTCAAATAGGGGATAGCGAAGAATGGGCAACTTTCTGATTTCCTTGACTAATTTAATTGGATCGATGTTCACCTTAGATTTGCTTAAAGTCAATTCCGTGCCATTGCGGACGAGGAGTGGTTCGTCAAGCTCTTTCAATCTCGAATTTCCCTTGTACAGATCATCAAGTGACGAAGAATCAATGACTATTGACTTTCTAAAACCATCCCTCTTTGTTCGCATTTTCATGCTATCGAAGGACGTCAAGAATGATAAACGACCAGTACCATACCTACCAGTCCTGGTTCTTTTCAACCTTGGAGAGATAAACTCACTCTTCTTGTGAGGAGAACCTAGAACTAGAAACTTATCTATTCCATCTTCGTCCATGCCGGCATCATCTTCAATCACGATAGTACCGTCACTAACAATAGTTATTAGTACCTTCGTTGCATCCTCGTCAAACGCATTTTCGATCATTTCTTTTATAATATCATTTGGGGAGACCCACGTTTTAGTTGCAAATTCTTTGAAGAAAGATGGATGCACCTTAAGTTCCACTGTCATTTCTTGTATCATGTACTGGTTCTCCCCTTTATCTATTGCGTAAAAACTTTTGATACACAGAGGAGTATTACTGGATCCTATTAGAGATTCGAGAACTAACCAGATGAGATTTGCGAATTTTCAACAATCCATGTCATAGTTTTAGAGGAATGATAGTTCCGGTATCTATAATTTTCCTTAAATTTTCTTTGAGTGAATCGAGCTTAATTCTGTAATATTCCTCCTCTTTTCCTGACTTTATTTTGTCATCAGCCCTCTTCAATATACTCATACAGATTTCGTTCTCACCTTTTTGAAAATGAACGAGGGCAGCGGCGACTAAGATGACTCCATTAAGTAGCTTTTTCTCGTCCCCTTTTGCCTGCTTCCAAACAAATTCGAGCACTTCATGGCACTTCCAAAATTTCTCACTGTTAAAGAGATTTCGTGCCCTATCAATTGCCTCTTCTTTGGAAAGGTTTTCTTCCTTTACTATTTCATAACTCTCAAATTCGGCAATTGTTGAAAGAGCATTTAGGACGATTCGATCTAACAATTCCTGTCCAGAGAGACTCACGTCAAATTCAATGAATCGCTGTGCTACTCTAACATCCCTTATGATAATATTATCGGTCTTTGGGATGCTAGTCCTCGCCTCTAGCAGTAAGTGCCGCGCATCAGAAGGTCGGAACTTTTGGTTTTTTAGATAAAGAAGATATCTTTCCAATATAGACATAGAAATGAAGATCTGCTATAAAATCATGAAGAATGCTCAGGCTCTGAAATTACTTGTATTTTCTCGTAAAAATTAGTATTTCGACGGCAGCTTCGAAAAGACAAATGGCGTATCAAAGGGTTGATCATTAGTCCACATAGTTGGCAATGTAATACAATCCAATAAGCTCAATTTGTGTTCCGCGATGAAGCTCCCCCAACCGTATAGTCTACGATCCCTTGAAAACCGTTTCATCGTATGACTGCCCATTAAGGCGAAACCCGAATCGGAAGACAAGAATTCATGGTGAATCAGGTTATTCATTACTGCTTCGGCAAGAACTTCTCCTTGTTCTGGAAGTCCCGAAATTAGGAACATCGGTTTTGATAGATTCATCCCTTCAAATTTGGCCTTGCAGGCATCGCCACTTACTATCTCGAAATCGACTCCGGTCGAGCTAATTATTCGCTGTTGGAGGCCTACAAGATTGGCATCCAATTCAACGCTTATCCCGCGCAATCCGACAATCGCTGCGCAATACGGGACTCGTGCGTCTCCTGATCCTATGTCGACTATTTCGTTAAATCCCAATGACTTTACTCTAATACAAATGATTAACGAAGAGATCAGCCACGTGGGGTAAAAAGGTTGATAACAAGCATCGTATTTCTTACTGCTTAACCAGTAGTCTATGACTTCACACGAAAAGACCCTGCACCTGCAGTTCTGAATATTAATTTCTTTATAACCATGGAAAATTGGATTATGGCCGGCAAATTCATTGAGCTTTGAGATGGGGAAGTCGTCCCTTATATCCAAGCATAAGCAATCCAAAGGCAAGATTTCATAAGGAGAACCCTTAAAATCACTTCTGTTAGTGTATACATTCTTGAGCTCCGTAACTAGGCTAGCCAGATGATGTGGGTGCAATACGCAGTCAATACACCGACTCGGCGCTAGGACGGAGAGATCTACGGTACGATCTGTGCCCGCAATTTATGCATCGGTAGGCAGTTTTCCTTTTGTATGTTATAATTGCATCTTCGTCAACGATCAAAACATGATCAGACTTAGACATGCAGCGATCACAGAATCTCCTCTCAGTTTCCATAATTAGAAATTATAATTACTGGGAGACCATGACAAAAATATGAATGTATGTCTGATCGAATGCTATGAAGCGGCTCTCTGTGTATAAAAACCATTAGCATCCTTAAAGCTCACCTATCTTTGAGGAGAAGAGGAAGCTCTGCAGGTGTTCTTGCCACAGGAATGCCTAATCGGCTGAAGTTTTCAAATTTGGATTCCGCTGAACCGTACTTACCGTACACTATCGCCCCTGCATGACCCATCTTCTTCTCCTTCGGAGCAGATCTACCAGCTATATATGCAACCATATGACTTGTTATGCCATTATCTTCTAGAAAGCTCACAAATTTTTCTTCCGCGTCTCCGCCAATTTCGCCTACAATCACTATGGGATCATTGCTATCAGCAATCTTTACCATTTGAATTGCTTCAATTAGACTGGTACCATTGATCGGATCGCCGCCTATTCCAAGGCAGATTTTCTGTCCAAAACCATTCTTTGACAAATTGAAAGCTACCTCATACATAAGGGTTCCACTTCTTGAGAAAACGATCGTTTTACCTGGAGTATAAGGATCGGCGGGCATTATCCCTAGTTTGATCGCTCCCGGAACAATGATTCCCGGGGTGTTTGGACCGACAATTCTCGCTCCTCTTTCCTTAGCATACTGGATTACTTTCATAGAATCTCTTATAGGTACATGCTCCGGGATTGCTACAATTAGTTTGATTCCACTTTCCAAGGATTCCAATGCCGCGCTCAGGAAGTGAGCAGCAGGGACAAATACTACAGATATTTTTGCATTAGTATTTGAGACTGCCTCACTCACGTTATTATATATAGGAACGCCGTCGAATGTTTGACCCCCTTTTCCAGGCGTTACTCCAGCCACAATATTGGTACCGTACGCTCGCATTAACCTAGTGTGAACAGATCCAAAACTACCTGTCACCCCTTGCACTATGACAGGTTGTCTAGTATAGTCTGAATCTCTGATGTTTCCAACAAGAATCTTCATCAAGTCGTAGTCATATGTTTGGCTGGTCATAGCATTGCCTCTCGTTCCTGAGACTTTATTCCCTGCACAGCAGCACGGATTGCATCTTCGATTCTATCAAACAAATGAGCCTTTGAGCCAACGAGTATTTCCTTTGCCTTATCGGATTCCGCTCCTGAAATTCTGGCGAATAAGGGTACCGTTATCAGGTTATTTGAATATGCCCTTCGAATACCTTGAGCAACAAGATCTGTACGGACAATGCCTCCGAATAGATTAACGACAATTGCTTGAACAGTATTAACTCTACTAATAACCGTAAGTGCTTGATAGATCGTCTCCGACGTTGCAGTGCCTCCAAAATCCAGGAAAGCACCGGCATTCCCTCCTGCATCAGAAACCATATCAAGCGTCGACATAACCAATCCTGCACCATTACCAATAATTGCGATATTTCCAGGAAGTTGTACAAATGAAAATCCATTCTTCTTAGCAAGGGATTCCAACTCTGATGGTTCTTCATATTTGCTCAATTCAGGGTGACGAAACAAAGCGTTATCATCAATGATCACCTTAGAATCCAAGGCTACAATTGAACCGTCATTTAAAAGGGCGGCTGGGTTTACTTCAACTAATTCAGCTTCCTTCTCAGAAAGTAGCCTATAAAGGCTCTGGACAAATTCAACAAATTTTTGACGATTCCCGCTATCTAGACCAGCCAACCCGGCAATTTTTGTGGCAATATCTTCAATATCATCTGTGGGAGTAATATCCCAAATAAATCGATTTTCTGCGGATTCTATGTCCATTCCTCCTGCGGCCGACGCGATCAGGGAAAAACACCTGGCACTGCGATTGAGGAACAACGATACATACAACTCTTTCGAAATGTTCATGCCTTCTTCAAGCAAAATGCCTCTTGGGGACTCTCCTGCAATTTTCTTGTTTTGAAGAGCAATAAATTGAGTTTCAACTTCCTGCATATTTTGGCATTTCTTGATGGCGCCCGCCTTTCCTCTACCTCCAACGGGGACTTGTGATTTTAATACTATTGGAAATGCAAGTTCATTGTCCAGAAGCGAACGAGCTTCTTCTAGCGAAAAAACCAAGCGGGCTTTGGGAACAGGGATCCCAAATTCCTTAAAGAGCTCTTTTCCTTGATACTCTAGTAGCCTCATCCCTGGGAGAAAAAATAATCAGCTTATTTATAATCCTATTCAATTTTGTTATTAATCACTCTAATAATATAAAAGAACTACAAACTGGTCAGATTTCGATTATAACTGTCCTAAATAGCAAGGGCCAGTTTTAAAATTTATATATGTAATGTATAAAAATTGAAAATATGGTAGAGAAAATGACTGCTGTTTGGCTAATCATATTGACAATCATAGTATGTGGTGCCGTCCCTACTCTAATGATATTTCTCACAACCATACCTAGTTCGGAAATGTCAATCTATTCTTATTCAGCTTCAAGTGTCGGGCCAGAGGTCAATCTTCGATTAGTGTATTAATTGATCTAGCGTTTCTTATTTTTGGAACGAAAATCGACATGTCTGGTATAATATTGTGAATGTGGAAATAACTTCCAAATGTATTTATCTACGAAGGGAGTAGTTTAGTTAAATGGGCAATTTCCTTCGGAGGAGGACGCCTAATAAGGACCAAAGTGAAGTCTCTGCTCGCTCTAGCGAGGAGGAGCAGCTAGATATTAGAGACATTCAAAAGATTGACCAATACAAGAAAGGAATTTCGCATATGTCTGACGACAAAATGGAAGATGCAATTCGAGATTTTGATTTGGCTTTACGTTTGGACCCGAGTTACGTTGACGCGTGGATAAAAAAAGGTTATGCTCATTTTCATTTAGACGAGTTTACCACAGCCATTTCGTGTTACGATAAAGCTCTTGAAATTGATATTAACAATGCAGAAGCTTGGAACCTAAAGGGACTAGGGTTCTATCGGTTGAAAAATTATGAGAAAGCCATACAAGCCTGTGAAAATGCTATAGATTTTAATCCAAACGACGGTATGGCTTGGTATAATTTGGCTTGTTATCTAGTTCTCAGCGGAAACGTCTCGGACGGATTGGAGGCCCTCAAACGTTCCATTGAAATCGATATCTCCTTCGCAAGAAAGGCCGTTCGTGATAGAGATTTTGAATACGCGAGAGCCGAAGAAGGGTTTAGGCGTATTGTCGAAGTTGTAGTCCTAGAAGCTATTAGACAAGGCTACAATTATCCCGGAAAAATAGTTTGGATTACTTCTATGGATAAAGATGAAGTTGAATTTGCTCTCTCTAGGTTGGCGATGAAGGGGTTAGTAGTACGGAGGGAACAAAGATATGGTTATTATCCATTTGGTAGAAAGGAAGAATACTACGAGTTAGCGAAGACTATCGCAGAAAGGGTAGGAAGTGCTAAACGAACAGGGTTTCTACATAGAACTAAAACCGTTTCAGCGCCGCTCCAGCAGTTGCGAGATATAAGTGAAATACTTGGGAATGCCCGGACAGCGATTGAAAAAGGAGATTTGGACACGACGACCAATTATTTTGAATTACTAATAAATCCGAACAAACACGGGGCAGCTATGATCGAACAATTTTTTGACGATCACCGTGATCTTAGGCTGTATCAAATAAGGCTGAGAGACAGAGGCCTTGAATATCTTAACTCCCATAAAGTGGAATTATTAAACCTAGTGGAAAATCTAGATGCGAAGATCCGTGCAGGTCCAGTTTCGAGTTCGCAGACCAATGGTCATTAGATATGCAGTGAGGCTTTAAAATAGGACCTAGCAAGTAAGTATTGAATTTGTAGAATTTGTAGTTAGACGAGAGTAAGTAATATATTTACATGTACAAAGTACGGTTGTTGGTATGGCAAGGATATTTTCGGAAGCAAGCGAAAGCGAAATCACGCGAACAATAGCTTCAATGTTTAATGACACACTGCAGGAATATACTCAGTCGGACGTAATTGTGATTGGTGCTGGCCCAGCCGGTTTGACGGCTGCCAGAGAGCTAGCTAATAATGGGATAAGAACATTGGTGGTTGAACAGAACAACTACCTTGGTGGCGGTTATTGGGTTGGAGGTTATATGATGAATCCTGTTACGGTTAGAGCACCGGCTCAAATGGTTTGGGAAGAATTAGGAGTTCGCTATAAGAAGATAACTAGCGGCTTATACGCAACTTGGGGTCCAGAGGCATGTTCAAAGCTCATTGCAGCGACGTGTGATGCAGGAGTTCGTTTCTTACAACTAACAAAATTTGATGATTTGGTTCTTAAGAACAAGCAGGTAGCTGGTGTTGTTGTAAATTGGATGCCCGTTTCCGCACTTCCAAGAAATATCACATGTGTGGACCCTGTTGCACTAGAAAGCAAAATCGTAGTTGACGCTTCTGGACACGATTCCGTTGCAGTTAAAAGGTTGATGCAGAGAGGTCTAGTTGATTGGAAAGGAATGGACCCTATGTGGGTAGATGGAGAAGATGCAGTAGTCGAGAATACCACTGAAATATTTCCAGGACTAGTGGCGACAGGGATGTGTGTGACAGAGACATTTGGTCTGCCTAGAATGGGACCGACTTTTGGTTCTATGCTTCTATCTGGAAAGAAGGTTGCAGAAATCGTAATGGACAAGCTAAAAGGGGTCTCAGAATTTCCGAAGGTTAAGGTAAAAAACGCAAGAAAGTAGATGCAGGACTAATATAAGAGCTCATTCCGTTAATTCGGTAAATGGCCTTGTACTTTGGCATAGCGATGGTCTATCCATTATTATTTCGCAATCGTCAGTCGGTTCTCCACCCATTTGGTAATGCTCTCCAATTCCAAGCCAATTGAACAATTAACCTGATTGCGCTAAAACAAAAATTGATATAACCTGCTGTTAACCTCAAATAATGTTTGACTCGTTCCCTAGCCTCATTGGGGACTCTTGAATCAAGGCAGACGCTGTTCTGTCAATATGAACTAATTGGTTTTTTATCGTTTCAACTGTGTATGACATCCCCAGTCGTCGCCCCAATATCGCGCACAATAACGCTTCCGAACGAATTATTAACAGGGCGGTGCTCCTAAGATCCTAAAAATCTATGTCCATTGATCCTCGCAGGAGCGAAAGCATCCCTTCCCAAAAACCAGACAGATACGAAGTGATAATCATAGGATCCGGACCAGCAGGTTATACGGCAGGAGTATATACTTCTAGAGCTAAATTGAATACCCTTCTAATCTCGGGATCTCTCCCCGGAGGACAGCTAATGACTACAAGTGAAGTGGAAAATTATCCCGGATTTCCAAATGGAATCTTTGGCCCTGAATTAATGATGAACATGCGCCAGCAGGCAGAAAGATTTGGGACTAAACTTTTAGATGATGAAGTAGTAGAGGTCGATTTCAAGAAGAGGCCTTTCGGAATCAAGACTCATGGCCAGGAGTTTCGTTCCGAGTCAGTTGTAATATGTACTGGTGCGTCACCGCGAAAGCTGGGCTTAAAGGCTGAGCAGGAGTTTGCAGGAAAAGGCATATCTTACTGCGCAACATGTGATGGACCGTTTTTCAAAGGAGAAGATATTGCGGTCGTAGGAGGGGGAGATACCGCCATTGAAGAAGCAACCTTCCTCACAAAATTTGGAAAATCAGTGAAAATAATACATAGGAAGGATTTCCTGAGAGCAAGCAAGATTCTCCAAGAAAAAGCCTTTGAAAACCCCAAGATTGATTTTGTTTGGGATCATGTGGTATCCGATATCAGCGGCAATAAGAAGATCAACAGTATCTCGGTGAAAAATCTTAGAACTGGGGAGGAAAGGAGCATAGCTGTCGGCGGCCTTTTTGTTGCGATAGGCCACGAGCCAAACACATCTATATTTAGGGGCCAACTCGAGCTCGATGAGAGAGGTTACATCGTGCTAACTAAGAATACTAGAACAAGTGTTGATGGAGTATTCGCAGCAGGTGATGTTCACGATTACAGATACCGTCAGGCCGTCACAGCTGGAGGATTTGGCTGCATGGCGGCGCTAGACGTCGAAAAGTGGCTAGTTGAGATCCGAGGAACGGGACTATAGTATTCACCGTTCACCTTTCCTTATGGCGTTTTCTTCGACACTAATCGACATCCATCGCCAGTGAAGGAAGATGTTCTGACTCTGACAATATTTTGGCAATCTGGCTCTCATCGAACAATTTCAATTGTTGATAAAGAGTCTTAAATTTCCTACCATCGTCTGCAAAAATGCCTACAATAGAACCTCTGCCTTTCATCCCTGTTGAAATCTTTATCATGGCTGACATCACAGCGCCGGTGGAGGGCCCGACAAACAACTTTTCTTTTTCGACCAATTCTTTTACCTTCAAAAATGATTCATCGTTAGTGGCCGTAAACCATTCATCAGCTACACCTTTTCTTCTAAGGAAGAGATCTGGCATAGCGGATTCTTCGAAATTCCTTAAACCTTGTAACAAATGGTTTCTTTGTGCTTGTACCGCTATGACGCGTATATGTGGATTTTTCTCCTTGAGAAATGTCGCCGTGCCAGTGATTGTTCCCCCTGTTCCGCACCCTGTAACAAAATGGGTAACACTACCGTCGGTTTGCTCCCATATCTCAGGCCCTGTTGTCTCATAATGAGACAAGAAATTGGCATCGTTTTCATATTGATTGGGCATGTAATACAGATCAGGCCTAGGCTTAGAGATGGCCCTCGCAAGAGCTATACTCTGATCAGTACCTGC
This sequence comes from Nitrososphaeraceae archaeon, assembly GCA_035641095.1. Taxonomy (GTDB): domain Archaea; phylum Thermoproteota; class Nitrososphaeria; order Nitrososphaerales; family Nitrososphaeraceae; genus TH5896. The sequence continues at coordinate 11,232 of DASQUV010000063.1, forward strand.
TCCTACCCTTGGGCAAAGATCATCCGTAGTTTCATGTAAAGTGGCTCCCAGTTTTCTCAAAAGTGATTTGGTTTCTTGACTGACTTTTTCAGGAATGACTATCTCAACCCGGTAGCCTAGAGCAGTGGCAATCCCTGCCAGGGCTATTCCAGTATTGCCTGAACTAGGCTCGATAATGATACTAGAATCTTTTCTAAGTAATCCTCTCCTTTCACCGTCCTTGATCATCCAATACGCTGGTCTATCCTTTACTGACCCAAACGGGTTGTACCATTCTAGTTTGGCATAGAATTTTATATATTTGGTTGAAAAAGAAGAAAGTTCTACGAGTGGAGTGTTCCCAATACGTTCAGCAGCTTTTGCTTGAGCTAATGTGGCCATACTTTTACTTTCCTTTTTTTATCATAAATTCCAGATCTGGTTTGATCAGGTTTACTGAAAGCAACTCGTGACCATTCCTGTTAACCCATCTTGAAATGTCTTCTTCCGAAGCAGGATCATCCGCGATTACTTTAATTATCTCCCCTTTGGCAAGTCGCTCCATTTCTATTTTGGTTCTGAACACTGGCTCAGGGCAATATAACCCCCTTACATCAAGTGTTTTTGTCGGAGCAATGTCACTTTTGGCACTCAAGGAATAAACTAATTTTGAGTTCTCAAGATATTAAATGTTTAGAAACATTCTGACAAGCGTGGGAATATTCTACCGAAAAAGGTCATGATCACTGTCCCTCACTAGCGACTGGGCGGAACCGGTCTCCGTCGAAGAAAATTCATAGCCTCTTATAACGGCAATAGGCACCTTTTCAGTCTTGCCCATTACGAGTTCTGCGGCTGACGCTAGTTCATCAGCGATTGCAATTTCCGTAATCCGAAGCATATTGCCGTACATATCGGTTCGGCCGATGTAGCTCTTTATTGAATCTATACCTGACACCCCAATTGCAACGTTGGTCTGTCCCAGTCTAAAAGGCCGTCCAAATGTATCGGACACCACAACGGCAATATTCATGCCGAACGTCTTACCGATTGCATCTCTTATTCGCTTCGCAGAGAGGTCTGGATCAACGGGTAGCAATGATACAAAAGCGTCTTCAGGACTACCTACATTACTTTGATCTATTCCTGAGTTTGCACAAATAAAGCCGTGCCTTGTTTCGGTGATTATCAAATTTTTTGAATACCTTATCAAATTCCTCGACTCCTTAAGAATTAATTCCACAATTCTAGGGTCCTTCTTTGTCTGTTTGGCCAATTCCAAAGCGCGCTTCGACGGTTTCACTTTAGAAAGGTCTAAGATGCGTCCCTCAGATTTTGAAATAATTTTTTGAGTGACTACTACCACGTCATGATTCTTTAACGATGTTCGATTTGCCTTGATTGCACGCATTATTAATCTGCCAATATCATCACCTCTTGCTACGTCTCTTTCTAGGCCTATTGGTATGATTTGCAGCCGTTGAATCGACAATTAGATAATCTCTGAAATCTAAACATTAGCTAAAACGGCCTTTCCGAACCGTTTTTCAAGTAAATTTAATAGAAGCGATAAATCGCGAATCTCAATTACCGCATCAGCACTTTCTCTTATTTTATCTACTGGGCAAAATCCCACCGAGAAACCTGCGAGGTCAAAGAGTTTCAGATCGTTTGCCCCGTCAACGACGACAACGGTATCCTCCTTTCTAACTCCCCACTTTAGCAACACATCATTTATCGCAGCTGCTTTATTAGAAGTAACGCTGACGACAACATCATGCAAGAGCCCATTATAAAATATGAGTTCATTAGAAAATATTCTATCTAGACCCAACATTTCTTTCAATCTATCCGTGATCATAGTAAACCCCCCGGAGACCGCGATCAGTTTCCAGCCAGACCGCTTTAAGGCCTTACATAATTCTACTGCGCCAGGCATAATCTGCAGATTCTCGCCTATCTTCTTGGCATCATCATATCGAATCCCTCTTAACGCATGAACCCGCTTTATGAGTCCTTCCTCCCAATTAATTTCGCCTCGTATTCCCTGTTTGGTAATGTCCCAAATCTCCTTCTCCTTTTCTGGGCCCATAACCTGAGCCAGAGCTGGGAGATACTCTGCGTTCAGAAGAACTCCTTCGACGTCAAAGACGACAAGCATCTTGTGAATATTATTCAGACCTCTAATTTTACTATATATTAACTTTGTTTAGAAAGAATAATAATTAAGGGATCTCTGCTTCCATGTTGTAATATTATTGAATTACTCTTTTAAACAAATAATTGTTCTTTGCCTTTGGAGGAAAAGCATTATATCATCAAATTACCGAAGGAAGTATGCATGAATGATGAAGCGACGATTGAGACTAAATTCCTGGTTCCTGTAAAAGAAGTAGAAAAACAGGTGAAGTTATCTGATGATTCAAAAAATGAACTCAAGAGTATCGGAATGATGGACGATAAAGGAAAGTTGAAATTGAAAGGTGTTAGTCCGCGTATGCTGAGGCGTATGAAACTCGAAGCAGTAGACTGTCCCGTATTGCAAACTGAAGTTGGATTTATTCAATGTTATGTATGTAAGAATTTTCACAGTAGAATATCAGGGCAGGTCTACTGCAGAGGGGAGCCTTTATAGGTCGCCAAAACTTCATAAATCGATGCTGATCTGCCTTTCATAATTGAAGATTCAAAAAGAATACGGAATTACAGTGAAGAAAGTCGACAATTTAAGCGATTGGTATAGCCAAGTTTTATTAAAAACAGATCTTATTGACTACGGACCCTCTAAAGGGTTTATTGCGCTGAAGCCATATGGATATTCAATTTGGGAATCAATTAAACAGATCGTTGACAGCCGTCTACGGGATTCAGGTCACCAAAACGCATACCTTCCAACTGTTATCCCTGAAAGTTTGCTAAAAAAGGAAGAGGTTCACTTCTCAGGGTTCAATTCAGAAGTATTTTGGATAACGAAAGCAGGAGATAATCCCCTTCAAGAAAAGCTTGCCTTGCGTCCAACTTCGGAAGCAATGGCCTATTATTTATTCTCTAAATGGGTTGAAAGTTATAAGGACCTTCCCATGAAACTTAATTTTTGGAATTCGGCAATGAGGGCTGAAATCAAATCCACAAAGCCATTTGTTCGAAACTCTGAATTTCTTTGGCAGGAAGGTCATACAGTTCATGCTAATAGCAGGGAGGCAGAAGATGAGGTCAGATTTATACTTGATCTATATGAGAGAGTTTTGGCAGATTATTTGGCCATACCTGTTTTAAAGGGAACTAAAACAAGGAAGGAAAAATTTGTCGGGGCGGTCGCAACTACTACGCTCGAAGGAATAATGCCCGATGGGAAAGCATTACAATTGGCAACATCCCATAATCTCGGCCAGAATTTTGCAATCCCATTTGAAATAAAGTTTCTTGGTAGCGACAACCAAGAACATTTCGCTTGGCAAACTTCGTGGGGAATATCTTGGCGATTGATAGGGGCTTTTATTATGATACACGGAGATGATCGGGGCCTAGTATTGCCTCCAAAGATTGCTCCTATTCAAGTGGTCTTGGTTCCAATCTATAAGAAGGACCAGTCTAATCAGACTGTTATATCTAAGTCGAATGAACTCGCTTCAGAATTGACGAAGGCAGGAATAAGGGTGCATGTGGATACTCGGGATGAATTCACAGCGGGATGGAAATATAATGAATGGGAGAAAAAAGGTGTGCCCATAAGAATTAACATGGGACCTAATGAGATAGCAAAAGGTGAACTTGAAGTCGTTAGACGAGATACTCTGGAGAAGCAGATAGTTCCAGAGATCAGTTTGGCTAAAAGCGTGACAGAATTATTGGATCTTGTTCATACTTGTCTTTTCAAGAAGGCTAGCGATGCCCTTCGGAGTAGCATGGTGAATGCAAACACCTTTTACCAACTTAAGGAAATGATACAGAAACAAGTAGGCTTTGTTTATGCAGGGTGGTGTGGTGACGAAAACTGTGAGATTTCGATTAAGGAAGAAACGGGAGCGGACATAAGGCTCATACCTTTTGAAAGCACTAATAAAAAGGATTCCGCAGTCCAATGTATATATTGCGGTAAAGCTGCAGAAACAATTCCAATATTTGCCAAAGCCTACTGAATTCAATGGTTACCCATAAAATCCTATCCTGTTTGCTTTTGGAACGTTATAAATTTAGAATTTCTGAAGACAACTAGTAGATATATAGGTCGTTAGCAGCATGTATTGCGGTTGACAACATTAGATTGGCTATTTACGCTCTTTGATAGTTTTGGATATTTAGGTGTTTTCACAGCAAGCTTTGTTGGGAGTATTATAGTATTTGTTCCTGTGCCATATTTTCCCGTTTTGGTAGCAGCCGCACTAAGTAAGCAATTAGATCCGAACTTAATTTCTCTGGTCAGCGCAGCTGGGGTGTTACTGGCAAAGATGATAATATTTTATGCAAGTTATTATGGTCGGAACGTTCTGAGTGACAAGACCAAACAAAGAATGTTTCCGCTGCAGAAGGTTCTTCGAAGATATGGAGGTTTGGGCGCATTTATAGCTGCATTAACACCCATACCAGACGATGTCGTATACATCCCTCTTGGGCTGGCAAGGTACAGTCCATGGAAATTTGCTATTGCTACCTTTGCTGGCAAATTTATACTTAATGAAATAATTGTTTGGAGTGCAGTAATCTTAGGAAGGCCATTTTTTGACTCATTTATCTCCATGGATCTTGATCCTCTATACCTTACGCTTGGCATTATTGCAAGTGTAGTCGTATTGGGTATCATTGTATTCCTCTACATTCGTTTGGACTGGGAGAAAGTAATTGGAAAGTGGTTTCCTTGGGCAGTTGACAGGTCCGATCAATGATGATGTTTCTAATCAGTCAAGGTCGAGTTAGATTAAGTACTGTGGACTAAACAGAATTTGATCCGGGCTGATAAAATACTGAAAGTAGATCTAAAATAGTTAGTCAGAGCCTTGAATACAACTCAGGTTTAGTACTACCATGTAAAGTTTCATGTGTTAGGTCCCTTCCGTTGCCTGAATCTCTGGTCCAACTTATCACCAATATGTAGTCAAGACAAGTGAATTGGCTCAATAACTTTATAACTGATACTGGGGATTTAAAATAGATGCAATCAAAGTCTCATCTGTATAGCCTGTATCTGGCTGCCAAGGTTTACATTTACAAACTAATCAGAAGTAGGAAGAATAAACGGGAAAACGAAATATCAGCCTGAATTGAAATATCACTGAATCAAAGTCGCAGAGAGGGTAGCTTATGGTGTTGGCAAGTTGCGAACAATTGATATTTTGAAGTCTGCCGCTTCTGCGGTATTTAAGGAGACAAGAAATCTTATCGGTAGGCCGGAGAGTGCCGTGACTTTCGGTAGAGGCGCAGGAGGAGATCTGTCATCGAAAATTGATTTGGTAGCGGAGAATGCTGTACTTCAAACTATTGGGATGCTTGAGTTTAAGCCGACAGTGATTGGAGAGGAATGCGGTACAATTGAAGGTGGCGATGGTTACCTAGTCATGGATGCCATAGATGGAACGACTAATGCCACGCGTGGGATCCCATTTTCGTGCTGCTCGCTAGCATATGCAACTCATAGCAGCCTTAGTTCAGTGCATGATGCTGTCATAGTTGATTTGAATACAGGAGATGTCTATGAATCTTCTTTAAATGAGGGAGCGTTGATGAATGGAGTTAGACTAAACATTAATGACAGCGGCACTCTCGGACGGGTCAAAACCCAGAATGAACTTGTAGTAGGAATTAACATTTCAGGTATGGACAATGACAGCATCGAGCAAGTGACCCCTATCATCTCGAAATGTTTACATGTTAGACATTTGGGCGCAAACGCACTTGAATTGTGCTTTTTTGCTAGAGGGCTAATCGATATGTATATCGACCTTCGCGGCAAAATTAGAGTTACAGATTTAGCTGCTGGCTATTTAATTACGAAACAGGCTGGTGGGATGCTATTTGACCCTCGTGGCGAATATCTTGACTCAGATTTGTCACTGCATAATAGAATATCATTTATTGCCTCTAAGAATAGAGAATTTTTACAACTCGTACAAGCGTGCTAGCACGAGTATTCAGCGCCCGGGCCGGGATTCGAACCCGGGTCGAAGGAGTGACAGTCCCCCATACTAGACCGGACTTTACAGAGCTTATGAACAGAGCTCTTCTATACTACCCGGGCGCGCAAACTCAAGCAGTGAAATCTAAATACTAATTAAAAATGTTTTGTTTGCTGATTCGTAAGATGGAAATGAATTCAGGCTATTCGCTTTATGCCATTAAGGATACTCAAATTGCTTGTACTTATTACTATATGATTAAATTAAAGCCACACAAAGCCTATCTGTAATGTGGGGCCCGTAGCTCAGCCAGGTAGAGTACCGGACTTTTAACACATGAAAGAAATCCGGCTGTCTCGGGTTCGAATCCCGACGGGCCCGCA
>DASQUV010000064.1:0-8124 GCA_035641095.1 Nitrososphaeraceae archaeon
GATCCTGAATGAATAATAGCAAATAAGATGGTAGATCGCAACTTAACCATAAAAGGTTCCAATATAAGGTACAGAGAATTTGGACAGAGTAGTGGAGCCTCTAAGCACCTCTTGTTTCTTCATGGCCTCGGTTCTTCATCAGACAGATGGATAGATATTCCTGAAGCGTTCTCAAGGCATTATCACACAGTAGCAGTTGATCTAATAGGTTTCGGCGGAAGCGACTCGCCTAAACTCAATTATACAATAAACACTTTCAGGGAATTTATTTTGGATTTCATGAGTTCAATTCAAATTGACGATGGTATGACAACTATAATAGGTCATTCTCTGGGAGGTTACATAGCAGCTGAAATAGCGATTAAGGATAGGAGTATAGTAGACAGTTTAGTGTTAATAGATTCATCAGGGATGCTTGATAGACCTACTCCTTTATTAAATGACTATCTTGATGCAGCTATCAGTGCATCCCCTGAAAAGGTAAAGAGAGTATTTGAACAATTAGTTGCTCAGTCTTGGAGAGTAATTCCAATATTAATTGACCTTTTCATTAATAGGATTAATAGACCAGGAGCAAAACATGCCTTTGAGTCAGCGTTTTTCAATAGCACCAACACCCAGATCGGCCTAGAGAGATTAAAAGGAATCCAGGATGTGCCCACTCTAATTATATGGGGCAAAAAAGATAACTTAATACCAGTTGAGCATTCAAAATTGTTTGAACATACTATCACGAATTCCTCGCTGGATTTAGTAGAAGATGCAGGACATGCCCCATTTGCCGAGAAACCAGCTATCGTTAGTGAGATTTTGCATGAATTTTTTAGATTGTGAGTGATGACTATGCATCTATATATAGCGAATGACAAGAAAATAGGTAAAAGGACAGCATCATCATAATCATGACCAGGAATATTTTTGGAATACACCATGTTACGGCAATAACGAGTGATCCGCAGAGGAATATCGATTTTTACACAGGAATTTTGGGACTTAGATTTGTAAAATTAACTGTAAATCAGGACGATCCGACTTCATACCATCTTTATTATGGAGATGAGCTTGGACGCCCGGGAACTATTCTTACTTTCTTTCACTGGCCCAATATTCCTAAGGGACATCGTGGAACTAGCCAAGTGGTCGCCGCGGCCTTTCTGGTTCCAGAACGTTCTGTTGATTACTGGATGAATAGATTGAAGAAAAATCAGATAGAATTTCAAGGCCCGTCTACGCGTTTTGATGACGAACAGGTATTATCTCTGCACGATCCAGATGGGTTAGGACTGGAAATTGTTGCACATAGATCTGCAGATGATCGGGGACCAAACACTTGGAAGGAGGGTCCAATACCTACAGATCATGCTGTTCGAGGATTTTACTCTGTAACTCTGTCCGAGGAAGGCTACGAGCGTACTGCCTCAGTTTTGATCAATGAATTGGGATTTGTTCCTACACGTCAGAACGGAAGTCGGTTCCGCTATGAGATTCCTACCGGCAATTCATCCTCCTCCCCCTCCGCCAAAGTCGACACCAAGGTGGAGGAAGAGGGGTCGCAAGGCATAGCCAAAATTGTTGATGTCCTTTGCCTACCATACACACAACAGGGTGTTATAGGAATTGGTTCGGTACACCATGTAGCTTTTCGTACCCCGACTGATGCTCAACAACAAGTGCTCCGTCACAAACTAGTTAGAGCTGGATTGAACGCAACTCCTGTAATTGATCGGTTCTACTTTCATTCTGTCTATTTCCGTGAACCCGGTGGTATCCTTTTCGAGATAGCTACAAATCCTCCCGGATTTACGGTCGATGAGAAGGCAGAAGAGCTTGGCACTCACTTGGTGCTTCCTCCATGGCTTGAATCTATACGTGTGGACCTTGAGAAAATTTTACCTACAATAGTCCATCATCATCATCCAAAAAAGGAACTCAAGACCAGCAGCAGCAGCATCAATCGAGTTACTCATTCACGATAGAATCGACAGATGAAATATATGAAAGAAAAAAAAGACCAATTAGGATTTATTCATCAGTTTCTTAAACCAGAGCATTTCAATCCAGATAAGTCTAGGACTCTACTATTATTGCATGGGACTGGAGGGGGAGAAAATGATCTACTTCCGATAGCTAGGATGATAGACCCTGCAGGCGCTTCAATTCTAAGTCCTCGTGGCAAGGTGCTCGAGAATGGTCTGCCAAGGTTTTTTCGTAGATTATCTGAAGGAGTTTTTGATTTAGAAGATTTGAAATTTCGTACTCACGAGCTGGCGGATTTTCTACAGGATGCATCAACATTCTACAAGTTTAAATTGGAAAAGACTGTGGCAATAGGGTATTCCAATGGCGCTAACATCGCTTTGAGCATGCTAATGCTTAGACCTAAAGTGCTCGCCGGTTCTATTCTGTTTAGGGCTATGGTCCCATTTGTACCTGAATCGATTCCTAAATTGTCAGACAAGTACATATTCATGTCTGCTGGTCTACACGATTCTGTCGTACCCCGTACCATAACAGAGGATCTTTTCGATCTACTAAAGAAGACTGGTTCAAAAGTTTCATTAACATGGCAAAATAGTGGACATGAACTTACCCAAAAAGATGTGAATGAGGCCAGAGAATGGTATCAGCATCTTTTACTAAAATAAACTCTTGGCTACTAATTTGATTAATGGATTGAGATTTTTCTGATTCAAATTAAGAGATTCTTCATTTAGTTGATGATAATTAACCATTGATTGTATTATTTTTCGAGGGCTTCAATTAAAAGAAGAGAAATATCGATCAAGATTGATCTCTGCGCATGAATGGCTCCTATGCATGCTCAACATCGCCACTGACTCACCATCACATGACAGTTAGTATTACTTCTTTAACATCATGACTCAGATCCAGGATTTAAATAATGAAATTAAACAAATATAATTCATCATCCACTTCAAGAGATTCCAATAACTATGTCTGTAACTAATTAAAGTATAGCCAAGCTCTAAAAGTGAACGCGAGTATATTAGATTTGGATCTATGGAATAGAATAAGTCCCAACATATACGGTGAGTCGAATCATAATTGTAAATTCTAATCCTATCTTTTGAAATTGCAACTGAATGTTGCTCTTTATCTACGCCCAGTGTAAATACTGGAATCTAGAACGGAAGATGCCAAATCGGATCCCATCTAGATTCATCATCCTCAAGTGGCAAATTATCATTTGAAACAGCTCTTATCATCTTCATCTCTTCGCGACTATCTCGCGCCTTTTGCCGGCCTATGATAGGAACAAATGGATAGAATTTGTCTAGTTCATAATCATAGGTCAAATAGTAAGGTTGATGTATGCTCCCTTTTTTTCCAAATTCGAAAACAGCAGACTTTAGTAGGATCCTAGGCCCTTCCTGCTCCAAAATCTCGCTTATCACCGTTACGCATGCTACACTGTCTTCTATCGATCTTGCATCAATCACTAACCACACGAGGCCATGGTACTCATTAATACTAACGTCATATGAAAACTTCAGGTCAGTTTTCTTACTCGCTTCCATGAGGTTTTCAATTGATAGTTTCAGCCTATTGAAGCTGACATCAGTCTCAGTCTTCTTAATACATATGCCACATCTTCCGGTATATATCACATTGAGTCTCGTTTCCAGGCTGATGTATGCCGAAGATAATGTAAATATAGCATCTGAATCAGAATTAGTTTTTCTATTATTACCAATACTATCCACAAATCTTTTGAAAAATGTCATTTAGTACCCTCCACCCTTCAATATTAATTATTTTAAACAAGCACTAATATAGTAATAATCGATGTGACCTGATTTGAGTTCATACCAAAGAAGAGTATTAGTATATGAAGTGCAATCAGCAAATATAAAATACGGTACCATGGGCCACTGTAACGTGTCGTATAAAATGACACTTTTGTTATTCTAACATTCATCTGATGCAGTATTAGATTTAGTAACGCTTCTTGATGCAATATATTGCAATAATATTGAGTCATTTGGAATTCATTTATGGTTAGGAGAAAAAAAAGATAATAACAGAGGAGGTGGACTTAATCGTAGTAGCATTGTTGTATAACGTGACATTTTCTTACCATTATGATTGCTCAGTAATGTTGAGTTGAAGTGAACTTAGAGGCCTCTCTTCCAGTACTGCATCTAAATCTATCACACTTCCATTTCTGAACACACTCAGAACTACATTGTCGCCAGGTGACTTATTCCGCTCTATATAGGATACTAACTGTTCAAACTCTCTAATCTTATCTCCATCAACTGCCACGATTACATCTCCTCCGTGTTTTCTACCATATTGATCGATTGTTGTCCCGTTCAGCCCCGCCTTGTCCGCAGGACCCGCCGGTACTATGGTATTTACGGATACTCCCTTCAGATTTTGGGTGACATTTGCAATACTAGCTGCCAAATCAGAAGTAAGGGTGGCTCCTGTAAATCCAAGGTAAGGATGGGTATAATTTCCTATAGCGATCAGAGCTGGAACTATTTTCTGTACGAAGTTAGATGGTATTGCGAAATTCACTCCGCCGGGAAAGCCTCCGAAAGTAACCCCCACTACCCTACCCTGCGTGTCCAATAGTGGGCCTCCTGAGTTACCTGGGTTCACAGCAGCATCAGTTTGAATTACGTCAGGAATCGAGAAGCCAATACCAGGGGCCGGGACTAATCTGCCAACTTGACTCACAATTCCTGTTGTCATAGTTCCCGCAAGTCCATAAGGATTTCCGATAGCGATCACTGGGTCACCTACTTGCAGAGCTGATGAATTGGCAAGTTGGAGTGCATCTAAGTGTTGTTCTTGCTCCATGGTATTATTTTCTGTTTCAATAATTTTAAGAACTGCTAGGTCTACGTATGGATCTACCGCTGTAACGTTAGCCCTAGATCTATCTCCATTAGTAAATGTCACATCTACTACCTTCGCGTCTGCAACCACGTGATTGTTGGTGATAATGTGTCCCTCTTGATCGAATACAAAACCAGATCCTAATGCCGTTCTATTCTCTTGTGAAGGATCTACAGCGATGCCTGTTTGGGGGACCGTTCTACTTATTTGTACAACGGATCCTTGTGTATTTTTGAATACATCATTAAAAACGCTACTATTAGACCTTGATACGGAAATGACCGACGAAGAAGCATTTGTCTGCCCTAACTTCGAATCATCATTATTATTATTACTTAACCCCTGTTGTGGATGAGGTAGTTGGGCATAAGCGCTAGAATCAATCAATTGTGGTGATAGATGAATTAGTAAGAAAGCTAATGACAATGAAGCAGCAGCGAACCAGAAAATTGTTGGCTTACACCCGATAATTATCTTACTGATTTTACCAACATCCATCTTGCCAGTCCCTCTATTAATTTCACCATTGTTGTGCATTTTTTTCTTTCTCTTCAATTGAATAATGGATTTGACTATTGTGTGTTTTGGAAATTCTTGTGTGCATTCATTGTAAAGTCTCGTTCTAAAGAGGCTTATAGATGTTTGAGTACCAGAACAATCGATGAGCCGTGGCAAATTACCTCGAACAGCAGATCTTATAGCCAGGGAGATAGATGATGCCTGCCGGTCCAGATATGCCTTAGTTCACAGTAGGAGTTTCCGAATTTAAGGGGGCGTCATTGGGATGGCGATATTTTAATTCTTACATTGCTCCATAGCTTGTCTCAACTAATCGCTTAAAAAGGGAATCAATTTATACTGCGGAATCATAAAATGACTGGCCAACACGGCATAGCAATGAGATGAGCGAAAAATGGATATAGACAATAATAAAGAATCATCTAATGGCGGTAATAAGATAAACAATGACATCAAAAGTAAAATATTTCCAGGGCCACGAAAAGTAGGCGGAAGACAAAAACGAGAAATAAGAAAAACTGAGAGGACCTTCTCAGAGGCAGCCGAAATGAGGTTAAGGACCGTGCCTGACTCATTAGAATTGTTCTCACTATTGTCTGATAGAGGCTCAGTTAATCTCTTAAAAGCAGCATATACCGGTCTTAAAACTAATTCCTCGAATTTTGTTGGAAACTTGAGTAAGAGACAGTTTTATACTAGACTTAGGCGCCTTTGTGACCTTGGCTTGATAGAAAAGCGATACGTGGAAGTATCAGGAGGAGGTAAGTCAATGTATAGAACGACTTCATTGGGTTCTATAATTTATAATGGACATATCGAAACAATGGAACAGGCCCTCTCTAATTATTGGGAGCTGAAAGCGATAGACATCTTAAAAACAAATCCAAATTTTCCGCCAGTTCAGAAAGATGCGATTATCAATCAATTGGTGCAATCCAACGATAGCCTTAACAGAATATTGAATTCAACCCATTTGTCTAGCTTTTCCGTTTTAAAGGACTTTAATCGCCTCATAATCGAGGTGATGCGTGTTCTCGATAATGCTCAAAAGAATATTTATTTCGCATCTCGATATCATGACCCTCATGTCTCAAGCAAGTTATTTGAGTCATTTTCAAAGGGAGTTGGGGTGCATATCATCGATGGTACTCCTGAACAAATTAGTTTGGAAAAAAGGATTAACGCAATTGTTAGAAAAGCACCTAATCAAGACACATCTAAAATGATCGATAGAATGATTCATGCTCCAGCAAATAAATTTGAGCTTCTTAGAGTGTCGGATCTACCTGTAAGCTTTATAGTAGTTGATGAGCTTCAAGTAGTCTATGAGACCGTTAATCATACGAATCCGCAGCAGTTCACAAGCGCATTAGCATTTTACGATGATGCATATTTGGCTCAACAATTTATCAAATACTTCAAGATCTTATCAGAGAAAGCCCAGATGCCTCGGATAATTCAAACAGCTGAGTCAAAAACCTTGAATTCAAATAGGTCTAGATCATCCGCATCAAAAAATTCGGGCAATAGCGACAGCAAAAAGTACTAAAAGTGTAAGCCTATAGAAGCAGCAATCGGCATGGAGCCCGCAGGGTTACTTTTTAATAACTGGGAACTTCTATCATTATACAGCTTATTTGCATAATTGTCGTTCTATTCTCTACTGGTTAATGCTTTTTGCTGATATCCGAATCAAAAACGCAATGATCAATACAGTATCACTGGAGTCTTCTATGATTCCTGTTTATCATTTTCTCAAAGGTACCGGATAGCAAACCAATGATAAAATTTGATTTGAGCTATTCAATAGGGAGTATCGTGACAAGGAATACCTGAGTTCATTACCGTTTGCAAGAACCATGTCATCTGAAGATTTTTCCGACACCCCCAAGCGTAAAGAAAAGAGAGAAAGAAAAGAGAGCAACAACTGTGGTTCCCATCAAGAAATAAGGTCTATCAGAACCATACCATGTGGGTGGCGTAAGAACTGTCGTGATTTTTGAAATATACTAACAGATCTATCGGTGTACTGCTATTACAAGCTAATTAAAATGTTAGTCGTTAAAGCATTCGGATCCAATTACAAATATTGGTGTGCGTAATACTCTGATGCAGTTTCTTATCGCAAGTTAGTCCCACAGAACGGACATTCATGAATTCCGCGTAATATCTTTTTCCGACATTTCGGACATCTTGGCTTCAATATTGACGAAAGAATGACAACACCAACTGCCCCTAACCCAATACCTACCAGAAAATCCGAGTACCTAGGTTTGTTCCGCCGCCTATCTGCGTTGGATTTGTTATTATTGTCCATTACTATTTTCACAAGACCTGCACGTGAGCGATATTATGCTAGATGACATACTCCTCTATCAAAGTTCTTGGTTATATCTTTTGTACTACCTCTAACAAGACCTAATATCTCCGCAGAGAATTCTATAGCCTCTTGATTCTATATCTTATGGCATTAAAGATTATTCTTACCGCATTACTGGTTCCTCTCGATTTAACTAATATTGCCTTGGGCAATAGCTTAGCATAGAGTTCTTTGTCAGAAGTAAGTAGAAACACAGGGATAGCTTTGTAGGAACCCGCAATTCGCATTATCTCGATATCAGAGCTGCCCGTGGGCACAATATCTATATAGCAGTTTAGAGGGGGTTGCATCGCTTGCAACTTACGGAGTAAAATTAACATATTTGATTTTCCTAGACCACGTCTAGTTGATTCATC
>DASQUV010000065.1:0-5391 GCA_035641095.1 Nitrososphaeraceae archaeon
TGCACATCTCACAAAGTATACTTGAAATATATGCAGTTACCAAGAGGACGAATAGAAGCCAGTCTGGGAACTCACATGTAGCTCATCAGCTCCTGTAAGGAATTGGGCGAGTTTCTTTATAGTGTAACTGAGGATAATTCAGGACTTTTGAATTTGATCCAGTGTGTTCACCATAGAAAAAAACCGAATAAGTAATCAGCAGTAAATAACTTATGCGGTCCCTGAATAGGCATAAGCAGGGCTATTGGGAAGAGTCATATCAAGTGCGATCTACCCGAAATCTCTCCCATCTCTATCAAAGAACTGTATCTGCTCTCTGATCTGCTGTGCGATAGGGTTAGGAAAATTAGTCTGTACGAAGAAAGAAACTGCGACTACAAGTATTAGTATTGTCGAGGCAATAATTGCGGCGACATTATCGCTGTAAAGAATCACTTCTTAATATTGGTGTTACAGAAATATATGTATGCTTCCATTTTTTTGAAGCCGAAGTTGAATGCTAGATTTAAGGGTATTAATGGAAATTAGAGCTAAGTACCTCCCACTGATTTTATCTGAACGGTTGCATTTGGCATTTTTACTATATGAAGAAAAGCTATGGGTACACCTGCTCACCACTTTGACTATCAATAATTCTGATAGCCTTTGTAGGACAGGTTTCTGCTGCAGATAATATATCTTCAAATGGAGACCCGTCCTCTGATACAATTCTGACTTTAGGATTTATGATCTTGTTCT
Source organism: Nitrososphaeraceae archaeon (assembly GCA_035641095.1). Lineage (GTDB taxonomy): Archaea > Thermoproteota > Nitrososphaeria > Nitrososphaerales > Nitrososphaeraceae > TH5896. The sequence goes on from DASQUV010000065.1 coordinate 739, forward strand.
TTTCCAGTACAAACACTTTAGGTGCCAATATCTCACAGCTTCCGAACGCCATGCATAATGTAGGTTCTACTGATATATTGAATCGTGTTCGTGGCTTAGAGGGCTCTTCATCGTCTTCAATCATTGGTACGCCTAGTGTTACAGACGGATCCTTTCTGATTCTTGTGCTCTGTCTTTCCCCAAATCTCTCGTGTCTCCATTCACCGTATTCATTTGAAGTAGTCTTTTGATTTACTTTCTGGTTGGGATAAACTGTGGATCCATACGAATTCCTAGGCTTTGCGGCAGGATTTCCGAAGCCATCAGGGGATTGTTGACTTTCCTTAGTTACTTTAGTCTCATTAGGCAAATTGCTATTTCGAATAGAATTTGCCATATCATACTGTTTTCTCTTGTCTTTATCTGACAGAATTTCAAAGGCTGCGTTGATTCTCTTAATCATGTCTCCTGATTGACTCGATGAGTTCCTATCAGGATGATGTTTTCTGACCAGTCGACGGTATGCCTTTCTAATGTCGTGGTAGCTAGACTCCTCTGAAACTCCCAGTGTGTTGTAGTATCCTAAGTGGTCCAAATCTGCTTATTATATTCTATGATCTGTCCGTCCTTTATATCCTGAGCTGCCAGCTGTACCACAAATTTGCTTTTTGAGATTCGGTTACACGATTTCAACGAAGATTGGTTCTTATAATTTGGTTTGATTGAAACGATAATTCGTAACTTCCCAGTAGGGAAGTAAGATAAGATATACTGATCTCGTGATTAACCGTCAAATGCGTGCTGACGCCAACCGTGATCAAAAATAATGGCAATAAGTTAGCCTCTGGACTATGTTATCAGGACGGCTCATTACTTCATCTGATTTAAGATCCTACTAATGATCCTGATATTCCTGTCCGCATACGTTGGTGATTCGATATCTATCCACTCAGTCCTCTGATCCAAACTGTAAGAATAAAGATTAGCACCTGCCTTCGGAAGGTGTGCTAAGATATCATGCGAAAGATCAAAGCCATTGGTATGCTTGTTCCGAGTAACGGATTCTTGTTGTTGATGTAAATATTCGAAGATCTTTTCACTAAACAGATAAATGCCAAGCGCCTCGGGAGATTCTAGTTCGACATCTGGTTTTTCAATAAAATCTTCGATTTTGTTGTATTCTTTAGCTTGGACACTAACTCTCCCAGTCTCTTCATACCGATGCTTTCTAGTTACCACAATCCCAGTGATTTCTTTGCCGCTCTCCAACTGCATTTTCAACCTATGATAGAGACTGACTAAATCCGTCAAATCCAATGCACAAAGATTATCCGCAAACCAAACAAGAAAGGGTTCGCTCCCATTTTTTATCGAATCCTCAGCTCTTAAGACTGCTCCACCAGTCCCACACTTGTGGTCCTCAATGAATGAAATCTTTTTGTGGATTACGCTCCCCTTTCCTTCGAAATAGTTGATGATTTGGCTTCCAGAAGAATCAAATTCACATACGATAAGAATTTCGTCAATAATCTCAAACTGTGTAAGATATCTCACAACGTGATCTATGACAGGTCTTCCTTCTATAGGAATCATTGATTTAGGAACAAAATCGCTAAATGGCCTTGCTCTGGTACCTCTACCGCCCGCAAGCAGTATAACTTTCATGATTCATTCTGAATTATCTGATAATGCACTTTATCAATTTTCTTGATAATATTTCACTTCAGTCGACACCTACTGATTAATCAATTATTATTCAAGGTAACAAGTGCCCTGCCAATCAAGCAGATATCTTGTGAGCAAATGAAGTTTTCTTTCCCATTTCGACCTAATCAATAATGAGACTGCATGCTGAATATTCATAGACATTAATTCACATCAGGATATAAGCCAAAAAATATGAACTTGTGTTTGAAAAAAACCTTTACCTCAATTTCTTGCCCAAAAAATTCTCAGTATTCACAGCGATAAATTCCACTGCCTCCAAATAGGATATATCAAGAACTTCTCCCACTACCTTAGCCACGGTAACCAGGAATGACGTTGGCAATGCGGGTAAATCTGCAAAGCACCTAGGGTACCGAACTGGTCCGTCTGTCTCAATAAGAATCCTGCTTTTGTCAGTATTCTTTAGAAGTACACGCTTGTCTTCAGAAAATACTAAAGGCGGACCATATGATACATAGGCACCTATATCCATTAGAACGCGCAATTGCTTTTTATTGCCTGAAAACCAATGAAAAAGCAGATTCCCTAGGTTGTAAGATTTTATTAAATCTAATATATCGTTGAGAGACTTTCTAGAATGGATGGATACTGGTTTGTCCGACTTTTCTGCAAGGCTCAGCATAGCATGGAACACCTGTATCTGCTGCTCATATGAATTCCCTTTAGTTAGTGTGTATGTTTGATCGAGTCCGATTTCTCCTATCCCTCCGATCGAATCGGAATATTCCGAATAAATCTCTATGAACTTTTCGACGACGTTAGCTTCATGAGCAAATTGTGGATGAATCCCTATGAACTGAGTTACGATGTCGCTGTTATATTGACCAAATGATTTAATTCCATTGATGGTAGAGAGGATATCCACTGTAACTGAACATACATGCATCTTCATTGTTCTAATGCTCGCCAGTATTTCATTCAAATATGGAAAAATCCCAGGATCGGTTAGATGTACGTGCGCGTCACATAAGAGGGACATGTTCTCACGTCTTTATGTTATGCCAAGCCCTTTCTTATCAAGTTTAGCTTCATAAGCTCTTGGGCTAATCTTATTGTTAGGGATTGATGCTAGTAAGCAATACGTAATTTGCTATAAAGATCCGGTATGTAATCAACCGCATCTTTTTTTGTTGGCGTATAATTTACTATTGCAATATAAGACCTTCTGTTAAAAGGCAAGATTTCCAATCCTCGTTTCATGTTTTAAGTACCGTTCTGGTCGCCAGACGAATGTCTTCAGGTTTTATTGTTTTCCTACCGGCATGTTGCGATAGCTCAATTGCACTCTTGGCAATTTTTTCAGCTATTTGCTCTAAAACCATTCGTAGTTCATTAGCGGCATCGTCACTTACTCTCTCTGCGCCTGATTTTCTAATAATACGTTGCATCCCAGCAAGGCCTAACTCAGGTCCAGAGGAGAACATGTTTATGAATTAAATCCCAGACTAAGAGTATATTTTCAGCGCAGTCAAATAGTTTAAATCATTTTGTGTTCCTTCACAAGCCAACATAAAAGACCCAGAAGGGATCGCGATCGAGTCTCGGATCTCCAGACCACAGGTTTTTCTGGCCAAACACAAGGACTAATGGAACTTCACCCCGACACTTTGATTTTTAGATGTTATTATCACACTTGGAAAATATTCCCAATTATTATGATGGGTTTCGTCAAAGAGGAGATGAAAAAGTTCCTGCCCAACAAACAGCGATTTTAAATCTCACCGATCGATGACATGAGATACTACCTATTTAAAGAAGGAATGCTTTTCGAAAAATGATAAAGGAATGGATCCAATGCTAAAGAGAATCGTCGTGAATGACCGGCTGATCAGCCAAACGATGGTACCTAGATCAGTCTCTTCTCGAAAAGGCGATAACGGGATTATGCTGGTAGTTGGGGCAAGTCACATATATCATGGTGCTCCGCTATTGAGTTCGATGGCAGGGCTTAGATCAGGAGTCGACCTTGTTTATACAGGAGTACCAGAGCGCAACGTTCTAGCCCTAAGGTCCTATTCTCCCAACATTATTGTCCTTCCATTCTCTCACGATTCATTGGATACTACCTCCGTAAGAGAAATTCTTCAGGTACTTCCAAAGAAACCAGATGCTGCTGCCATAGGGATGGGATTAAACATAGCCCAGATCAAGGGATTGATTTACTTAATAAAGGAGCTTAAAGGTATGCAAAGCAAACTCCTTCTTGACGCTTCTGCGTTAATCCCCGATGTTCTAAAGCATATATCCGGTACCAATACAATAATCACTCCTCATCTAGGCGAATTCAAGCGTGTTTTCTCAACAGAAAGCTCTATCCAGTTTTTAATCCAGAAGAAGACAAGCCTCAAGAAATTAGTATCACTAGTGATTGAAATGGCAGAAAAATATGGCATCACGATAATCTTAAAGGGTGAATATAACATAATAGCAAGCGGAATTGACGGAAATGTATCAGTGATCAAACGTAGTACCCCCGCGATGACTGTGGGAGGGACTGGTGATGTTCTATCAGGACTGGTAGCAGGTCTTCTCACCAGATTGGATCCTTTTCTTGCCTCAATAATTGGCGTCTACTTAAATGGATTAGCTGCAATGCAAGCATCCAAAAGGCTAGGATTACACCTCCTTGCAACTGACCTTATCGATAATTTGCCTTACGTCATGAAGAAATTTGACAAGATAACGTAGCTCTCTTTTTGGGTTCCTAGTTGTGGAATCTAGGATTCAGTAACCTAACAAATCGGGCCGATTGACTCTTTTGATTTTCAGTAATAATGATGCATTAAATCAACGAACCTAATGCCCGATTTAAAGGTTGAAGGACCTCAAATTGTTGGCAAGCTGTCTACTAGTGAACTAGATAAACGATTTCTATAATCTTTACCTAAATGATGATCTCTAAATATTAGAACTTGTTCTGTCCTTAGAGCCAGAGTTATTCACGAT
>DASQUV010000066.1:0-39692 GCA_035641095.1 Nitrososphaeraceae archaeon
TAAATGAATTTATCCAGCAAGATCTATTGCCGGTATTAGGGCGCACTGTGCCTTGCCTTATTAGGCGAACCTGTATATTAACAATGCAATTCTTAAATGCGCTAAATTTGAGAGAAGGAGCGCTAGGATTGCGGGCTATAAGAATTAGCTAATCTGTAACAGTTGATGCTCTGGTGTGTTGTTGTATCCTAACTCCCCATGAGCAGAGGTCTTGTGAGATCAAACTACTGCGATGAATCTGTAGATCAGTTCTGCTTTTTTGGCAAAGCTTGACGTTAGATTAGACAATGATAGATATTAATTACATTCTTTCACATATGGGGAATCATAAGATGATTCGTATGACATCAGCAGCCTATGCTCATGAAACTGCTCAGTCTGGCTTCACAGCCAAATATCTTGAGGAACTTGTCACACGGGTAAGAAATGGTAAATTAAAAATAGCTATATACGGACTGGGGCATGTGGGTGCACCGCTTACAGCTGCCTGGTTAAGAGCTGGTGCTTACGTTATTGGGATTGATAAATCTGAGAAGGTCAGAGAATTTGCAAGAGAAGGAAAGACTCCGATCTCGGAGCCTCAGGTCAATGAGGCATTCGCGAAAGGACGCAGAGAGAATAGATTCTCAGTGTATGATGACCCTGTTGCTGCCTCAAAGGATTCATTCTTCAAAATGATTTGTGTACCTGTGATGGCAGAAAACTCGAATGCTAATCTGCAAGCTGTAGAGAATGTCATGTCTTCTATAGGTATTGGCCTCAAGTATGGCGATGTGGTTGCGCTAACACCTAGCGTTCCCCCTGGGACAACCGAGGACTTTGTCTTGCCAATCTTAAGAGAGAAATCGGGCTTAGAATGCGAGAGAGACTTTTTTTTGGTATATAACCCAGAGAGGATATTCGAGGGTAGGGCCGTACAGGATATCGAGGATGGATACCCAGCAATTGTGGCAGGAGCTGGACCACAGAGCTCGATCATGGCTTCAGCACTGTATCAGCTAATCTTTAAAAAGGGGGTGATCAAACTTTCGTCGCCAAAAACAGCAGAATTCGAAAAACTAATTGAGGGCGTCTATAGAGACGTAAATATCGCTCTTGCCAACGAACTGGCTATGATTTCGGAAAGGATAGGGGTAGATTTTTGGGAAGCCAGAAACGCCGCTAATTCTCAGTCGTTCTGTCATCTTCACAGACCAGGCATAGGCGTAGGAGGGGCATGCATACCCGTGTATCCTCAATTTGTCATTGATATAGCTCGCAAAAACGATATTGAATCCCCTATCACTACGTACGGTCGTCTTGTGAACGAAAAAATGCCTTCCTATGCGGTAAACGAAGCACTGAGTGCTTGTCAAAGAGTTCAGAGTAAGACCAAGGGTCTTAAGGATTATAGAGTCACTCTTCTTGGACTCGCTTTTAGAGGTGGCGTTTCAGATACTAGGCTATCCCCTACGTACAGAGTAATTGAAGAACTTTTTAAGAAGGGCATAAAGAACATTCAGGTGCATGACCCCTTGGTGGTCCATGACCCTGCCCTCTCAAAGTACCCGGGGGTGGACTTGAAAAATGATTTAAAATCGTCATTGAAATGGGCCGATCTGGTCATAATAGTCGCGGATCATGCAGAATATTCTGATCTTGATCTCCAAGAAGTTGGAAAAGCAGTTGTATACGATGGTAGAGGCATGATTGACACCTCAAAACCTTTTGGACCAAATATAGTCTCCATGGGCGTAGGCAAGAACAAGACTTCCACCATGAAAATTCAGAAGCCGAGTATTTAGGTAGATCTGATGAAATCGCTCCAAAAAAAAGAATTATTAACGGTCCAGTGGCGGCGAAACTCGGTTCAGATTATTGATCAAACAAAGCTCCCTAATAAGTTGGTTTATCTGACGTGCACAAATCATCACGAAATCGCCAAAGCAATAAAGTCGCTAGTTGTAAGAGGAGCTCCTGCAATAGGCATATGCGCTGCTTTGGCGTTGGTATTGGTGACCATTAATAGCAAGGCGAAAACCGGAAGGGGCTTACAATCAGAGTTGGAAAGGGCCGGTAGTCTATTAATATCAACCAGACCAACTGCTGTAAACATCCACTGGGCAGTTAAGAGGATTCTCCAGATTTCTTCAAAAGGTAAGAATATCAAAGAAATAAGGCGATTGGTTAGGCTAGAAGCGCTGGCTATGCTCAACGAGGACACTCTCACAAATAGGAAATTGGGAAGGGCAGGATCAGCTCTATTTTATGACGGAGACGTAGTCATGACGCACTGCAACGCCGGCTCGCTTGCAACTTCAACGTACGGAACGGCGCTGGGCGTGCTCAGAACCGCACGAGAAGATGGAAAAAATTTGAAGGTCATTGCCACAGAGACTAGGCCCGTAATGCAAGGCTCAAGGTTAACTGCCTTTGAACTAATGCACGACGATTTTGATGTACGTTTGATTTCTGATACTGCCGTTGGATATGTTATGGCTAATAAAATGGTTGACAAGGTTATCGTAGGAGCTGATAGAATATTGCGTACAGGACACGTCTATAATAAGATAGGTACCTACCAGATTGCTGTAATGGCTCATACTCACAAGATACCTTTCTATGTTGCTGCGCCAATTTCGACATTTGATTTAAAAAGTTCAATTTCTGAAATAAAAATTGAGGACAGATCTCCAGAGGAGATCACTAAAATCAAAAACATCCTTATTGCTCCCAAAGGTGTTACTACCATTAATCCCGCTTTCGACATCACACCTCCAATCTTCATCACTGGCATAATAACTGAATTAGGTCTACTTCAACCACCTTTTCAGAGAAGTATAGATACTCTAATCAGGAGAAGTAGACGAAATTAGGAAGAAGGCGCAAAAAAATACTAACGGAATAAAGTATTTATCGAGTGTTTGGTAAGAAATGCTAGATGTCGTCACAAACGGTTACCGATGAGCAAGTGTTTAACGCATTGCGAAAGTGTATGGATCCTGAGATTCCGGTTAACGTAGTGGACCTTGGTCTTATATATAATGTGAGGGTTCACCCGACAAATGATGTCGGGATAGAAATGACTATGACTACTAGGGGGTGTCCACTACATGATACCCTTGTTGGTGACGTCAAGCGTTCGGTGGGCAAAATTGCAGGGATAGGAAATATAGATGTCAAAATTGTTTGGGATCCTCCATGGACCAGCGACAAGATAAATCCTGTAGTTAGACAAAGATTGGGAATTGGAAAACCCAAATTGCGGTTTCAAATAGATTATGAAAAGTATAAACCTGAGAAGGCTGGTAAGCTGACTTCTCAAGAAGATGGCTCTTTGGTTTTGCTAAATGATGGTAATCAAGCCTTCATGGTCAATCAGGCTATTGTTGATTTCTGGAATTCTTGTAAGGGTAAAAAGACAGTAACCGAGTTGACTGATGTGTTTTCAAAGCAGCTAGGCATGACCAGAGAGCAGGTTGAGAAGGAAGCGCTGCAACTGGTGGAGCAGCTCTTCGATTCTGGATTGTTGAAACCCCCTCAGTGAGATGTTCCCTATTTGTTGATAGGGACACACGACCAGTAGTGCCTTGAAATTAGTTGTAGAGTTAGGAATGGGCGATGGAAGGCTTTTATGTGAATTGTCAAAAGATGCTCGAGGCACCAATACACTTTTCATAGGAATAGAGAATAATACTAGTCTTTACAGTGAAGCCGCAGGGCGTATAAATGCCAATAACGTATTACTCGTAAACGATAGTTTCGAGAATAGAATTACGGAATTCCAAAATAAAACATTGGATAAAGTGATCATGATACTGCCGGATCCTAAATATATTGATCCTCAGTACCATGCTCATTGGATCTCTTTATATGCAGACATCTTTCTCAAACTAAAGGATTTGGGCACACTTGAAATAGTCACTGAAATTATTGATGATTTGCTGCAACCAGTTTCAGATATGGTCTATTATGCTTGGGCCAAATGGCTTTTGCAGGCTTTCGTAGGCATTGGATTTGGAGTAGAGCAAATTTTAAACAAAGCCCCGTCTAATTATACCTCAACCTGCCTAGACAGATTCAGGCAGGACCCACAACGTATTAGGCTATTGACACTCAGATTATTCAAGCCTTTGGCTGAAGTTAGGCAATCTTCTAAGAGAAGCTGAATTGGTGTGTTTCAATAACGTATGATGTTCATGACACTTCCTAGAACACAAGATAGAATTACAATGCAGCACCTGGCAGGGTATCGAGTCTTCAGTGTTGTGCTCAACGTTACAGTAGGTGCAAAAGCATCCAAGCGGCAGTTGAATGGAATAAGCAAATGATTCATCGCATTCTCTCTTCTCCTTGAACCATAATACCTCAGCATTTGTTTTCTCTGCATAACCTTGAACTCTCTCAATTGCGTCGTAGTATCCGCCACATTGAAATTCCCTTACTGAAATAATGCTGGTGCTTCCATCAAAATTTCTATTTCTAAATGCAACTAGCCATTTTACGAAAGGGATTAAACTATGATCGTCGCTCAACAGACTACCAAGCGTTAGCGTGTTACCCCTATATTTTTGAATCTAAATTATGTTGAAATGTTTCATATATTTCTACTTAATCTTGAAAGAGTTTGCTATTTTCATCAAAATTAATTCGAGTTGAAGTTGAATCAGTAGAATCAATCTGTTCAATGATCAGAATGGACTGCATGTGCAAGACCCTTAGATATTAGATAAACTCCCATAAACATAGGTACACATACAGTCTCATCAGTAAGATTGAATTTCTCACCTTTAAGTCGCAGCTTCAGCTTCGGGACCGTGATTTTGACTGTTACTTCGCGGCTTGAAAGCTGACACGACTCGTCGAAAGGATCAAATGTATTCAGATCTGCACACAATATCTTTGTAAGCCCACTCTTACCATTTAATGTTCCTGGCAACCTGAACACTCTGTGAATGTCTGTTGTGACCTGAGAATCAATCCGGACCCCCATTTCCTTTGTAATTTCACCTACTCGCCTCCTGAATAGTTCTAATCCCCCGAGTTCCTTAATCAAATTAGTTAGCCGCTTCTGCGATGTTATAGATATCCCTAATCTTTCGGAGATTCTTTTTCGCCAGCCATAATCCAAACCGCCCATCGGGAATGTAACCCGAAAACCACTTTGAGTATCCTTTGTGGCCCCGATAACATCACTCAAGATTCCCACTCCCATTATGTATGCAGCGAGATCCGCTCGAGCTTGGGCATTTAATTCATTGAAGGAATCATCTAGAACGTGGACGTGAAAACCGTTATTGCCTGAGAAATATGTATGAATCTTTTCCGGGCTTATCCCTATATCAGATATAAGGAATCGATGCAATTTCAAAACTTCATTTTTTAACCCATTAACGCATCTATCACAAGGGAGCATTGATTGTGCAAAGCTCTTCGAACCACACTTCTGACAACTTTCACGAGAGCCACAGACACAACTGCTACTGCAGGAAGAACATATCATATAAGAATGTGACAGCCTGCATTTCAGGTCGAGGTCCTTAAGATCAATATCAAAAATTAGATCAGCTCCACGCCACCCTTTTTCGGTTATCGGGAGCATTGGGAAATCATATTGCGCATTTGACGCAAATACATCTGAAGGCGTTTCCGATACTAATGACGCAACCAATCCTCCCAAATTAGAAAATTTTAGATGCCTCTTCATCACACCGTCGAATCCCATAAGTCCGAACTCGCGATTCTGCATTTTTGATAGTTCCTGTACCATATTCCCGTGATTGAAATAAAATTCTCTAAATGCCATCTTTATTAAGTGTAAATCTTCGCCTGTTTTGGTCACATTCATGACTGTTTGAGGATAATCATCATTTTTGTCTCATGTTTGGTTTCTTAGAATGGAATTTGATTCCTCTTCCAAACTGTACTGGATTTATCAATCCTTCACACTGGCTCGTAGCAAAACAAAGGCCCTCATTTCGCAATTTAGCGCATGACGGGACTAAATATCGAACTCGACTTCCTCTTTCTCCTGCTAAGTGTTCAACTTGATACCTAGATACCCTTTCGTCATAATCTGGAGCATTTTTGAAGAGCGATACGACCTCTTCAATACTTTTTCCTATCGCCAGCATATATGTTGCGAGCATCACCCTCGCAGAATGAGACAGATTCTCTCCAGCTGCCATTTGGTCCAAAGCGTGGCGTATACAGGGAGGGTAAGACGATGGGGCATATTCAAGTCTGCGAGGTGCCTCAGGAATGATCGATTTTAGAACATATGCCTGTTGTCTTATCGTATCTGGTATGTGAGATGGATTCATTTGCCTTATTCTTTCCAGCAGAAGATTTGCTACCTCAGCTCGAATTAGTCGCACGGTCTCATCAGGATCAAGAAATACTCGACCGTTATGTACGAGTCTGTTAATAAGCTTCCATTCTTGCTCATGAAAAAGATGAGATCTTTTTAGATAGTCTGTTACTTTAACCTCAAACATTAAATGGTATTTCAAACTTGGGACTACGTCCATCTTTAACAACTCTTTAAAAATCTTGAAAATCAAAAGTTTCTTCTTTGAAAGTTCTCCTTGCTCCTTTAAATCTCGTACAAGAAATCTTTCGGCTCTGAGTGCTTCACAAAGGCAATGTTTTTTGGTTAGAATGTCGATATTTATTGCTTTAATGATTAGAATTCCTACAAGAAATGTCAATATCTCCACTTCGTGTCTTTCCAGAGCGTAATCTGGTTTGCCATGCACAATTTCAGTCTTTATCCTGTTTGATGCTCTTTCTACAATATACCCAAGCTCAGGGAGATTGAGATCATCAAGATTGAAGTATGTTTGACCCATATACTCGGCTGCCTCATTCAGGAAAGGGTATTTTGCCAAGTCAGCAGTTCCGAGTCTAATATTCATAGTTCCTGTCCATTATTGTGTTTTCGCTTATAAAATAACAACGGTCCAAATATCAGTCACTATTAAAGTCCCAAATTAGATCTCGCGCTCTTAGAGGCGACAAAGAAGTAATCCAACTGCTTAACGAGCGTCGGTCCAAGTGATTACGTTCGCATTTACTGATATTCATTTGGAAGGCCTCTTAAAAATCAAGATCCAATATACGGGTACACCCAGAAGCATCCTGCACTTAAAAATAAGGCAGTTCGAATCATGGGTAAAGGCTGCATCCTGCTTACTGGAATTCTTAGTATTTCTCTATCATCGACCAACAAATTTAAAACGTAAAGGTGCTTGTCTCCAGCAATACTATGACCAGTTATGACCAAATTATGAAACTGGCACTTGAAAGAGGATTTTACTTTCCTAGTTGCGAGATCTATCCAGACGCACCTGCAGGATTCTGGGAATATGGCCCTGTAGGCGTTAATATGAAAAACAAATTCATCGCGCTCTGGCGAAGGGAGTTAATACGTCGAGACGGAATGATTGAAATTGATGGGTCACAGATAATGAGCCGGAGTGTTTTCGATGCATCTGGGCATTTACGCAACTTCAGTGATCCGCTTGTGGAATGCAAAAAATGCGGCTCGATATTCCGGGCAGACAGATACCTCTCTGAGCGAATGGGAAAACCTGTTCTAGAAGGCACTTCTGAAACGGCACTAAACTCTATGATAAACGAAAATCAGATCAGATGCCAAAATTGCAAAGGAGAATTTAAACCTGTAACTAGATTCAATATGATGTTCAAGGTCGGTATCGGTTCTTCGTATGATGAAGCGTATTTGAGACCTGAAACCTGCCAAACTATTTTTGTTGATTTCGCACGAGTATTCAAGACGATGAGAGGAAGGCTTCCGCTAGGAATTGCGCAGATTGGCAAAAGTTTTAGAAACGAAATTGCGCCCAGACAGAGCCTGCTGAGACTCAGGGAATTTTATCAGGCTGAGATTGAGGTTTTTTGTAATCCTAACCGGTTAAATGAGGTGCAAAAGTTTGACGAGGTCAGAGATACTTCGTTTAATTTGTTGGATGATGAATATCATCGAGACGTAACTGCTCATGACTATCTAAGGCAAGGCTTGCTACCTAACAGGCTAGTCGCCTACTACCTTGCATTATTAACGGAGTTCTATAGCAAGACGGGGATTGATATGAAGAGAACTAGATTTAGAAAATTATCAGATGATGAGAAGGCTTTCTATTCTCATCTTGCATTTGACTTTGAGGTAGAGACCAGCACAGGTTGGCTAGAGCTGGTAGCTTGTAATTATCGGGCAGATTATGACCTCAAGGGCCATTCGTCAACTAGTAACCGTAACTTTGAGGTAGTCGAGTCGACCAGCCAGACCAAAGTTTTACCTCATGTTTTTGAGCTTTCGATGGGGATTGATAGGAGCTTATACAGTATACTAGAACACTCCTATTACGAAGATTTTCGACATGATGATCGGGTCGTCCTAAGACTCAACCCCTACCTTGCTCCTATTACACTTGGAGTTCTACCTCTTATGGCTAAAACGGAAATGGTTGAGAAGTCTATGGCAATTCATTCACTTCTAAAGAGAGATTTCGATACGATCTACGATGAGTCAGGTTCGATTGGTAGACGCTATAGACGGCTAGAAGAAATTGGAGTTCCCTTTGCGATTACAGTAGACCAGCAGTCTTTGGTCGATGATACTGTAACCGTCAGATACAGAGATTCAATGGAGCAGGAAAGAGCCAGCATAGGGGATCTGAAAAAATTCCTCGAAGGAAAATCTTCGATAAATTAAGAAGTACAATATGAACAAAGAATTCTAATGAAAATTCAATTCAACCTTTAACTATTTCTCTTGGTTGGATTCCTTGTTGATTCTTGTTATCTCGTTTTCCAAGAGTCTTGAATATCGCTGGTAAGATTCTAGGAGGCGTTGGCGAGTGTTTGTAAGTTGCATACAAACGTTCAGAGCCTCAAGGCAAGAATCCAATGATCTTTCTGAAGCGAATCTATTCATTGCAAATTTAAATTGGGTGATAAGTTTCCTCTGCTCAGAGCTTTGGTCGTTAATAAGATTTGTAAGTTCCTCAATGTCCCCAGAAATATCTAAAACTCCATCCCTGCCAAACTTAATCAAGTGGCACCTACCTCACGAATTAGGACGATCACACAACTCCATAGCAGTAGCACTAAGGAGTACACACTATATTAATGTAGAACTAGAACCAAATGCGAATTTGGTGCCAAAGTCGGGAACTATCCTGAGGTACCTGTTCCCAGGGTCTCTTGGGACAATGTTTATTTACAATACTCAAACTCCAGGAATACATGGTAGTTGATAACAAAGGTAGAATTTCGTACCTTCGCGTCTTGAAGGAAGATCTATTGATTTTACGAATAACTCCAATTGATGGTCAAATACCTGACTTCAAGGCAGGTCAGTTCCTTACTGTAGGGACACATATACCTCGAGAAGGAAAAGTTATCCGTAGGGCGTACTCGATAGCATCCCCCCCAGAGCAGAAAAAACATTTTGAACTGCTCATACGTTGGGTAAGAAAACCAGTACCTGGAAGGCTAACGACTGAACTATTCAATATGAAGGAAGGAGACGAAGTTAGCTGGGTGAAGCCCACTGGCATATTCACAATCAACCAAACTAGGCCAGATGGTAGTCCTGATGAAAGGAGGATGGTGCTCATAGGCGGAGGAACAGGGCTGGCCCCGTTTATAGCCTACTCGCTCCATCTTCGATCTATACATAGTAAGAGGGAGATCGTAGTCCTTCATGGCGCTAGCTATGTTGACGAATTGAGCTATAGAGAACTCTTGACACAACTCGAAGATGAAAGTTGCGATATCGGTAGGGATAAGTGGAATTTCAGATATAGAGCTAGTATCAGCCGACCTCAGGAATGGTTCAATAGAACATGGGGAGGGCAGAAAGGCAGGGTCGAATCATTCTTACGACCAAAAGCGGGAACTGACAAATCTCCATTAGAGGAATTAGTGGGCGAGAAAATAACATCCGACAATACATGTTTCTATGTCTGTGGCTGGCAGGGTACAGTCGACGGTGCACTCGACTACCTAGTACCGAAAGGTTTTGTTACTGAACGTCAGAAGAGAAAAGACGGCAGTTATGACGTCAAATTCGAATCATACGGATAGGCTATATTCACTAAAGCCTTTATATCCGGATATGTTTAGAACAACGACATGAAATTTGAATTTGAGGAATTTACTTCCGTTGAAGATGTTTTCATGTACTTGGTATCTGTGGCCCCTTACATGAAACAGATCTTGCCAGTGAGTTCGTATAAAGGATACGTTTTCTCCATAGTTCCCTTAAGTCCTATTTCAGGCGAAGTTTTGATGATGGTTTATACTAAAGGTAAATTAGATCCTGGAATGCTAGAATTTGATGTTTCAACAAAGAAATACAAGAAGGTTGGTTCCGTTGAACGAGCCGATAAGAATTATTTTATTATATTGACTCCTGCCCGGGCTACAATAGCGGATGAAGCTATAACAGTACTTGAGTCTAAAAAATCCTGAAATTTTTGTCGGCTATTTTCACGTTAGTTTAAGGTAATGAGCCATCATCGACCGTGAGACGAACCTATTCTGATATCACAGTACTTTATTCGGAGAAGGTGCAAATTGTTAAAGCTTCGGTGGAAGTGACGCAGAAACAGATTTTCTTCTCGAATACTTTGAGACGATTTCCTCAGGTGGTCTTCCGTTAAAAAGATTCTTCGACAATCCCCTCAAATACCGCATTATCGCCCATGTTCCCGCTTTAATTAGAGTTGCCATGAAAACTTTCATGAGAGGACCATATGTCTTGTTCCTTATTATAATAGGAATGATGTCATTTATCACCCACAGGTTGTGTTGCCAGCATCTCCAGAAAAGAGCAAACTGTGCCTCATTTAGATTTCCAAAATGCATAGAATTCCTCTCTGAAAAATCTTGGTATAGCAACGGAGCTACAAGTCCACGCAAATTAGTCTCTCGAAAGTCATCAATTAAATCGATGGTATACTGGGTTTCGTCGGGCGTCTCATCTGGCCACCCTATAATGAGAGTCAGAGCCGGAAACCAATGGTTCTGGTTCAGGATTTTGACGCCCTGTCTTACTACTGCACCCCATTCGTCAGCTTGATAAGGTTTTGTTTTCACGCCAAGGTGTCTCTTTACCATCCTTGGCGCAACCGTTTCTACACCAAGATTGGTAGCAAGCCATCGGCCGCTACTCTCCATTCCGTTGATGTAAGACAATTTTGCAATTAGATCAGGGGAGCTCGCCACTGCCGATAGAGTCATGTGTGTAGTACCTATGAAGTTTGCACCTACAGATTTGAGCCCAGACCATAAGTCGATAATCGCATCAGAATTGGGAACAAAATCCTTGTTATCACAACCATAAAGGAGCATCTCATCTGATTGGAGCCATATCGAATCAAAACCGTATTTCAGGTTAATCTTGGCTTCTTCCTGTAACCTTTCAAGTGGAATGTCTTTTTTTGAGCGCTTGTTTACATCGCAAAAATCGCACCCTCTGCCACATCCTCTCATTGCCTCGATCAACGAGTTTATTGTTGGTCCACGTATGCTTGGAATATTCTCAATTCTCCTGACAAAAGTGTGAAGTAATTCTGGGGCATCACCGGATTCAAGATCATGAAACAGATCGAGTGCTAACTCGTCCGCCTCGCCTATAACTACAGTATCAATACCATGAATTTTCATTCGGTCTGGCTTGGCTAACTCCCATGCACCATTACCTCCAACTACAACTTTGAACCCATATTTTTTCTTAAGTTGGATTATGGAGGCACACAATTTCTTAAATTTCATGGCAACATAGGAGAGTTTTTCGGGGGACATCGTCGTAGTAACAGGGGCCATTCCTAGAGGATCCATTACATTTATTCCAATTACTTTGGTTTCAGGTCCAACACATTTTTCAAGCATCTCGGGATGAGCTATGAATATGTCGTCAGATTTGTACTCATTGAGCAAAGCAGCCTCAACTCTCCTTAATCCACATTGAGCGACCTTGACTTCCCCCGTTTCCTTATCAGTTTCAACACTGGGGCAAAAGAGTCGATCGAATACAAACTCCGGAACTAGTTCATAGGGGCCACAGGCGATAAAGCCATAAAGAAAATTGCCTCTGTAATTGGTCATAAGACTTCTATCTGCAGTCAGTACAACTCGCTTACCGGTAACCATGATCTAAACGTTCCTCCTTATTCCATCTGGACGTTGATATAAATCTATTCCGATTTACTAATATTCATACTAAAATTCCACCAGATGAGGGACCATTGGCGAAAATTCAATAGAGCCCTTTCCGATGTCCCCTAGATAATATTGATTTCAGCTGTCTATGACCAAGCATCAGCAATGCATCAAGATAGGATACCCATTTATAGGCTGCATGCTCCTCAGAGATTCTAACATTTCTTGTATTAGTAGTGGCAAAATAAAAAATCACTTCTTTTTCCGACTTCATTCCGTCACCCCTGAAGAATGAGTAACTTATTTTTCCGATATATGATTGAATGTCAATAGACCTAATTCCAGTTTCTTCTGTTACTTCTCTAACCAACGTTTGCAATTCAGTCTCTCCCTTCTCCTTATGGCCCTGTGGGAAACCCCAGAAACCCCTCCTATTTCGCAATAGCAAAAACTCGGAGTTCGTCCCTTTTTCCCTATTTGGTGACCAGTATTTTATTACCGCACCTACAGATTGCTCCGGCGCCACCCTAAACCAGTACAGAGTATAAAGTGCGATATAATATCGTTAACTGCTGTCAAACGTATTAATATCGAGGATATTTGATGGTAAATAGGGCCGGTCGTCTAGTCTGGTAGGATACGGCATTGGCATTGCCGAGGTCGTGGGTTCGAATCCCACCCGGTCCATCTAGCCCAAGAATTTTGTCGCTACTTCGTCGAGACAAATGGGTGCTTAGTTTTCCAGCCGTCACATAATCTTGAAATGCAGAAGTTCGAATAGGCACAGAAAAGTGTCCAATATCATTTGAAAATGGAAGGTCGACTCTACATGCCAATATAGATAAAGCGATAAACTAATAAATATGCGTACGGCGAGATTGTAGCTGAGCTGCTAATTTCAATGAGGATGTTCCAGCATATTGTTCGGTTTTCTTGATGATGTGTTTTATAGGGAAAAAAGGATAGCCCTTACGGCTGATCCTAGTGCTATGGTTGAGGAGCTACTGGTCTCTGACTATGGAGAACACAATATGTTGGTTTACCCGAATCGCAGATCTTTTAGGCAATTATATTCAAAATATTGTAGAAGTATAATCCTCGATAAAATCTCAAATAGTTGTGAAAATGAATTGATTTTAATAATTTCATACTATGATACTGTTAGTAACGTAATAAATGTGCTTAAGCGGATGGGGATAGACCTAGATGGAGGATTCAGAAAAGGGCCAATTGTAGTAATGGATTCCGTTACTGCATATTCGTGTTCTAATCTTGACCAGAGTTCTGAACGAGCGGACGATTGGCGTAGGAATGGCAACACCATTGACAAGAGGATTTGTGCATCTGGTGCAATACTCGAAGATTCATATACCTCGTTTCCTATCCCTTACAAACCGTATAAAATCATTCCCCTCATGAGTTCGTTAATTAAGAGGATACATGACTCCAGTATGAAAGGATTGTGCGTAATTGCTGATATGGGATCATTCTATCTCCTCAACAGGATCGAAGAACTAGTGGACTATGAATGTTTTTACGGATCTAAATTTGATAAGCGAGTAAATGTTAAAGCATTCTGTTGCCATCATCGACAGGAAATTAAAAAGGCGTTAACAGAAGAACAACAAAGTAGGATCTTCGGCCATCATAATAGAAATCTTCTCTTGACTAGTAGCTGAACAATTCAGTTATCCTCCGATAAAGAAAGGGGTTATGAGATTTTTCTTTGTCGATCGATTAACTTAGAAATTTTGAGGTCTAATTAAGATATTCAAGAGGAATGAAATTCCGTTTGCTTTTAGAAGGATCTGTATGCTTTGTACCTGAATTTAAAGTCCTTCTTATCTTGAATTCCAAATAGGTAGGTCTATTGGGAAGTACTCTTTTATGGTAATGGCCAATTGCTCTTTAATATAAATATCATAAATTCTGTATATCGCCCTTTGCCTTTGATCGAATCCTATATTCCTGATATGCCTAAAGGTTTCGATTCTTAGATTTTCGATCAAGCTGCCAATCCCTCTTTCCCCTTCAATTATTTTATCACGTAACGCAATTGGAAGGTTTTTAGTTCTGACTTTCGATTCAGCATGCATTATGACTACACCGTCAAGTTTCTTTTTAACACAAATCTTGCGATAGAGCACAGAGCCAGACTCTCTCTGACGTAGTACGATAATCTCAATATCATTCTGAACTAGTAACTGGAGAATACTTTCCAAAACCCCATTTTGTATAATAACAATCACCAGGGGAAGCGGAATCTTGCGTTTTAGCTTAGCTTCTATTCTGGCTAGTGCCCTTTCCAATTGTGACAAATTATATATTTCACTAGTAACCCTTTTTCCCTTCAATCCTGTTAAATAGACAGGATAAAGCTAAAAAAGTCTCTATTGGAACATTCCTCAGCCCAGAACTAAACGCAAGGCTAGGGCTAGCATGGCAGTAAGTAGAGTCCCGAAACTGATTATTTTTAGGTATCTTTCCAATGTACTAGCAGAACCATTTTGCATTTTGCTGCTTTTTAGGATCTTGTACGGCCTCGAAAGACTAATTTCAAAGTAACTGATGATTCCGGCGACAGTCGCCACAAGGATCGATTCAGAAGTAATCGTATTGGCCTGCATCACAAAACCCGCCAGAGCTGGAAGAAAGCCCCATGCTATCACAAACCAAAAGTTTGTGTGAAATCGCCCCCCAAATTTCTCGAAATTATATGCAAAGAGAAAAAAACCTTCTGAAACTGCTAAGATTGATAGCAATGGCACGAAATATATTATATAATAAATACCAATAGAGTAAGCGACCGAAAGAGACAATAACATGATGATCCACGAAACATGTTTATCAATTCCTACTCCCCAAGGTCTCTTGCGAGAACCAATGCTATCTGCAAAGTGAGCGCCAATCCCTAAAGCAAAAAAGTAAATTAGAACTATCGCCACTATCCGATCCCAATGAATTGAAGGTGAAACTAGTGAGCCCCATAAAGCAAATGATATACACATCGCAGTGTATGGCAAAAATAAAATTCCTATTGCTATTCTAAATTGAATAGGACCGAACTTTGGGACGAACCATTCGTTCAGGCGGTTTGAGTCCTCCTTATTCATACTTCTTGGCAATAATCATTTTCGAAGTACCAAATGTAAAACATGTGGAACTGATTTCTACAAATCCGTGTCTTCTCAGCGATGCCAGCAGTTCGTCTGCCCACTTTGAATTCTCAATCACGTGATCAAGTTCTGAAAAGACGTCCCTCCATGAAGGGACGACCAAGCCTACTAGGCGCAACAACTTGAAATGTAACTTCCAGCCAATTCTAATGACTTTATTTGTAGGATATGAAAAATCATGAAATACAATAATCCCATTCGGAGTTATTATCCTACTAATTTCAGTCACCAGTTTGTTGATATCTACATATTTTGCCAGGTATGATGAGACGATACAGTCACAGCTCCTATTTCTAAATGGTAATATTTCCGCATTCGCGTTGACCACACTTCGAATCTTTCTTCTGTTCTTGGAAATCTCGACATAATCAAATGAGAGATCCAAGCTCAATACTTGGACAGCTTTGCTATTATTTTTAATCATCTCGCTCAAGATTCCCGTGCCGCTGGCGAGATCTAATACGGTATTTCCTTGGATCTTGGCCAGAATATTTTTTTTCCAGTGCTTGTCTCTGCCAAATGTGGCATATCGCACGATCTGGTCATATGAATTGGCGTTTCGCTCAGTAAAGAAGTCTCTCGCATTTCGTAATCCTACATGCACTTGCTTAGAGAATTATTCATATTTCTTGCGTATAAAGCTTATAGTTACATCTCTATCATATGCTTGTAATTGCATTTTGTGAATTGGCAAAGGCATGTCAGATGCGGCGAATTTGAAGGTCGTAAAGTAGTGATAAAAACCAACAAGAGGATCAAGGGCTTTAGAGATTTCATCCTAATATTTGCTTATGTGCTAACATCCGTTCTGATGCTGCATCCCAGCTCCCCACATCCGCTCGGGACAATACTTTTGCATAATGAGAGCGTTGCGATGAGAAAAACGTTGAGAAAAATAGATATTCTTAGCCCGACGCTACTGTATATTAGCAAGAGAGTCTTAATAGAGGAATTTGTTGAAGGAGGTAACCTTTATTCTCTCTTTGAAAAAAAGAATGATCTTTCGTTGGCAAGCAAAGCAGGCCTTATCACAGCTCGACTTCATAGTGCCAAATTGGTTTTTCTAGATAATAAGGCGGAAAACTACCTGATAAATGCCCAAAGACAGCTAGTCAGAACCGATTTGAGTTTTATCATGAGAGATGATTCTATTTTTTCAAGGAGTATGGATATAGCAAGCTTCTTGGCCAGCATTATGGATTTAGGGAGATTTGAATATCGAATTCTTCATAATACTTACATCAAAGCATATGAAAACGAAACGGGTGGATCATGCCCATATCTTTACATCATATTGAGAAACATATTGGCATTAGGGTTTAGCGCAAACAGGGCTAATACATTTATGAACTTGTTGAGTTCTTAATAGGGATAAAAATAACCATCACGTTCGATAAATCTTGTAATAAGTCCAGGCAGTTAGTCAAATAGGGGGTAATTCAGTCTTTTTATCAAACCCTCCTGAACCAAATCTACAGTAAAAGCATTGATCAGACATCATGTATGGAATCTTTTGAATTACAACGGCTCCGATCTTTAATGCAATTTTAGTCATAATCTTGTATTTCATCGGCATGGAAGGAATTACCTCTTTAAAGTAAACATCGTAATGATCTGGACAAAACTTTAATGTAACCTGTGCTTTATGCCTAGACTCTCTTGGGGAGTTGTTTAGATTTTTCGCCACATTAATTTGCTCTCTGATATACTCGTGCTTAGGACATGGACAATCTTTACCTAAAGGATGCTTGTACGCAGGAAGGTTTTTCCAGTCAAAGTCGGGATAGTTCTTTTCAAAATCTTCCATTCAGTTATCCAAATTTTATTGAATGTTATCTGATATAAACATGTAGGGATCAAATGCCACCGGTCGGCAAGAAATAAATAGTCAAAGGGATCAGAAAAAATATATTTTTGGTGATATTACAATCGTCAGGCGACGTGATGCGAGACCAGCATACTAATAAGAGCGGTGGTTCTGCAAAGTCGGCGGCCACTACCACTGCCCAGGCAAGGAATAGAGAAGAGGATACGTCGTCTAGGCAGCCCGCATCGGATTCCAACCTGAGAACCTTGCAAGATTTCAAGAAAACACTTCTTGAGGAGAAGAAGATTGGTGAAGAAACTATTGAAAGTCTCAACAAGAAGATAGATGCTACGAAGAAACTCATAGATGATGAACGCATCAATCTGGATGGTTTGCGAGCGAAATTAAAGGTGGTAAACGAACAAAAAGACGCGGAATTTGGCAAGTTTACCGAATTGAAGAATGCACTTGTGACCGCGAGGGCACAGATGAAATCGATTGATGAAAAGGCGTCTAGTTCCCGCTCAAGAAAAGATCGATATGATCTAGTAAATTTGAATAATCAGCTGGATCAAATTGAGCGTGATATCCAGACAAAGAAGCTTTCGAAGGACGAGGAACGCAGACTGGTTATAAAATCAAAAGAAGTTGCGACCAAACTATACTCTTTGAGGGCGATTCACAAGAAGGAGGATAGGTATAGAACCATTTCGATTCAGTACGATATCCTAAAGAGCAAGATGAATAAATTATTTGATCAGAAATCTGAGCTAGGCGAAGGCATAGGAAAAATAAAGTCAGAGCTAGACGAGCTGCTAAATCTTAGAGAAAGCTTGTATGAAGACCGTCGCAAAAACATCCGGAATGTAAGAGAAGCTGATGCGAAATTAGAGATGGTTGATACTCAACTTAATGCGATCCAGTTCAAGAGGACTAGAACATCTTCCGAGCAGCGAGCCAGAAGGTATCCACGAGGCGAAGGAAAAGAGAATAGGTATGTGTCCTCTCAGGAAAAAGGTAAGAGAAGTAAGGAGAATCAAGATAGATGGAATATTCTTAAAGAAGCTGCTCTGAAGAAAATGTCTGGTGGAGAAAAGTTGACGTTTGAAGAAATGAAACTAATTTACGGAGAAAACGGTTCAATCGATTGAAACCAGTCATTCGATAACCTCTATTAGTATTGAATTCTTGCGTAGACTCTAATCGGCGCTTTACATGATGCCCTTTGATCATGAAGAAGGTGAGCAATTGGTTAGAATCGCCCGAGACTCTGTTGAAAGACTATTTAGTGATCGAGGTCCTAGTTCACGATATTCAGTTCAGTCTAGGATTCAAGCCGGTGTATTTGTATCCATTCACGATTTCTCGGCCGGTGATACAACCTTGAGAGGTTGTGTTGGTTTCCCTTTACCAAAAGGTGAATTTTATTCTTCATTAGAGGAAGCCGCTGTTTCGGCTGCTACCAAGGATCCTAGATTCAAACCTATTTCAAAGGAAGAGCTTGACAAGGTGATCTTTGAAGTAAGTGTCTTGAACCGCCCTGAACTTATCATCGTTGCAAAACCTGTCGAGTATCTAGATATGGTAAAGATCGGAGTGGATGGGTTAATGTTAAGATGGAGAGAATACTCCTCATTACTACTGCCCCAGGTTGCTTCAGAATATGATTGGAGTGTTGATGAATATCTAAGAAATCTGTGTTATAAGGCAGGGTTGCCTCCAGACATATGGATGAACGACGATTTCAAGATCTACAAGTTTAGATGCATAATCTATAGAGAGTCAAGGCCAAGAGGGGTAGTTTATCGAGTAGACGATGGGACTTCTGAATAGTCGATTGGCGCTTGTTCATTTGAAATTATCCCTGCAAGAATTGAAAGCTAAATATTTGCTGACTTGGAACTAATTCAGACTTCTTGTCAAGGATTTACATCTCGCCTTATGGAGTAGGGCTAGGCCATGCAAGCAGAATGTTGATGGTCGCAGAGCAGGTTAGAGAATCAGGTTACCAAATATCTATTTCTTCGTTCGGGGAAGCAACTGAGTTCTTAAGGCACAACGGATTTAGATGTAAAGAGGTTCCACCGCTAGAGCTCTCTTGGACCTCAGAGGGCGCCTTTTCGATAAAAAGAAGCATTGCGAGTCTGCCCTATCAATTCTCGAATTTCTCACGACAGCTGGACGCAGAAATCAAGAATATCGCTGCGTGCAGACCAGATCTTGTTATTGCAGATAGCCGGCTCTCCCCCTTGTTAATTTCAAAGGCTTTTAAGATACCCTCGATAGCCATACTAAATCAAATCAGGCTATTATTGTCTCCTTCGCTGAGAAAGATACGAGTTGCTCGTCTCTATGAAGAATTTAATGGCCAATTACTTGGCGCTCTCTGGTCATCCGCAGATAAAATACTGATACCCGACCTGCCTCCCCCAATGACAATAAGTGAAAAAAACATCTGGAGTGTCAGCACTGCGTCCAGTAAGGTAAAATACGTAGGATTCACAGCTCCCAGTCCCAACATACTTCCGGAACGGTTAGAAAAAGCAAGACAGATGCTCAAACTAAGAAGCGAAAAGCCCCTCTTTTTTCTCCATATTAGCGGCCCTGAGCCTACTAGAAGACCTCTCACAAATCTAGTTTCCATGGCCTTCAAGGAGCTCGAACCAGAGATCCAATATGTTATCTCGGAAGGCAAACCCGGAGGCAATACTATTCCACGAAAGATTTCAGATTCAGGGTGGTATTTTGAATGGTGTCCTATTAGGGATGAGCTGTTTTCTCTTTGTGATGCACTCGTAATAAGGGCAGGGCATGCATCAATTTCTCAGTCCATCCAATTCGGAAAGCCCTTTTTGTGTATTCCAATAGAGAATCATGGAGAACAGCTGGCTAATTCTGAAAAAATTTCAAAGTTAAAAATTGGCATTTCATTGAGGCAAAAGGGGGTAACTCTGAACTGCGTAAAAGAGGCTGTTATCAGTTTGATAGGAAATGAACACTATCATAGAAACGCATTAGATCTCATGAGGATTGCGCGGGAGTTGAACGGGGTTCAGAATATCATAAAAGAAGCAAAACAGTATTTGTAACTTGTAATACTATAAATCCACGATTCTAACGATCGGGTTGCGCTGTGCATATAAAGTTTGACCACGCCGTATTGAAAGCTACAGGTTCAATCTGCATTAATATTTGATGTAGTAATGGCGAATCTTGCAGCCGGGGTCGCCCAGCTATAAATATAAGGTTGCAATGCCCTGATGCTTTAGAGTTCTCTGATTGCTTCCTCAATAGATATACGATCAGTCGCCGCTGGCATATAGAGCAAGTATTTTTCTAGATCCTCTCTGACAGAACCCTTTTCCGATTTTAATCTTGCAAACGCTCTATTCTTATATATTGGACCAAACCTTACGGGATTTATATCAATTGCCATAGAATACCACTTGTCGGCAACGTCAAATTCTTCATTTTTTAAGTAATAGTTTCCCAACCCACGATATGCCAGATAGTATCGTTTATTCAGTTGTATAGCTTTCCTATAGCACTCGACAGCTGACTCTGATCTTTGGTCATTATATACTGATCCGAGGGCATACCAAGCTACAGGATTATCTCTGTCTATATCCACGGCCCTGGTCAGCTCTTCCTCGGCCTTGACAATATCCCCTTTCAATTTTAACCTCTCTGCTACAAGGCAGGCACGGTTAGAATGTTGATTTTTGAATTCCCTATCTGATACTACTTCTGACATATCTGAAGGTATCAGAATAATCGAAGTCGTATCATCTTCCTCCCACTCTTGTTCAAATCTTTTTTCAGGAACGGCACCCTGTTTATCTTGTTCCGGCACGTACGTCAGAATTCTCCTTTCCTGCGGCTCATATCCGCATACTATCGTGGCATGCTGAACCAAGTCGTGAATCCCAGGAAGAATGGTAATTAGTGGTATGCCTTGATCGATCGTCTTTTTGATGTCCTTCATGTTGCTCTTGTACATCACTGACATGAAGCCCTTCTTTTCTGCGATTTCTATTCCTTCAATTAGTACCGAACCCTTGACACTCTTGTATTGTTCTCTTATCTCCTCGGTAATACGAGAAGAGAGATCTTCACCCCAATATAGCGCCATAACGTTTAACACCAAAGGCAATTGTGGTGAGTCCAAGTTGGGGTCTATAATTGGTAGAGTTAGGCTATGTTCTTCAGAGCTAGGATACACATTTAAGAATAACTTCTTTGGAAATAAAAATCATATAGTTGCCCCCTACTTCAAGGCCATGAAATTGGTCAATATGCTTATTCCATCAGCACCGCTAACCTCTGGGTGAAACTGGGTTCCAAAAATCGGTTTTTCCTTATGTAAAAGGATCTCATTTCTGCAGGTCTGCGATACTCCAACAGAATCCAAACAGGAGGGAATCTTTGAAACGCAAAATTTATGGCTTTTGAACACCATTAGCCTTTGCTTGCCACCCACGAGAGCATTATCGCTCGTGACTATCACGTGATCAAAATCTTTTATTGGTTTTTCGAGTTTTCTTAGCGACCCCCCCAAGGTTAAGGCTATTATCTGACATCCGTAACATATTCCTAAAATTGGTATATCCCTATTACAACAATATTTGACTATTGTCGAATTGGTCGCGTTAATGTTTGAGCTGCCAGTCTTTCGTCCTGACAAAATGACCTTATTGAACCAAGGCAAGCTCTCGAATTCAAGCTCCTCTCGTTTTATTTTTGAATAGTGTTTGTAGTCGAAAGAATATCCCAAGTCACTTATAATATCAATCAGGTGAGACGTATACGGAGAGTTATTGTCAACTATTAGCACTCCACATGGATCTTGAAATGAACTTACCTTGCGTGTATCTGTAATCATGATATGACCAGACATTCAAAAGATCTTTTAAGCAAAAGTAACTCGATTTCTAATTGTTCCCAGCCTTTCGATGGTAATCTCGACTACATCGCCGTCCTTTAGGTATCGAGGTTCTTTCATTGACATTGCCACTCCAGCTGGAGTACCGGTAGATATAATGTCGCCTGCTTCGATTGTCATGACGTTACTCAAGCTAGCAATAATCTTCCGAATGGAAAGGACCATATTCATGCTTGAGGAGTTCTGTCTAGTTTCTCCATTAACCTTAGTGACTATTGAGAGGTGCTGAGGATCCTGTACTTCATCCTTCGTGGTAATCCAGGGACCACAAGGCGCAAAGGTGTCCATACTCTTGCCTCGAGTGAACTGCTTATCTTTAAATTGGATGTCTCTAGCCGAGACATCGTGAAGAATCATATATCCAAAGACAACGTCCATGGATCTGTCTTCAGGAACCTTCCTTGCATTCTTCCCTATTATGGCAGCTATTTCAGCTTCGTAATCAAGCCTAGTTACGAACGGCGGACATATTATGTCCCTAAATGGTGAATTAAGAGTTGTTCTTGGCTTCATAAATATGACCGGTTCGTCAGAGGGAGTAAGGCCGGCGTCTCTTGCATGGTCATAATAATTAAAGGCTAAGCACAAAATCTTTGGAGGATTTGGAATTGGTACTAGTAAGTCCAAATCAGTTACATGATGCGAATAGGTAAGCTTATCACTATTTTCCCTGATTTCGTCCAACCATCCATTAAACATGAATTCTTTAATCGAAACAGGTATAGGAATTCCAGTCTGTTCTTGAATCTCATTTCTGGTCACAAGCTTCTTTTCATCATTCGAGATTAACGCATAGGTCTCGGTATTATTGGAATCTTTTACTCTGGCTATCTTCATTTCATTTTAGACTATTGTTTAATCGTGCGTATATATTGCTACTCCATTAGTTTGCAACCTACAAAAGCCAAAACGGACAAACTGGATATTGCTGCCAGCTCGTACTTTTGACACATATGATTCTGCAATTCCATTATATGTGTGAAGACTATCCTTGTTAAAATCACCGTTAATAAAGAGCTTGTCTGGAACTATAACAGTAAACGGTACCATATCATCCTTGGAAACCCATTGAACTTTTGGTATATTTGTCTTTATCTCCTGCCCAGTGTTGATCACACTCAAATATTTAGCACCATTTTCCTCTATGACCTCGTCGAGCTGAATATTGTGCATTTCAATAAGTCTGATTTCCTGCCCACTTTCCAATCGGTCAGCATCAGCTCTGTCTATGTAAATGCGATCCGAGGTCTGGACAGTTCTTGTTCCAAGTTGAACCGAGGGATGGTTTTTTAATTCAACCTTAGCCGAAATCGGGTTGACAATTCTAATTTCGACTGGATTTTTAACAAAGAAGAGCCGAAGGGATATCTGATCAAGTAACTTTCTGTTATACGACTCAAGAGATTCAAATGGAGGTTTGGTATCGGCAAGTGAGATACCAAGCGAAAGTACAAATTTGCGAATAGCCTCCGGTAGCACCCCTCTTTTTCTGAGGGCAGCTAAGGTCGGGAGCCTCGGATCATCCCAGCCAGATACTAAGCCTCCTTCGATGAGAGGCTTTAGTTTTCTTTTAGAAACTGGCATCCCTTCAAATTCCAGACGCGAAAATTCCAGCAACAAAGGCATGCGAAGGTCCAATGATTTAAGTATCGAGAAATATAGCAAGTTCCTTAGCTCATATTCCTTAGTTCGCATCGCATGCGTGACACCGTCAAGACTATCCTCTACTGGTGCGGCAAAGTCATATGTAGGGAACGCCCTTATCGTTGTGCCGAGCCTTGGGTGCTCAGCATCAATGATCCTAAATAATGTAGGGTCCCGCATCGCAGTATTCCGATCGGACATATCTCCTTTAAATCGTATAATAGCCCCATTCTGCTCAAACGAACCTCCGAAAAATTTCTCCAATCGAATCATATGAAGGCTGCTTTCTAGACTCCTACATGGGCAGTTCACACCCTTAGCCCTCATAGAATGAATTTCGTCTGGCCTACAAGTGCAAACGTAGGCATCCCCTTTTGTAACCATCTTTCTTCCATATGATTGAAGAAGTTCAATATCATCGGAGGTATTCTTGACGAGGTCAGGTTTGATTCCTAGCCATTCCAATCCTTCGTGAATAGCGTCGTAGAACTCCAATTGTTCGTTTAACGGATTGGTGTCGTCGAATCTGAGTATTAACTTCCCGTCATACATTCTTGCGTATTCTTGGTCAATAATTGCAGCTTTAGCGTGTCCGATATGTGGATAGCCATTGGGTTCAGGAGGGAACCGAGTTACTACTCTTCCCATGCTGGCCCCTTGGAGTGGGGGTAAGTTCAGCTCTTCCTTTCGTTTGGCATCTTTCTTTGTACTCTGGAAGGCCATTATTTTCGATGCCATTTTCTTCTGTTCCGTCTCACTAAGGGAATTAATGTTGTCTACTATTTTTTTGATAAGAGGAATTTGTTCCTTTATTGTGGGGCGCAATTCAGGTCTTAACCCAACCAACTTAGAGATCACTGCTTCATATCTTGCCCTTCCACCATATTCTATAGCATTTCTTAATACTATCTTTTTGATTTCTTGTTGAGTTGTATCGTCTATAGACATTTTGAAAGTTTAGATCGTCCTATCAACGACGAAATGAGCAGAAGCAACGATCTTTCTCTTTGCTATGCTATCATCATATCGAGAGATAGATTCCAAAGCTTTTTGAATATGTTGTCTAGCCTTATCTCTCACCACTTCTCCTATACCCAATGAAGAAATTGTCTTCACTGCTTCCTCTATCTCTACTCTATGAGCATTTCTAGACGCAAAGACCCTCAAGATCTTTTCCCTACTGCGGTCGTTACTAATTTGAAGTGCTAAGAGAATGGGTAGAGTTTTTTTGCCTTCCCGTAAATCATTTCCAACGGATTTGCCGGTCAGTTTCGCATCGCCTATTACTCCTATGAGATCATCAATGAGTTGAAATGCGGTTCCCACATTTTCTCCAAACTGGGTTAATGCAAACATATCTTTTTCAGATGAGTCTGGAGCAGACAGAACACCCAGACCACAAGATAGCCCAAATAAGGCCGCAGTCTTCTTGCTTATCATAGAGATGTATTCGTGTTCATCTACAAACTTATCTTCAAAGGCCATTCCAAGATCAAGTGCCTGCCCTTCGCACACGTCTACGCATGCATTGGAGAGCCTAGAAATCATTTCACAAATCCTGCTATTTGAAATACCTAACTTGCCGCAATTTTCAACGATTACTTGATATGCCTTTGAAAAAAGTACGTCCCCTGCGAGAATTGCCAATGGTAGTCCAAACGACTTGTGAACAGTAGGGACGCTGTGTCTCACATCGTCATTATCCATTATATCATCATGTACGAGGGAAAAATTGTGTATCATCTCAACTGAAGCTGCCGCTGGTAGAGCCCTAACCTTTTTTCCTCCAAACATCTCGCATGCCTTTACAACCAAAAACGGCCTGAGTCTTTTGCCACCACTATTAATATAATGAGCCGCGGCAGAGTAAAGTTCCGAAGGACTGCCCTTTAATCTCGTCAGCAGGTACTCATTTATTTCCGAGGCTGTGGATTCCATCTCTTGATCTATTTCCGGAACGTTCAGTATTCATTCACCTCTGATCGCAATTCGCCAGTTAAGATATACTTGGTACTTTTGAGAGAGTTCATATCTCCGGCTCCTACCAAAAACATTGTGCTCTTTAGCTCAGCCATCACAGTGTCTGCAAATTGGTACAAAGCCTCTTTTGACTGAACTGCGTTTACAAGAAATGGATAGGCCATTGCGCACATGTCGGCTCCGATTACAATGCACTTTGCAATTTCCAACCCATTGCGGATACCACCAGAGGCTATCAAAGGCAACTTTGCCAGAGCCCTCCTTATGATTATAATGCTTAATGCGGTAGGAATTCCCCAGTCCCAGAATAGTTCGCCAAGCCGTATTTTCAGGCTTTCGCTTACGCTCTCCGCACGCACTTTCTCCACTCCAGCCCAACTGGTGCCTCCTGATCCGGCTACGTTTATCGCAGAAACACCCGCATCACTCAACTTTACTGCAGCTTCTCTGGATATCCCTGCTCCAACCTCTTTTGCCATTACAGGAATACCTATGACCTTCACTAGGTCAGATATGCACTTAAGGACTCCAGAATATCTAGGTTCCCCTTCAGGCTGTACTAGTTCTTGTAGTGGATTAAGATGAATTACCAAAGCATCAGCACTAATCATATCTATCAGCCTTTTTATTTTATCAATTGAAAGGCCACTTGATAGTTGCGCGCCCCCTATATTGGCTATGAGAAAAGCATTTGGCGCGTTTTTTCTGGTTATAGTGAAACTGTCCGCTAGTTTTTCGCTTACCAAACCAGCTCTTTGAGATCCCACACCCATTGGAAGTGAATATGACTCGGCCAATTCTGCAAGTCTTCCGTTTATCATTAAGGCCTTTGCTGTCCCCCCTGTCATAGAATCGATTATAAGAGGAGCAGAAAATCGGCGACCTAGAAAAACTGCAGTTGTATCAATCTCACTCAGATTTAGCTCGGGAATCGCATTATGTATTAATTTTACATACTCAAGAAAAGTTGATGTAGTTTTTGCTTGGACGTCGCGGCTAAGCGGGATATCAATACCCTCTTGCTTCCTTTTCATGATATCAAGAGCTTTATCATCTAGCCTTCCAGGATCAGCCATCTTCATCTCCTACCTTTACGTCGAACCGCTGGAATTACGGTCCCCATTACCTCAACTCCCTTCAAAATATCAAAAATTCGTTCGGCGTTCAGTCCATTCACTATATTAACATCGATACCCAGTCTGGCAATTTCAAATGCCTCTAATATTTTTCTTCCCATCCCTCCAGTAACATCAATAGAGGAATTCTTCATATTGATTTCATTAGGTGGAAAATTGAGTACCTTTACCAGCTTCTTGCTTATCAGATCTTCGTAAATTCCATCTACATTCACGGTGAATATTACTTTTGATGGTCTCAGACTAGTAGCAATCTGTGTCATTAGTGCATCGCCAGATACAATGGAAAAACGACCTTCATTGACGTGTACTACGTCGCCAAAAATAACTGGCACAATACCGCGCCGAGTAAATTCGACTAGCTCATTGAACTTGGTAACATTTGCCTTCCCCTCTGCGAAGAGAGATGTAGGTGATATCCCATATGGTGCAAGCCCTGCGTCCAACATTGATTTAATAACAATTTGATTGAGCGCCACCATTGATTCGTGTACGACCGTTATTCCATGAGCATCATACAATTCGGGTTTCGTATGGATATCATATTTTACTGACCAATAATGACCAAATGAACCCCCACCGTGGACTATGATAATTGGCGCACCAAGTTGTGCAAGAACGTGTGAGAGCCCCTTTAGAGCGCTAATATTGGGGGTAAGCACTCGATCCTTTACCGTGATGACAGAGCCTCCGAGCTTAATAAGAAGCAACATGCGATTCATAACCTAAATTGGCATAATTTTCATTACTGATTTAAAGCTTTAATCGATTATTAATCCATTATTCGCTATTTCGATTGCTTCCAAAGACAAATTCAAACCTTCTAAGGCTGCGTCAAGTGCCGGGATTATCTCGGGTCTAGCTAGCACAAGGATGCAACCTCCTCCCCCAGCACCTGTAATTTTAGCTCCAAGTGACCCACACTTAAGACAAATATTGATAATTTTTTCGACTTCCTTATTGGAAACACCAATCTCTTTTAGTAGACTATGATTCTGGGTCATTAGTAGACCGATTTCTTCCAATGACCCTTTAGCGATTGACTTTGCCCCCATTGAACAAATTGCAGATGCATCTTTTGTTAACTCGTTAAAATACTTTGACCGGCTTCTACTAAATCTTCTTACATGAGATACTAACTCTGAAGTTTCATGACTTATACGAGTGTTGATCAAGTAAAGAGGTAGGCGCAGATTCTCTATTGAAGTTGTTGTTTCAACAGTACTTTTTGATCCAGCAAATTGAACAAGACCACCATAGGTTGAGACATAACAATCAACGCCCGAAGACTTGTTATGGAACATTTTTTCACAGTTGAGTGCGTTTTCAAATACCCATTTTTTGTTAAATGAAGATATTTCTTTGCTTGCGGTGCCCTCAATAATCGATCTCAAAATAGCAGCCAACACAACGCATGAGGCCGCTGAACTGCCGAGACCCGCGCCCACTGCTAATTCTGACGTGATGTGAATTTGCAATCCAATCTCTGGGGCATACTCTTTGAGAACGTTTCGGCAAAAGGTCTCAAGTGGTTCGAGCAACTTTTTGTCGGCGTGTTCATTTAATTTAGTGGCCGGCCGCTCAGCATATGGATGGTGTTCCAGTTGAAGATTCGAATCGATCCGCACCCCCGAACTTTCGGTGGACTCTGCTCTGCCATAGCAACGTCTGTTAATTGCCGCGACGATAGCCTCGTTGTTGTAAACTACAAAATGCTCTCCAAAAATAATGACTTTGCCAGGAGCAGAGGCTCCAACTTTTGTTCTATAGCTAATATTCTTGCAATACAATTCATACAAATATTATTGATGCGTAACCTACGACGGAAGCCTTATCTCCTGTTACGTCTCCGCTAGTGGCGTATCTAAGTAGCTCTCCTTGCGTGGCTCCAAGATTTTTAGCAGCAATCATTATCGTCGCGATCGCACCATAACCGCAAGCAGATACGTTGTATTGTCGTAAGGTAGAATAGAATGCTCTAATGTCAAGGGAAAGGATTGACTTGATAAGTTGTGAATCTTTTCGGTGTGCTTCTGAATTTGATTCGTAATGAGTAAAATCAGATGATGCGACTAACATACACTCTTCTCCATTAGCGGTCCGTTCTTTTACAGTGTCTGAGATGGCGGATCCTACTTCAAGGGCCATATATTCGTCTTGATTTGTCAAAATTATGGGAACAATTCTAAATTCATCGGAAATGTACAACAAGAATGGAATCTGAACCTCCAGACAGTGGTCTCTGCTGTGTGCAAAAACGTCGATCTCCATTGACTCTGATCTAGAAGCAATCTCTTTTGCCACCTGTGGATTTACCAGTACGTCCCCTATCGGAGACTCCCATATTCCATCCATTGTGGTCGCCACGTTAGAGCCAAGCCCATAATGATTGGGACCGACCAGTATTACATTACTAAATCTTGTCGATGAAACCCTGTAATAACCATTGGCAGCAACAC
The DNA here is from genome assembly GCA_035641095.1 of Nitrososphaeraceae archaeon. Classification (GTDB taxonomy): domain Archaea; phylum Thermoproteota; class Nitrososphaeria; order Nitrososphaerales; family Nitrososphaeraceae; genus TH5896. Next base: position 29,316 of record DASQUV010000066.1, read on the forward strand.
CCCCAGAGTATAGATATCCAGCGTGGGGAGAAACTATTCCATATATTTTTCTGACTGGGTCAGAAGGTGGAAGACGCCCAGGACCGTATACCTTATTCTCAAAACACCCCTTCAATTCTGTGACAAGTTGCTTTTTATCCGAAGAATAGAAGACGCCCGAAACGGAGGGCTTTCTTCTATAGGTGCTCAACTATATTCCTCGACCAGTTTGGTCTCAAAGTCCTCAATGGGAACCTTCATTTCACTGTCGGTCTTGATGACTCCTTGCTTTTTCAGTACCTCTCTTGCAAGTAACCAGTACACTGTCGCTAGCGCCTTACGGCCCCTATTATTGGCAGGGATAACTAAATCGACCTTCGATATTACATTGTCACTATTGCAAACAGCAATTACGGGGACTCCAGCTCTAGTAGCTTCTAGCACCGCCTGTTGATCTGCCTGAGGGTCAGTTACAATTACTATTTGTGGCTCCATGTACTTTGGCAGCGCCGGATTAGTAAACGTTCCTGGCATGAATCTCCCTAGTATGTATTTTGCATGAGTTAATTCGCAGAATTTTTCAACCGGGGTTTTTCCGTACTCTCTCGCAGAAGTAACAGCAACCTTAGATATATCTGCCCGGCTTATGAACTTGGCAGCGATATCAATGCGTGAGAGCGTTTTGCTAATATCGAGAATATAAAGACCCTCTGGATTGGCTCTAATTATAAATGGCATCATATACTTTGTTTTAACCGGGGTCCCAACCCTAATACCTGTTGAGAGTATCATTTTCTCAAGGTTATCTTGTTCGGGAACGTAATCTGCCTCTGAGATTTGAGAGTCGTCAGAAGCCGAGGACTCATCATTTGTGTCGGAATCCTTCACAGATCCCGTACTTTCAACATTAATCAAATCATCTGATAAAGCAAGGTTATTATTTTCATTGTCGCTGAGCATTTTAGACTGAGCAGATTTCAGCCATGCCTTCTATTAAACCATACTCTCTTATCCTTAACAACTCATTTAATTTTGCTATTCTTTCGCCGCCTAGAATTCCAGTTTTTATCATTTTGGAGCCAGTAGCTATAGCTATATGTGCAATATGCGAATCCGTAGATTCCCCTGATCTGTGGGAGGTTATAATTGCCACCCGATCGTTTCTGCAGCCATTCGCAAATTGGAGTGCATCATACAGCGATCCAGCCTGATTCACTTTAAGTATGGCCCCGGAGCACGCTCTATGCTTGGCAGCAATAGTTAGCCTCGAGACATTAGTGACTAGCAAGTCGTCCCCAGTAACAATACATCCCGGATTTGCACTGGTAATCAGAGACATTCCAGAAAAATCCTCCTCATTTACCGGATCTTCGACATATAAAAGTTTGTAGCTTTTTATTAGATTGTTAACATAGTCTATCTGTTCTTCAGAACTAAGGGCTCTCCCTTTTCTACTATAATCATATTTCCTGGACGCGGCATCCCAAATGGATGAACTAGCAAAGTCGATGCCCATTGCCACATGTTGACCCAAATTAAACCCGGCATTGCTAATGGCTTCTTCCGTTATTTGTAATGCTTCATCATTGGTTACGTTGGGCGCCCATGCTCCTTCATCGCCTCTGCCATATGTGAATTTGGTATCGTATCTTTGAATGATATTTCTAACCTCTTTATGGATCTGGAAATTCATCTTCAGCGCCTCAGCTATGTTAGTGGCTCCTATCGGAACAACCAATACTTCCTGTATATCAGGCGTCCCTGGTCCAGCATGCGCTCCCCCGCCTAGTACATTTCCTAGTGGAAATGGAAACCGGTAAGGACCGTTTTTATTCAGCAGTTTAAACAACGGCACATGTAACGTATTGGCAGCTGAATCAGCCGAAGCGATGCTTAAGGCATAGGCGACGGATCCTCCTAATTTTGAATAATTGGGTGTTGGGTCGACTTCCTTCATAATGCTGTGCAGTGCTTCTGGATCATCGGCTGTAACTCCCACAAACTTTGATTTGTTTTCATCAAAAAATTCAATGGCTTTTTCAGGGGAATTCATGGGAAATGATCGGCATTCAAGCGTTCCTACGCTCGCACCTGATGGAGCGGCAGCTCTACCCAAGTGCCTCTTATCAGTGACAACATCAATTTCAATGGTCTCACTTCCTCGACTGTTGAAAATTAAACGTGCATCAAGATCCGTTATAGTAACCATTGAATTAAGAAGCCTTTCGTTAATCTATTTCCGACTGAATTTCAGACATTCTTCGTCTCAGTGCTTCGTAGTATGGGATCACTTGGTCAATAGTTTCAACGGTAGAAACAAAAATCCTGCGACAGCAATATCGATTTATTCCTAATGAATCCATTATTTTTGCAGGATCTTCTCCCGATTTAATCCTCGACATATATTCTGAATACTTATCCGCAACTACCGTACCGCAAGAAAAACAACGAACGGGAACAAGCATCTTACCTAGTATCGTTGTTCCGATAATAAAAACTATCTGCAAATTAAGGATATCGTATGATTTGGCGGTCTTGAGCAGTGCTGGATCAGTTTTGCTTTAATGGTTCAAACAGTTATATTCAAATTACACTGGACTGTCGGTTTTATTGAGCGGGAGTCGCCCAGCTTGGCCAAAGGCGTAAGACTGAGGCTCTTATCCCTCAGGGGTTCGTGGGTTCAAATCCCATCTCCCGCACTCTTTTTTTGTACCCATAATGCTTTGGTACCACCTCCTTCACGTACAAAAAAATAGTTCAGCAAATACACATTTGGAATGGGGAAGCTCTTAGCTTATTCTAATTCATGTGAGACAAGGATGAATTATTTTGAAAAAAGGAAGAACTGAATCAGTTACTCATTGAAGTTTTCGTTAGTATCCGAAAAAATTTATCATATTCGGTCTGAAAATGGGTAAAAAAAGGATTTCAGATCTTACTTCGAGTATCAAATATGTCCTGGGTCGCCAAGGAATTGGCAATTCACCAGTATCTGTTAAGATTGTATCCAATTGTAGTAACGGCACTGGACTTGGGTAGAGCGCCCCTCAAGGGCGCAAGAGAATCTGGATTACATATGTATAACGTTGTGACAATCGACTCCGGCAGGAAACCGATTAGCAAAAATTTCCGAACTCTTCCATTACCTGCTCGCTATGACCCAACGGTTTCACGCGGTAAAATACCTTAATTATCCTTCCATCCTTTCCAATTAAAAATGTAGACCTGTGAACTCCTAAGTATTCTTTTCCCATGAAATTTTTTGGTCCATAGCATCCATACAGTGATGCAATACGGTGGTCAGGGTCCGAAATGAGTTCGTATGGAATATTCATTCGTTCTTTGAACTTATCGTGTAATTCCCTTTCATCAGGGCTTATTCCCAGAATCGTAATACCCTTGCCTTCAAACTTATCATTGTCCGTAGAAAATTCTTTTGCCTCAGTTGTGCACCCAGGTGTAAAATCCTTTGGATAGAAATATAGTACGATGCATCTATCTCCTCTATAATCAGACAGTCTCTTTGATTTGCCATTGGCCGCTGTGTAGCTAAAATCAGGCGCAATTTCGCCTTCCACAGGATTATCTGATATTTTGGAACTCATGTTCTATGTAACCCTTTGAGTTATGGGGTTATTATCGCGGAATTTAAAGTCTGTGGCGTACTACGCTGATAGAAAAGTGCAATCGAAGTAATTATTGTCCTATATCGAACAACAGGCAGAGATTAGCCGAACACAAAAGTATAAAATGAAATGTTGTCACTAAGAGCACGTATCTCTACTTGGTGCGATTCAGCTTTTTCGGTCTTGATCACATTGTGAATAAAGGGCCAATTGACATCGACCACACTTGACCCTTCATAAAGGTGTGCGTCTCTTCCTAGGTTGTTATATTCAAGCGACTTACCATCTAACAGTACTTCCAGCCGACCTGGTCTATCGTCTGTTGTTCCAACTATTGCATGGACTCTCTTTGCTAAATTGTATTTCATTATGATTGCCGAATTTTTATCTACAGTGCCATCTAGAGCCTTTACACATTCTCTAGCCCAAATCCATTTTCCCCTTAAATAAACGACGTTATCAAAATGAGGACCGCTATCTTGGACAAAATTGACTTCATCAATCTTTAAGGTTTGTTTGTTACCAAATCTATTTAACCTAGAATAACCAACACAGATTTCAGGCGCTATTCCTGGAAAATGCATACCGTGGGTCTCATAAATTTCGTCGGTTGAACTACCTTCAAATTTTTTGAGGTCAATATCCGCGACTGCTTTACCGCTGGTCTCTTGAATCAAATCGAAGATTGGCTCAACGAATTCTTCTACCCCTCCGTAACCAGCTTGTTCGTAACGAAGAAATCCATTTGAATCAATTAAGATGTGCTTTGGCCAATACATATTTCCATAGGCTTGCCACGTCTTATTTTCAGAGTCGACTCCCACAGGGATCTCTGTAATGTCATATCTTTTCAATGCCATGGAAATATATTCGATCTTAGTAGCAAATTCATATTCTGCAGAATGCGCCTGAATAACTTTAAACTCATATTCAGCAAACATCCTTTGTAATTGCTTCATTATTGGAATCATTCTTAAACAAAAGATGCACGTATACGTCCAACAATCAAGTAGAATTACCTTCCCTCTTAATCCAGAAATAGATATGGGTTGTGAATTGTACCATTTGTTTATTCCAACAAACTCAGGAGAAGGCGACGCTGGTATAACTATCAAATCTCAGTAAATTGATAAGATTATTGTATTTATTATTATGTTATTATTGGGTTCGTGCTCCCGCTATGCCAGGACTTGGCATTCATCCTTTTCTATTATATTGCTAAAGCAGCAGCAGAGTCTCCTTTAAGCACATGCTAAAAATTTCTGGAAGAGAATGGAAACTATTTTTCGCGTGTTTTTGAACCTTTAAACATATGGCGAATCAATTTCAAGGATGAAAACCATCAAATATTGCGTGCAATAACTCATCAGTGTTAGTACTTGAACCATGAAGTATGATGTGGCAGTCGTGGGAGGAGGACCTGCTGGTCTTTCAGCTGCTCAAGCGGCAGCAGGAGCCGGCTGCAAAGTTGCACTCTTTGAAAGAGAAGACTCTATCGCTCAATATATCCGAACAAGTGGAGTCACCTGGATCTCTGAAATGAGGGACCTTGCAATCCCCGCAGAATATTACAATCCAGTTAGGAATTATTGTTTTATATCTCCACACAATGAGGTAACATTAACTTCAGAACAGCCTGATTGTTGTGTTTTAGATGTGAGGAGAGCTTACCAATATTTGGGAACCATTGCAGCTGCGGCGGGGGCGGAGATAAGAGTAAGGAGCAATGTTATCAACATAAAACTGAATCGTTCATCAGGTGAAAGATACATTCGAATCAAATCATTATACGGAGAAGAGGATGTCCAATCTACAATCATCATAGATGCTAGTGGGTTTACAGCGGAGATAGGCCGAAAGCTTGGATTCTTGAATGCTTGGACTAGATATGGAGCAGGAGCAGAGTATGAATGCTATTGTGATGATTTGGATACAGAAACATGGTACCTCATGGTCGGAAGTATGTATTCGTCCGCTGGATATGCATGGATTTTCCCAGTCAACAGGAATAGAGTTAGAATAGGGGTAGGCGTTGGCAGGCCGGATACAATAGAGGATCCAATAAAAAAGCTAAACCATATAATTGAAAATCGACTAAAGCCATTAGATCGAATTAAGAATATTCAGACTCTTGAATTTCATTACGGATTGATACCAAATCAAGGTTTAGTCAAGAGCTTTGTTGATGATGGCATAATGTTGGTAGGGGACTCTGCCGGTTTTTCCAATCCTCTGCTACTGGAGGGAATACGGTATGCGATTCGATTTGGCAGGTTGGCTGGAGAAGTTGCCGCATCTTCAATACCTTATAATGGGTCAAAGGAACATCTTATGAAGTACGAAAGTACTTGCAAGCGTATTCTCTCTTCTAAAATCTCTTCGGCACTAAGGGTCCAATCCAGATGGCTAAAACTCTCAGATAAAGAATGGGACCAAGAACTTGATATTATTTCAGACTTAAAGAAGGACGAATTTCTTGACTTTATCAGAGCAGATTTTAGTCGGTCTAAAATGTTAAAGCTTGGTTTAAGCCATCCTAAAATTATCGCAAGATCCTTGTTCAGACTCGTTACTTAAGTTAAGGCAAGATTTTTATAGGAAATATCACCAGCCACACATGAATTGGCAGGTGAGACCGCAGCACAGTTTTCTCCAATCATATATATGCTGGGTTTTGGCCTTCTCGTATCTATTCCTGCTCTTGTAATTTCTCGCCTTATCTCTCCTAGACGTCGATATAATCCTGTGAAATTTCTGCCTATGGAATGCGGCCAAGTACCCTCCGGTGCTGGTCGCACGCACTTTATGATGCAATACTATGCTTACATTTTGATGTTCGTAGTCTTTGATGTTATGGCTATTTTTCTTTATGTTTGGGGAGTTTCTTTGTTTTCGTTGCCTAGAACTGCAACTTTGCCGATTATCGGGTTTTTGGCGATAATGTTTGCCGCAATGGGGTATTCATTGTATCTGGCGGGGAGAAAGGGGATTTGGTAGTCAAAACGATCTTGCCAATAAATAAATACTTAGCAAGTGGAGGAGGTGTTAGTTTCCCACAATGATAAAGGACCTAGTAAACCCTACAAACTTCAATTTGATGGTCAGTAAAGTAGGCGATGTCTTAGTTAAAGCGCTTGATAAACCGTTGGGGTACGCCATAAATTGGGGAAGGGTCTGGTCTCTGTGGCCTGTACATTTGGAGACGGCATGCTGCAGTGTGGAATTTGGAGCTGCCTCGGGGCCACGCTATGACGTGGAAAGATTTGGTATAATCGAGGCATTTGGTTCGCTTAGGCAATGTGATTTGATTGTAGTCCAAGGTACCGTCACAAGAAAGATGGCCCCAAGATTAAGGATGGTTTATGATCAAATGCCCGAACCAAAATATGTAATAGCTATGGGAGCATGTGCAATTACAGGGGGCCTTTATATAGATTCATACAATGTACTCCCTGGCGTAGACGGTATCATTCCCGTTGATGTCTACGTCCCTGGTTGTCCTCCGCGCCCAGAGACACTTATCCAAGGTACTATGCTACTTCAGGAAAAGATCAAAAGGTCAAAGATCAAATAGTATGAGCAAATCAGATGGTTCGTCCTCAAGTAACAGTAAAGGCGACCCTGGAACAACTGTCGCTTCTGATAAGGGTCTGCCCCCAACTTCTGCGAAGAAAGGAGAAACTGAAAGCCTAATGTCAAAATCATCAAACAGCACATCTGTACAGGTAAAGTCAGAGAAATCTGACTTGCCTCAGTTTGAGAAGGGGATTATCGATGAACTTGTATTAAAGTTCGGTGATTCAATAAAGATTATTTATGTCAAACCTCTTCGAATCAAGATCGAAGTCCCATCAAAGGATATCGTCGAGATAGCAAGGCACCTGCGGGACGAGTCAGGCTTTGATCATGCGGAGTCAGTGAGTGCCACAGATTATCCCAAGACTGGTGACATTGAAGTAATCTACCATTTAGGTTCTTATACAAAGGAGAATCTTTCATCGCATATCCTTTCTCTGTCTACACGCACAGACCGAGACAATGCTAGGCTCCCGTCATTAATACAAGTTTTCAAAAGTGTCGAATACCACGAACGAGAATCCTTTGAGATGGTTGGGGTTTATTTTGACAACCATCCAAGGAACGATCGTTTTCTCTTACCGGAAGATTGGGCTGATATTCCACCTTTGCGAAAGGAGTTTAGGATAAAGGGAAGGTAATTGCATGTCTGACCACGAGGAAAGAATCTCAGAAACCACAAGACTCGGACTAGAGATAGTCAAAGAGGCGGAAGAGGACCGCCTAATGACCCTGAGCGTTGGACCACAGCATCCTGGCTCTGGACATTTCAGATTTACAGTTAAAGTAGATGGAGATTATATCGTGGACTGCGATCCTGATCCAGGATATGTACACCGAGGTGAAGAAAAGATGTGTGAGTATAGGAACTTTATTCAGAATATTCCACATTTGGAAAGACCGGTGATTCATGACTCTAGTAACATTACATACTCTTATAGCCTTGCAGTGGAAGAATTAGTCAAGATAGATGTTCCAAGAAGGGGGCAGTTTATTAGAGCCATTGCATCTGAGCTTAACAGGCAAGTTTACACACTCTATTGGCTTGCTATTTATGGAATCTTTCTTGGCCATTCTACAATGTTCATGTGGCCTACGGGAGACAGGGAATTATTTATAGATCTTTTGGAAGCATTGACAGGGGCGCGCGTTACTCACGCTTACAACATTCCAGGTGGAGTTAGGAACGATATGCCATATGGTTTCAAAGACAGATGTTTAAGAGAGGTCTCATATTTCGAGAAACGTCTAAAGGAGTATGAAGACATTTTCTACAATAATCCGTTGCTGAGGCAGCGAACTGAGGGCGTGGCAATTCTGACAAAAGAGGATGCGATCAAACTGGGGGTTACCGGTTCTGTTCTTAGAGCATCGGGGGTACCTTACGATATCAGAAAAGCTGAACCTTACGACATCTATAATGAGCTAGATTTCAAGGTGCAGTATATGAAGACATGCGATTCATTTGCACGTGCATACGTTCCTTTGCTTGATATGAGAGAATCATGCCATATTATCAGACAGCTCTTAGATAAGATCCCTGAATCAGGAGAGGTAAGGGCCAAGCTTCAGCCCAACCCCAAAGGGCCAGCAGGGGAAGCATACAGACGGGTAGAATCTGGAAGGGGAGCGCTGGGCTATTATATTGTTAGTGATGGGACTCCTAGACCGTATAGAGTAAAGATATCTGTTGGGTCATTTAGAAATCTGCTGGCACTTCCTCATTTACTTGTTGGTTCAAAATTAGGAGATATGCCATCAGTATACTGGTCCTTGAATTATTGGCCTGTGGAGGCAGACCGGTGAGGAGGAAAAGGAATGGCTACACCAATCGAGGACTTTAGGTTCGGCCCGTTTGTTGCTAGCGTGGTCTGGTTACTATTTTGGGTACTTGCTATTGTTACAGTCATTGTACTTCCTCTTATTTTCGTCATTTTATTTTACGTTCCAATGCCGCTGGTAGACGGGGAGGTGCTTACTCCATACCTGTTTCTATCAATGATGGTTGATCCAACTAGAACCCTGCCAATTCTCAACTTTCTAATATATACGGAATTCTTCAGGGTTGCAGTTTTTCCAGGATTTATGTACGCTTCACTTATTGCAGCCGCAACAATTTTCATAGAAAGAAAGTTTTTGGCGAGAATGCAGTTAAGGGTAGGTCCATCTCAAGCAGGACGCGAGGCTCTGGGAACTGGCTTCGAAGGTATTTTCCAGTTGGTAGCCGACGGATTGAAGCTGGTCTCAAAAGAAATTCTGGTACCTTCAGGAGCTGACAAACCGATATTTTGGGCCGCGCCGATTGCGTTCGTTGTTGCCGCCGCTGCAGTTGTCTGCCTTATTCCTGTGGCACCTGGTTGGGTAGTTTCAAATAGTGACGTAGGCCTACTCGTTGCGTTCGCAATTTTCGGATTTTTCCCACTAATAGAATTGCTTTTTTCGTGGGCGAGCAATAGTAAGTACCCGTTTATTGGGGGCCTCCGAGCACTACACCAGCTCATTGCCTTTGAGATTCCTTTTATTCTGTCAGCGCTATCTGTCGTCATTTTGTCTGGTTCCTTGAACCTCACCGAGATTACTTACGCCCAATCATCTTACTGGTTCATTCTATTTCTGCCCATCAGCGCCTTTGTCTTCTTCATGTCATCCTTGGCCGAGCTTGAGAGAATTCCTTTTGACCTCCCAGAGGCGGAAAGTGAGATTGTAGCGGGCTGGCTTACAGAGACTTCAGGGATGATCTATGGCCTAATCCAGTTAGGAACCTATGTCAAGCTGTATGCTCTTGCGGCGCTCTTTGTAGTTCTATTTTTAGGTGGTTGGATGGGTCCACAGATCTTTCCTGATGAGCTGGGTCCGCCTGGCGAGAAACCGCCACTTCTACAGCTATTAACTCTGGAGGGAATATATCATGGCCCAACTGCAAATGCAATATTCTGGTTCACTGCAAAGACCTTCCTTATGATACATTTGATGTTCATAATTCGTGGTATTAATCCTAGAATTAGAATAGATATCCTATTGCATACAGGGTGGTACAAGTTGATCGTCTTGTCATTCATAAACATGTTTATAGCTCTTGCTTTGATTTATGGAGGAGTATTGGGGCCAGGGGGTTTGTTAACACCAAGTTGAGTAGTAGTACAGCTAGTGGATTTATCAAGACTATTGAATCAGGATCAAAACATCTATTGATCAA
>DASQUV010000067.1:0-4795 GCA_035641095.1 Nitrososphaeraceae archaeon
ATATTTAATAAGAGTACCGTAGTATCTAAAACTAAAGAGTTCGAGGTTCAGGGTTTGAGTCAGTCCCGATGCAGTCCTGCTTGGTTTTGGAGATAATCCAGTAGATCTTCATCGTCATCTTGATGATCTATTCGCAAATAACGTTTTATCACATCTAACAAATTATAATTTTCTCTTGAATATTTATTTGAATTATTCTCGCTCGCCATAATAATAATATTAATCCATTAGATATAACTAATGATTAACTATGTTAACTCATATTCGGAAATTCTATACGTATAACCTATTATCATTAGCCCCCCTTGATTAGCCACATAGAAAAAGTCCTACTGCCCGAAGTAGGATGAAAATTATAGTAGGAGGTAAACAGGTTAAGCTGATACTGGACGACGAATTACGAAATAACTAACGAGATATAATTATTGGTTCTTTTGATGCGCACTTGCATGTTCTTTAATATGGACTTCACAGAAATATTCCATGCACTCTCCACATTGCCGATCAGCCACTTTTTGACATACACCACAATCTCCTTGTGAGATGCACTACATTATTAACCTGGTGGAATTTAATCTTGATCTAGCGCTCGGCTAGTTTCTCTTTAAAATTTGGTGAAGCCCTTATTTTTCTCACCTGATTTTGGTCATTCTGTGTCACATTTCTTATTAGTTCAATTTGTTTTTTAAGTTCTTGAAGTTCTACGTTAATCGTGTGTTGCTGCTCTGCATTCTTTATACGAAGTCTATTTTCCTCATTAATTGTTAAGTCATCTATTACTGAAATGTAGCCATTCATCTTGTCATTGCCTTCTAATAGCTCATACATCTGTGGTTTATAGTAGGACCGTTTTAGACCTAGGTCGTGGCCCATTACTATTTCGACAAATATGGTTTCCATTCCATTTCCAGTACATGTGGTATCGAAGAATTTTCGAAAGCCATGAACCGTAGCTATCTTTGACCGATGTTGGCCCAATCTACTGATTCCCGTCAGTGGCTGGTTTTCGATGATACCAGTGAGCTCTCTTAATCGCTTTAGCATGAATCTCAATGCATTCTATGTTAAAGGGATAACATTCTTCCTCGCTTTTGCTCCAAACTCGAATTATCGAATTCCTCTCTAAAAAGGATGGATTCAGGGGTTAGCTTCTCTCTTAGCCTTGTCCTCAAATCTAAATATTCTTCTATAGCCTTCCTAGCTTCGGGTGTACAAAAGGTGTAATAATGCTCCCTTGCTTGCTTGTATACATCGATAACGAAAATATGGTATTTTTCCAGAGGTTTTAGATGCTTTAGTTGTAATTTAATAATGGCTCCTCTTCTCATCCCAGAGCTTGCCAGCAGTAAAATAATGGCCTTATCTCTAAGGCTATGAGCTGTGTCCAATAAGGATTTAATCTCCTCTCTGGTGTATGGTCTGTCTTCTGCCTTTCGATATGATTCTCCAATGTACCTCTTGACTTTTTTCCAGTTAATCCCTTCAAAATCGCTGATTTTACAGAAGGACTTTACTGCTGCTAGTCTTACTTTCATTGAAGCGGGCGCTAGCTTTTCTTTATCTTTCACGTCTACCACATATGCGATTAGCAAAGCTTGAAGCTTCTTTAGGTTCAAATTCTAGGATTCGGTCACATCTTATCTTTGCTTAGTTTAGGAAGGCATTTAGAAATTCAGTATATTTTTCCTTGGTTTTTGGGCTATGTAATGCGTTTACAAATTGGATGTATGAAAGGCTAGATTTGTCTAGAACCTGGCTGGTCCCCACGCTTACAAGAGATAAAATGCGGTATTTAAGTGATGTATACAGTACCTCTTTCGGGCCGCATTTGAGTTATAATTAAAAGTATAATAACTCATAACTGAATATTTTATGAGATGGTTGACGAGGCCGAAGTGGACGTTCCATCATGCGACCTGTGTGGAAACTCAATGGAAGCGTGCTTATGTGTTTGTCCATATTGTGGTGAACGAGATAAATGTGAATGTTGTCTTTATGATGCTGCGACTGGTGGCGGATAAATCCTGATACGATACTAATTGTAAACTAATAAAAGCTGGCAAATTAGAAGCAATAATACCTATGTCCCTTTCGAACAAGGTGAGTAACTCCCTCAGTTGGCTTATAGGCGGTGCACAAGGTAGCGGTGTGGATTCAGCTGCAAATATCTTTTCGCGTGCATGCGCAGAGGGAGGATTACAAGTATTTGGAAAGCGGGAATATTACTCCAACATTAAAGGAGAACATAGTTATTTTACCGTAAGGATCTCGGAGAAAGAGATTCGATCACATGTTGACGAAATTAGTATGCTTGTCTCTTTTGACGCAGAAACATTGCTTAGGCATGCTGCTTCAGTTGTTAAGGGCGGAGGGATCGTATACGACTCAGCGCTAGTTGACGTGAAGATCGGGGAGGTACCAACATTAGACGACGCCTTTAGGGATAGGCTGATTGGTCTTCTAGAGGAAGAGGAACGGCCTCTAACTGTTCAAGGTATTCTCGATTATGCGTCTTTTAGAGGCATAAATCTTTTCGGTATTCCTTACTTCCAATTGCTCGAAGAATTTTCAACCAGGATTGAAGATCATTCGCTAAGCAAATTATCAAGAATGGTTAATGTAATGTCATTATCTTGCTCGATGGCATTGCTGGACTTTCAGGTTGAAACCCTCGGAAGCGCGATAAGATCTATTTTCAGATCTAAACCTAAGATAGCTGAGCTGAATGTCAAGGCAGCCGATTATGCTTATGAATACACCAGAAAACACTATGATGCTAGTGCTCTCACTTTTGTTCTAAAAACTAAGAATCCTCTACCTGACGTGATACTAGTTCAGGGTAACCAGTCATCAGCGTTAGGCAAATTAACTGCTGGTTGCAGATTCCAGACATATTACCCAATTACACCTGCTAGCGATGATAGTGAATTTCTCGAAGCCAATGAAATAGTGCCACAAGTAGAAGGTAAAGATGGTTCCATACTAGTTTTACAGACGGAAGATGAAATAGCCGCCATAACCATGGCAATAGGAGGAGCTCTTACCGGAGCACGTTCTGCAACTGCAACGTCTGGTCCAGGATTCTCCCTGATGACCGAGGCCCTCGGATGGGCGGGCATGAACGAGGTCCCTATAGTGGTTTCACTGTATCAGAGGGCTGGGCCGGCCACGGGCTTGCCAACAAGACATGAGCAGGGTGATCTTCTATTTGCCACAAAGGCCGGACACGGAGAGTTCCCGAGAATTGTGTTTTCCTCAGGAGATATAGAAGAGAGCTACTATGACACCATTAAAGTCTTTAATTTTGCAGAAAGATTCCAGATGCCTGTGGTTCATCTCCTTGACAAGGCAATCGCAAATAGTATCAGCACTTGCAAAATATTTGATCAACAAAGAGTTCCGATCGACAGAGGATTACTTGTAGAAAGGGTATCTAATTTATCAGCTGATTTGGGTAACGCCAGTCACTATCGCAGGTTTAGGTTGATTCAAAATAACGACCGTATCAAGGATAGCGACGCAAAATACGCAATATCTCCTAGAGTCCTACTTGGGACAGAAAATGGAATATTTTGGAATACGGGCGACGAACATACTGAAGAGGGTCACATTACAGAGGATCCAGAAATAAGAACGGCAATGATGGATAAGCGAATGGACAAATTAATGATCGCACTCGATCAAATAGGCGACGAGGACAAGGCTTCGCTGTATGGAATTGATGAACCAGATTCAATGACTGTCATAAGCTGGGGTTCTACAAAGGGTGCTATTTTGGATGCAATGGACAAGCTCATAGATGAAGGGAAAAAAATCAGATTCGTACAATTGCGCTTGCTGAGTCCATTTCCTTTTGAAAGGGTGCGCGCTCTGATCGGTGGGTACGAACAGCTAGTTGATATTGAAATGAATTACTCATCTCAACTTGGATTGCTAATTAGCGAAAATATTGGAATCAGTATGAATTACCTGGTGGTCAAGTATAATGGCCGACCAATTTCATCTAGTGAAGTTTATAATGCGCTAATGAGAATTATGTTGGGAGAAGCTCCTAGGAGAATCGTTTTGGAACATGGCGCTTAAGCTTAGTGATTATAAAACTGAAGTCCATAATGACTGGTGTCCAGGATGCGGGGATTTTGGCATCCTCAATGCAATTCAGATGGCACTTGCGGAAATGGGGATCCAGAAGCATAGAGCTGTTATTTTTTCAGGCATTGGGTGCTCTGGTAAAACGCCGCATTTTATAAATACCTATGGGATACACACCCTCCACGGTAGAGTACTTCCTTTTTCGCAAGGAGCTAAACTTTGTAATCCTGAACTAGAAGTGATTGCTGTCGGAGGGGATGGAGATGGATTGGGAATAGGTGCTGGTCATTTTGTTAGCGCCGGCAGACGAAATGTTGACATGTTATACATAATTTTTAACAATGGAGTGTACGGACTAACAAAAGGGCAGGCCTCACCCACATTGAAGTTAGGTTTGAAGACTAAATCCCTTCCACTACCAAATTCTAATAATTCAGTTAATCCACTTGCACTTGCTGCTGTATCCGGCTTTACGTTCATAGCTAGAGGCTACTCATATGACGTTCGACACCTCAAAGACTTGATTATACAAGGTATCTCGCACAAAGGCTTAGCGTATTTGGATGTATTACAACCATGTCCCACTTACAACGATATCAATACCAGAGAGTGGTATCAGGGATCAGATAATCCAGATCCTGAAACCGGAAAGCAGATTCCAAGAACATACAAACTCGAAGGAGCAGACTATGATGGAATAGTT
>DASQUV010000068.1:0-8052 GCA_035641095.1 Nitrososphaeraceae archaeon
TAAAGTACAAAGAAGTTTTGTATTTCAACAAGAATCTGATAATTGCAGGCATTTCGTCACTTCTGGTTGGTAGTCTGGTTACTCAGCTGTACTCTCAGACAGGAGGAAGCAATCTCATAAATTCGTTTGTCTCAATCGCGACAGAGTACTCTGTATTCTTTCCAATTTTTGGAGTACTCTTCTATATTGACAATAGAAACAGGTATCTCGATCCAGTTACGAAAAAGAGGGATTCTCACAAGTTAAGGGGTGACATAAAGAAACTCGTAGCGACTTTTTCGGTTTCTGAAATAATCTATTCCACATCAAAAATTCTGCTCCTATATCAGCTCCTACAACTAGCTTTTATGTCTCCGTATCAGACAGCTATTCTCAGTACTATACTGTCTTGGATGCTCTCAGCCATCACTATCAATATCATGATAAGAATAGTAAAACTAGTTAGGACCAATTAAGACTTCTTGTCGCCTCAGATCTATTCTCTGTCGGGGTAGTCATTTCGGTTAGAGTTATAGGCGCAACTTTCGATTCAAATCTAAGCTTAGAAGCCAGCCTCGATCGGAGAGTCTGGTTTAATGATTTCTCGCAAGAGGGTAGTAGCATATGAGCCTTTAGGCAATTTGAAACTGACGTGTAAAGCTCCAGAATGATTAAATTCCTTACACCAAAGGACAGATTGCCTAAATCCGCCCTTAGCGCTAAGCTCTTGCATGTCTCGTATATAGAAATCTCTTGAAGTCAGCCCTTCCTCTTTAAGTATTTTTTGTGATGTAGATTCAAATCGCCCCTTTCCGGGCTGAAACGAATACCCAACAAGTCGCAATGCGGGAAGAACTGTAGAAGAAGTATCAATGCTGGGGTTTAGTTTTCTGACCTTCCCAAGTACATCATTGCCTTCAATCTCAAAACACAAGTCACCATCCATACATTTCGTTATATCCTCACCGCAAGATAGAGATTCACTTACACAGAGGTTGAATATATAGGCTTGATAGGCTTGGACGTACAATCGTCGAATTCCGATGGGGATGGCCCTTAAGGCGCGAATATAGTCTCTCTTATAGAGTAACGATCGCACTATTTCTCTTTCAATATCCATACCCTTAGGCAATTGACCTAAGAGTTTGTTGTAATTACTTGAGTCAGACAATTGTTCCCTGATCTCTCTGCTATACGCAGTATCATATCTAGTAGTCTCAGTTAGTAACAATTCGGATGCCCGTCTAAAATTCCCCTTAAGTATTTCCCTTCCAACACTATGAGTTACCATTCTTTCACTTCCAAACCTCTGAAGTCCGTAGAAATTCGCTATATGATCTATTTCAGGTACAAAATCATTCAAATTTGTATGTGTGGGTTCAGCTATTACAACAGTAAATTGATTCCCCCAAAGATCGGATTTTGATAGTAGAGTATTACCGTATCCTATAAGACAAATTTCAGTATGGTAGGTCTTTGTCCTTGTTGGTAGATTTCTTGCTTTCTGAATTGTGGTAGCAAATTGCACCGTGCTCGCTTTGGCATCCTTTAACCCGAGGACTCTAAGTTCCAAGTTAAGTTGGTTGCGTATTTCGATGATAGCATGATTAGAATCAATATTATGCTTTTTCAGAATAAAAACTGGGAATTTATGTGTGGGGGTTGAATTCTTGGACAAGTTTTCAAGGTACTGATTGTTCAAGACCTCTCTTACTACAAAATCCTCTGGATTTCGTTTTATCTTTCCGTCTATGCCGCTAAAGGAGGTACAGTAGTGTTTAATACCCGCCTTTTGATCAATTAGGGGTACGGTCTTAGTCAGTATGCAGAACCCTCACTTCAAAGTAGATATCTACTGTCTTCAACTATTTCAATTCGAGTGAAGTTTTTGTCGATCATTTGACGGTCGAACATTTGGGAGCTATATTTTTTGAGCTTCCAATTTTACACATCGATAATATACTATTCCACTAATTGTAACATCTTCTATCCTTATTGCACGGAGGTTGCCAATCTTACTAGCCTTTCTATGTACTATCATGCCAGATAAATTGTTGATTACGTCATGAAAGGACAATTTAAGCATCAAGTAATTAATGTCTTCTTCTTTAATGCCTGTAAACTCTGCAAGCTCCTTTACCGAAAATGCCTTATCACTATTTCGACACAAAAAATCTACTACGATCCGGCTTAGGTCTTTATGTGCTTCGAATTCTGATGCATCGATAGGGGGAGTCATTAACCTGATAATAAGTTGATACTAATATAACCGAATCTGTATACGTGGAACTCTACTACAGTCCTTTCGAGTTTCTAATGAATTTATTTTTGCTTTCGCGTAAAAAGTCACTGTGTACGCAAGTGCAAAAAAGACCTACATATTGATCCTATCGAGTAACTCAATAACCTCCTCAAGACTAGGTGACTCGGCCGAATGGTTACGGACGTAAAGCGAGGATGCGGCATTTGCAAACCTTAACCTGTCTATAGGATCCAGACCAGCAAGGTATGCAACGACATCAGCTGCATCCCATACGTCTCCCGCTCCAGTTAGGGTTCTGATCTCGGTTCTAATTGCTGGAACAATTTCACTATCTTTCCCGTTTGACCAGGCCGATCCTAATTTGGTATGAATATCAATACTTATTCCAATTTTCTTAGATAGCTTTAGCGCAGCGTCCTTGATCTCTTGTCTGGAGTACGATTGCCAAGGTAACAAAGTACCTAACCCCAATGATGATCCAAGTGTGTTACATTCATTCTCATTGATACTAAGCACATCTATTAGATTCGATAAAACAAGAAGAATTTCGATAAATTCCTCCTTTCTGAGTTGAAAATCAGCGGGATCAACGAAATGTAGGGCCTTTGGTGAGCTCTCAAATGCGAATTTCACTAATTCAGTTCCTCTTAGGTTGCTTGCCCAATTCGCGACGATGACGGCGTCCGCTCTATTCAAAATTTTCATATGATTTTCGGTGTTTAACCTTGCCTTGCCAAAATCCGCATTATCTCCAACATCACTTAGCATAACATTCACTTTAGAATCGCCCTCCAGATTTTCATAAAGCTCCAATGAGGTTGTCTTTCCTTGTATCCCCTCAGAAATCAAAACTTCTGCATTTTCCCCGAATTTTTGAAATGTGCTTTTGATCATGGATCTCGCAATCTCATCTCCGACAGTAAAAAGGGCTACTCTGCCTCCGAGCTTAGCAATACTGTAGGCAATGTTAGCAGCATTTCCTCCCTTTCGATCGACCGTTGGAACTTCACGTATACTCCCACCTCCTACGCGAATCTTGTTAACGATGGACTGAAAAAGCTCATCTTGTGACTGCAATTGCAGGATTCGATCCAAAAAGAAATCTGGCATAGTAACTATTTGATTCATATAGGAATAGTAATTCTTGATTGCTTCAGATAAGTTCATTATGCGTTTTTCCAATGATACTCCTCTTTCGGGCAGGGGTTATATTATTTGTCAATACTTGATAGAAGTACTAGATCTTTTCATTTTTTAAAATACTACTAAAGTTAGGTTGGGCTAAATCCTTTGTTTGAATTGGGGTAGTGCCTCAAGAATTGTCCAATACTTTTTTTTCATTTGAGGAAGGAACAATTTTTAATTTTGCGTCATCAAATTGCATTGTTAGCTCTTTTCCATTGAAAATTCTGTCCAAACATATTGCTAACGCTGATATTTCTGAATGAGGTTGGTTTCCTATTGCTACGTTATAATCAGAAATTTGGTACAGCTCCTTTGGAACCTTTGAAGCGCCCACCACCACAAGCAACTTATCACAGCGACGTAATTCAACTATGACTTCGTCTATATTTAGGCCGTACATGGTCAAATGAACGATTTTTCCTCCCCCATCTTTCCAATGCTTTATTATCGATTTCCAATTCTCAATTATTTCTATGTCAAAGTACCGTCCTCCCCATCTTTCTTTAATCTCCTCTATCGTTGACCTAATCGATTTATCCACCTCATTCATGAAAATCCGATCACAACCTAATGCTCGAGCAACCAGAGCAATATGAGTCGTTACACGATCGTCTCTGACAAATCTGTGTCCCATTCTTAGAACCGATACTTTCAAACAAGATCTCCTAACTGGATTATTCATCTCCTAATGTTGCTCTTCATAAACTTTTCTTGGTTCACACGATTGAAATTTTATGCAATGACTTGCTTCTGTTGTAGCAATAAAGCTATAATGCGAGCATGGCCTTTTCACGATAAACTACCTCGATAAAACCGGTCAAATAAAAGGCATTTTACTAGTTTCTAATATCGAAATCGACCGTGATAAAAATTATCTAGCAAGATAAAGGATGCACCGGATCTATCCGAAGAAAGGCCTAATTGCAGACAGAACGGCTATTTATTTAGAGCTGCACCCCGAATATGATAGGAATATATATGATCCATCCACGAACTGTGTAACATGCCGTCGTAGCTCAGCCCGGGAGAGCACTCGACCAAGTGGGGTGAAGCTGAAGACCGAGCTGTCGTGAGCTCAAATCTCACCGACGGCATTTTCGGTTGGGAATTTTCTCATATCAAATCGAAATGGTAAAAAATACCAAACTTAATAGAGTATCTGATGCTTCATCAGCTAATACGAAGGATCTTCTGTAATCATGTGGAATCATTCTCATTTCGGAAGTATAATGACTTTGACTTCCAGGAATACGATCAATGTTCTAAATGCGGTAAAATCTTGAGACATCTTAAAGGGTTTGACGAGGATCTGCGTGGCTAGGTAAACGAATCATGGCAAAATCAAACTTACAAACTCTAATTATCGTTTGGTGGATAGGTGCGGTTCTAGCCGGTATATCTTTAGCCATCCCCTTGTATGAAGTTTATCTTATCGTGGGGCTAACGGGCTGGATTATAATGCTAATAAGCACCTCTTTGATCATTTACACGATCAAGAAGATTAAGAAAGAAGACCGAAGTAAAGAGCTACCTCAAAAAGAGTAGCTAATGATTTTCTTTGCCACCTTGCTCTTCTATGACTACTAATGTTACGGTGGAAGTTATTCCGGGGATTTTTCTAATCTTGTTAGTTATAGTGTGATTCATTGCCTCCGTGTTGTCTGATTTTACTTTCACGAAAACATCATGAACACCATATGTTCCTCTTACCTCCTTTACATCAGGCAAATTAGAGATTTCACCAATAATTCGCTCTTCTGATCCCAATGTGCAGTTTACCAATATGTAAGCTGTAGGCATTTAGATTTCCTTCTACACCCATTAGTATTTTAGTGTTATTGGCACTTAATTAACGGATG
Organism: Nitrososphaeraceae archaeon; assembly: GCA_035641095.1. GTDB lineage: Archaea > Thermoproteota > Nitrososphaeria > Nitrososphaerales > Nitrososphaeraceae > TH5896. The sequence goes on from DASQUV010000068.1 coordinate 5,287, forward strand.
ATCCTATCACCACCTTTACCTGAATCTCGGATTAAAAAAGAATTCATATAAGAACATAGAAGTGATCTCATCACATGGATAAGAGGAAGATCATTTCCATCTCTTCAGCCGTCGCAATAGCTGTAGTCGCATGGATAAGAGCATGGATACATCACATGGATAAGAGGAAGATCATTTACATCTCTTCAGCCGTCGCAATAGCTGTAGTCGCCGGGGTTACCTACTGGGGAGTTGCTTCTAATAATGAAAATGCTGAAAGACAAGCCCCTGCGCCAACCCTAGAGAGTCCTTCAAACGCAGAGATACAATCAACAGATCAGACAGACAACCCAATTATTATTTCAATCAAGAATATTACGGTTGAACCACTAGATAGCTCGAATTTGAATTTACAGATCACTTTTGACGCTCATAATCCCAATAGGGGGACTATTATTCTTGAGTCGATTCAGTACAAAGTCCTAGCTAACAACAGCGAAATTGCATCAGGCGAAATTGGCGAAAGGCTAGAAGGCTTTCTTGAGTCTCAAGGTAACGTCTTTCCAGTAATATCTTCCGGGAATGTAACCCTAAAAGATACCGATCCAATTGCTCGGAACAGCGAAAATTCGGATATCTGGAATCAATTGAGTATGAACCAGATACAGTCATACCAAGTAAATGGCACGTACTCATTTAGCCAGACGTCTACACTTCAAGCGAGTGGAGGAGACCGACCTTTCACTTTGAATTTTCCTTGATTAGGTATCTTTAGACTTACCAAATAGGCCTTCTATTGAGAAGCTGGTTTCCTTTCTTTCTATCATATAACATCTCTCATAGTATTTGCAAGTCATGCAAGATTCTGACGGTTCAACGATAGGCACTCTTTTTTCCCTAAGCAGTGTACTCAGGACTCTTGCTCTTCTTATCAATTCCTCAAACATTTTCCCACTCTTTGCTACTAAAAATTCTGACGATTGCCCATCTCCTCGCACATAGATCAAAATCCCCTCTTGTTTGTCAAGAGCATATAAGCATGCATTGAGATACAACAAATCATATGGCCTTGGTGAATCTGGCAGGGAATCTGTTACTTGTAACCTTACGACAAGCTCCTTTTCTAAAATGATATCTGCTGTAAGTACCAGGGTTAGATTATCAGTTTTATATTCTGATTCTATGTTTTCAAACGAATGTCTAAATCCATGTGTCAAAAAGAAGTGAAATAGTTCTACAGAATTTGAATTAATTGGATTAACCCTGTCATAATATGAAAATCTTGTACACTGTGATGCCTCCGAAGCATAAATTCTGGTTGGGTCATCAATATTTCTTCTTAACTTCTTTCGCCTCTCATTCATGTCGGTCAGTATTAGCTTTCTAAAATCCCTGCCACCTAGCATGTTCTCTTGTACGGTGTATGGGTATTTGAAATTATTATCGACAAAGTTTGGCTAATCTCAAAATTTATCTCACGGTTTGAAAGATTTGGGTAAGTTTAAATAATTGGGTTCAGATAATATAGCTGTTTTTATATAAGATAATGAAAACTTCAAACAACTGTCCCGTATGCAATCGGAGCAATCAAAATATTGCAGATCCTGATTCTGGAGAAATCATTTGTGGCAATTGTGGTACCGTCATTTTAGAGAATGTCGAGGAAAACAGAGCAGAGTGGAGGGCCTTTAGTGTCGAAGAAGCAAACCTAAGAAGCAGAACCGGAATGCCAACCTCACTTGCCAGACATGATATGGGATTAGCTACTGTAATTGGTCGATCTGATAAAGATGCGAGTGGAAAAGGGTTAGACGCCGTCGTTAGATCTACCATGGATAGATTAAGAGCTTGGGATTTCAGAACACAGGCATATTCCCCCGCGGATAGGAATCTTCGACATGCATTCAGTATTTTGGAAAGAATTAGAGATAAGCTTGGGTTGTCGGAAGCAGCTATCGAGAAAACTGCCTATATTTATAGAAAAGCCCAAGAAAGAGGATTGGTTCGAGGTAGAACCATACCATCAGTACTTTCTGCAGCAGCATATATAGCCTGCAGGGAAATGGGGATTTCAAGAACACTTAGCGATATCTCCGATCTCACAAATATTAAGAGAAAGGAATTAGCGAGAACTACTCGATTGCTCATATTGGAATTGGACTTGAAGGTGCCTATGGTCGACCCGATAAAATGCATTGTAAAAGTGGCCAATAAGACGAGATTAAGTGAACGTACAAAACGTGAGGCTATGAGTATTATGCAGAATGTTACGAAACACGGAATTTCTGCAGGAAAGGATCCAATGGGTTTAGCTGGCTCAGTATTGTATTTATCGTCTAAAAATATGGGAGAAACCATCACTCAAATGGATATTGCAGAAGCCGCCGGTGTAACAGAGGTTACAATTAGAAATCGATTCAAGGATCTCAAGAGTAGATTGGATCTGAATTAGGCTTTTCAATTTCGATTAGTCGTAAGCTCTTTTTATGCAGTTCAGGACTGCATTCCAGCTTCAGCCGTTTCCAAAATAGATACCCGCAAAGTCTAGTATACATTGTTTCATATGCATAATGTCTTATGCGTGTCACGATCGAACATGCATTCCGGCTCCAAATTGAAATCTTATCGTTGCGGGAGACGACGGAAGGAATACGTATGTAGAAAAACCAGTACAACGAATCAAAGGAAATCCAGGTAGCTATTGGGTCCAATCGTCTAGGTATAGACAACTTTGGTACAAGGTCACGTTAATACCTGAAAGAGACATATGTAAGTGTGCATCTGAGG
>DASQUV010000069.1:0-4319 GCA_035641095.1 Nitrososphaeraceae archaeon
GTCCACGCCCATATACCAAAAACCTTATCCTGGTATACTCCACCGTCCCAGTTTGCTTGATACCAATTCGATTGACGCCCCCAAGTTTCAGTGAAATTGGAGAGATCGGAGAGCAATCCCTTTCCTGCGAATTCCCCCAGCTTGAAGTCAGTACTGACAAAGAGAAAAATAGCTACGCCAATACTCTAACACCGTATATGCCATATTGTGATATGGGAAGCCCTTTCTAATAGACATTACTGTAAATTAGTAATTTTCCTACAGTTTGCTGTAATAACTAATAAATCAATCTTTTGACCATAACCGTCCCTGTAAAGGAACACATCTAAGTGAATGGATGGGATTCACATCTAATCATATAGAATGACTAGATCGAAAAATAAGGCTCGACAAAAAAGGGGGACTTTGAAGTAGCAAGTATCATTACATTATTCATGTCCTTTGTATTATTATACCATCATAACTTGATCTATCACAGTTGATACAATGGCAATCTTTGCCTTCTCGCTGATCATGATCTACAAGTCCTAACAATCTGTTCCATATTATTCCCATAACAGAGAAGCTACCATAATGCTTTCCATCAGGTCTAAATACCTTGCAGATAAAACGGGTTTGTCCAGCAGTGGTATAAAATTGATATGCGTCTATTTTCCAACAAGGTTTTTGCTCAAAAGTGACACTATAATGTTCCAATAGTTTAAATCGCGGCATCTTCTCAAAGTCATTTTCTGCACTTCTTAACCACTCAAATATTTCGTCTATTTCTGATTGTGACATGACGTCTTGATCCACCCCAGGCGAGGAAAGAAATAGACCACTCATCTCATCTTTCAATTTCTCATATTGTAATAAATCACTAATTATCTTAGGAGGATCATGCGAGGTCATATCATAGTGGGCCATTTACCAGTTTGTTGAATCGATATGGAGAAAGCCACTCATAAACATTGACACTAGTTCAAATAATTGCATCTGTTGCGCTGACCTGATTAATGTTCTTGTTCGATATATAATATCGAGCAAAGATGATGTTTCAGAACATATGCCAACCAATTATTTTAATGAGTAATTCAAGTTGATTCAATTGATTTCCTCAGAATATAAAAATCTAGTCTAGATTCTTTAACATGGATTGAAGATATTGCCTTAATACTAGTTTTTGTACAACTGTAATATACCTTGTGAGACATCTCTAGAGCCAGTATTCCATGTAGTTGTACTAAATGAAACCATTCGACGCTTATCGAATGTGAAACGGCATATTGTAATTGCTGCCGACCAAGGGATCATGATGCAAATGTAATGTACAGTTAGTAGCCGATCGATGAAGATAAGTATAAAATTTACGCTATGTTTATGACTTTATATAGGTGATTACACTCCCACATCATATATAATTAAGGGTTGGCTGGATGATAATTTGGCAAAATATATAATACAACTTTTATAAATAATTTTAGATACTTGGGAGTTTTTAAAGGACTGAGCCATTAAAAATTTTGGAATATCTTCTTAATAGGGTAATAATATTTATTACTATTGATACTAATAACGATACCACAAGCAAGAAGAGCGAAATGAATTGTAAATCAGTAGATATAATAGCATATCCCAATCGATCATTTTATTTGAGATTTGCAAAAACGTATAAGGAGTTATTGACTACTTTTTAGTGCATGCCATCTAACGATAATGACGCTTTAAATTCGGAATTAAAAATACTTGAAGCATATACCAGAGATGTTGGCAGAGGGATAGCACGTATAGATTATGACTCAATGGATTCTTTAAATGCCTCTACAGGAGATATTTTATAGATAAGGGCAGATGAAAAGAGTAAAAGTACCAGAAAGAAAACAGTGGCCAAATGTCTGCCTTTGTTTCCTTCAGATGAAGGAAAAAGAATAATCAGGGTTGATGGTATAGTTAGAAATAATGCAGGTTTAGCTATAGGTGATATCGCACATATAAGAAAAATCAAAGTCAAACCCGCAGAGAAGGTTTTTGTTGCTCCACTAGAAGCAATTCCGCCTATTGATGAAAGGTATCTTTCAGATTCCCTTGAAAGTGTTTCCGTGACAAAAGGAGATAATTTTATAGTTCCTTACTTTGGTGGAAGACTAATTTTTCAGGTTGTAGGTCTTGCACCTGCAACTAGCGAGGCAGTAATAATTAGTCAGGGAACACAGTTCGTTATAACAGAATCTGATCAGGCTCTGAGAAGTTCGGATGCAAAAGCAGTTGCATATGAAGACATAGGCGGATTAAAGGATGAAATCCAAAGGGTTTGAGAGATGATAGAACTTCCTTTAAGACATCCAGAAATATTTGAGAAGCCTGGCATAGAAGCACCTAAAGGGGTGCTCTTGCATGGTCCACCTGGAACTGGCAAGACCCTACTAGCAAAAGCCGTAGCCAACGAAAGCAATTCGCATTTTATCAGCATATCTGGACCAGAAATAATGAGTAAATTCTATGGAGAATCTGAAGCACGCTTAAGGGAAATATTTAAGGAGGCAAGAGAAAAGGCGCCTTCGATAATATTCATAGATGAAATAGATTCAATTGCACCAAAGAGAGAAGAGGTAATGGGAGAAGTGGAGCGAAGAGTAGTTTCACAATTGCTATCAGTAATGGATGGTTTGGAATCCAGAGGAAAAGTCGTAGTGATAGCGGCGAGTAATAGGCCAAATGCAATCGATCCTGCATTACGCAGGCCAGGTAGATTTGATAGGGAAATTGAGATCAAAGTCCCAGATAAGCGTGGCAGATTAGAAGTATTACAGGTACATGCAAGAAATATGCCACTTAATGTAGATGTAGGTCAAGATAAAATTGCTGCTACAACTCATGGTTTTGTAGGTGCAGACCTTGAGTACCTGTGTAAAGAAGCAGCAATGAAGTGTCTCCGTAGATTGTTACCACAACTCAAGCTGGAAGAAGAGAAAGTACCGCCAAAGACATTAGAAAAATTAGTGATCAACATGAATGATTTTCAGAATGCCATAAAGGAAATTACACCGTCTGCAATGAGAGAAATCTATTTAGAGCCTCCAGATGTTAAATGGGATGATATAGGCGGATTAGATGCAGTCAAACGAGAACTACAGGAAGCCGTTGAATGGCCTATGCGATTTCCACAAATGTATAGACAGTTAAACCATCCAGCTCCTAAAGGGATATTCCTGCATGGTCCCTCAGGTACTGGTAAGACAATGCTTGCAAAAGCAGTAGCGACAGAATCAGAAGCCAATTTCATCAGCGTTAAGGGTCCTGAGCTTATATCAAAATGGGTAGGAGAGTCTGAAAGAGGTATACGTGAAATATTTAGGAAGGCAAGCTTCTCCGTGTGTGATATTCTTTGATGAAATTGACTCTATTGCAGCTGTCAGAGGAGGGTCATTATTAGGAGGCTTTGGTAGTAGTGGTAGCGGTGCTTATTCTGGTTCAGAACGAATTATCTCACAACTACTAACTGAGATGGATGGTATGCAGGAAATGCATGATGTTATCGTCATTGCCGCTACTAATAGAATAGATATGATAGATACTGCCTTACTAAGACCTGGTCGCTTTGACAAGATCGTATATATACCAAATCCAGATAAAATTACAAGAGAAAAAATTCTACAAATTCAGACTAAAGGTAAGCCGATTAAGGAGGATGTTGATTTAAATAAAGTAGCAGAAATGATAGAAGGATTTAGTGGAGCAGACGTATCCTCAGTTGCAAATACTGCAGCATCCCTAGTACTCCATGATCATATTCAGAAATATCCATCTGCTGAAGAAGCATTAAAACACACATCAGAAGCGATCGTATCCATGAGACATTTTGAGGACGCCATTAAAAAGGTAAAGGGACAAAGAGAAATGAAACCAGAAGAGAAAATAAATATATCCCATTATAGGTGAGGAGGATGAATTAATTTAACTGAATCTGATGTCGACGAGGATGGGATAGGTTTCATTATGTTCTTGATATGATTCTGTTTCTATTCTTCTCCTCGGTTACTAAAAGATTCGAGATATTTACGAATCTCCTTTAACCTGCATCTTATTGTTACGGCGGTCAATCCGGCAGCACTGGCTATCTCCCTCTGCGTCATATTTTCGCCATTATTAGCGGATGCCACAAATAGAGCAGTTGCAGCAAGACCCATCGGATCCTTTCCAGAGGAATACGTACTCCTATCTTTTTTATTAATAAGATCTACAAGCTTTATTGCTCTCCTTTTCGTTTTTTCAGCCATCTGAAGAGCGTTTCCAACTTTGAATACGCAATGCACTAGATCATTATTTGGAACCTTCAGATC
>DASQUV010000070.1:0-9117 GCA_035641095.1 Nitrososphaeraceae archaeon
TTACATCTTACGATATGCCAGCTGATATTACCTCCCCAGTGGGATTAACACTTGACCTCAGTGACAACTTGTGGGTTACTGACCATGGGACTAGTATTTTCTACAGACTAAATCCTACCTCTGGAGAGATTACAAAGTTTATGACATCTACTGTGTCGCCAAGAACTTTAGGACAAAGCAGTGCCGCTGCCGTGTCCTATACTTTGCCCTATTGGATAAAAACTGGCGAAAACGGAACAATATGGTTCAACCAACATACCGGAAACAAAATCTCAAGCTTTGACCCTAACAATATGACACTCGTCGAATATTGGATTCCCTCCCAAAACAAACTTTGGGGACCGTGCCAAGACAAGGTAGGCCAATGTGGTATAAGTAATGCATTGCAGTTCGATGTGGACAGGAACAACGAAGTATGGTTCTCAGAATGGTCTGAAAATAAAATTGGCAGGGTGCTGACAGACAGAGTTTTGCCTATAACTGTTTCTGTTTTGCCCAACGATCTTACACTCCAAAGGGGAGGGAATGAGGAGGTTAGAATAAATGTTACTTCGAACAGTAATACTAGTGTCTTAGCGAGAACTCTGTCAGACTAGAACCAGGACAAACCAAACAGATAAGCCTCATAGTAACGCCCACTCAAGAATTAGAATTAGGAAATTACACTCTCATGGTAGGAGCCGAAACAAATGATGCTTCAGTACTTCAGGCAATTCCTGTAAGGGTACCAAATTGAATTTGAGAAGAGGAGGGTAGCTTGTTTCTTGACAACCTCATCATACATGCAGGTCATAAACTCCGCAACACAAAGCTCCTGACTAAAGTACCTTTTATAAACAGCTTAGGAATGAGTTTATAATCATGTCCCTATGTTTAAAACGATGCTACGCTGAACAGAGAAATTTATTATTTCTTTTAGGTAAGAGGGACTCGTCTGGCGATATCATCAATGACTTATCTATGAATCTCCTTCCGTGCATAAACCTTCAATATAATTGATCGTTTCTTAGTAAATACTCATTGGTTCTTGTCTAACATTAAATGGAATAGGTTAGTTAGAATATCTAAGCCAATTCATGCAGCGTATATCCCATATTTCGCATATTTTGCGTATTCCATAGGCTGTCCATAAGTAGTGCACAACGAATAGTTTTCTATTCTTCCACAGGCTCACTTTTGCGAAGCTGGGTCAATTTCGTTACCGTCAAACAGCCAAGCTTACCCGCAGCTATCTTGAGAGCTTGCTTAGCAAGCTGAAGGTTTTCGGCACTCACGTATGCCTCATAAATGGTGTCTCCTGGTTGAACTCTAGCAGCCAGACCCGTCGCCTTACCAAAAGCTCTTCTCATTCCTTCTTGTAACCGATCTGCCCCTGCAGTTGCAATCATCTTATTTTCACGCAGAATAATGTGAGGATACACACGAATGCTTGAGAAGAAACTCGTGTCGCCCGCAGATGCCAAGGTCTTGTTAGCACCGAGCCGGGCTGCCTCTAATGCGTTATGCCGGATCTGACGTCTTTCGTCTACCACAAGCTCTATTTTATAGTCATAATCATCCCTATATTCTCCTGACGAGAATCTAGCAATCTTCAACTGAGGTTTGCCTCTGATGTATTCCTTTCTTACATAAGGCATACCACGCATTTCTCTATAGTTACTACCCTTCAACAAAGTTCACCCATTTTTTAATGCTTAAATGTGGACTGGCTCCGATTTATTCGTTATGTCAGCTGATATTGAGGCCTCAGACCTTGATATATCATACCTAATTGAGGCAGTTTTTCCAGCAGGAGAAACTAGGGTATCGGTAACTGAAAAGAAATTCCAAGATCAGCTCAAGTCAAAAGGATTCGGTGAAAGTGAGAACTCGGAATACACCCTTAGCTATTGCGAGGCTCTATACTTGGCGTTTACTAATAGGTTAGTTGTAAAAAATAATCAGGAGACTAGTATCGGATTTGAGCAGCTTATCAAGAGAATGTTAAGGTCCGATCCTAGTGTACTTACGAGATTTCTTGTGTACCGCGATTTGCGAAGTCGAGGTTACGTTGTGAAGGATGGATTTGGCTTTGGAATTGACTTTAGAGTATATGAAAGGGGAGAATATCAGAAAAAGCCTTCAAAGTATTTGGTGTATGCACTAAACGAAGGGGTTAACCTAAAAATAAAATCTCTTTACGATTTGATCGATCAGACCGCGAAGATGAGAAAGATTTCTGTCCTAGCTGTTATCGAGCGAAGAGGAGAAGTGATCTACTATAAAGCCTCAAAGTTTTTCTTAAGGGAGAACAAATTTCGTCAAATAGGTGAAATTGGCAAAGGGCCTTTAAAACGCTTAGAATAGGTTGCATATGAATTAGCATTTAAATCAATGTAATGTTATTACGATGCACAAATATGGAATTTAAGGAGGTATTTTGTCATGACTGTAAAATTATTCTAGCTCGCTATAACGCGGACTATTTTTCGGATCTTAAGATTACTGAGCTGACTAGGTTACACCACAACGCTCACATAAGGAACGGTCATTCGGTTACAACAAGACTAACTAGTGATAGTGCTAATTGAGAGAATGTCCTCCTTGCTTCTTGAACAAGCGTGTTCCATAATAATGCTATTTACCGTAACTACTTTTTGATAATTCGTGTCAAGAAAATCGATTATTATATTTTCTGTGAGTCTAAGGCTAATGAATCAACTGGAAAGTGCCTATTAATAGTGGTTGATCCGTTCAAGGACTTGGGGGCTATCAATTAAGCAGTAACTCTGGATATTCGCCCTAGTAAATCTATTCCTGGTTAGTTTAAAGAGTCATCGTTAAAACTTACGAACTGCATGTTGCAAAGTATTAATCTCAAGGCCTTGTTAATGGTATAGATATGCAAGATTGGTAGTCGACTAAATCCAGTTCATTCTATGACCAGACTCCAATTTTATTTAGCGAGAACCATTAAATAAGAGTTGGAGCAGATCAAAAATGTATTGAAAAGGGTGTGCGAGAGCTGTTTCTACACGGGTGATGACTATGAATACCTGCAGGCCGGTGATTTTTGCACGGAATGCATCAGTGTACACTCGATGTGTCCGAGGTGTAATGCGGCCTATCATAGTGCGCTAATAACAGACGATTCATTCAGTATTGAGCTCTAGCACATGATGTTTATCGGCTACTAGATTAAACCTCCAAAACTAGTGAAGCAGCTAGATTTCAGGTACAAGAGATCATATTTATAAGCCAATAGCCTTAAGTTTCCATTCAAATAATCGTACCGGATGATGAAGAACAAGATAGTCCCCCTATTATTCTGGCAAATCAGTCAGAAAAGATGAAGAGAACGACCGGACTGCCGAATCCTGAATAGACTTCAATTGTTAATGCTCCGGCCGGGATTTGTTCCGCTGCGGCTATGACCGCAATCCGATTGAACCCGGGATCTCCGCCTTGAGAGGGCGAAATGCTTAACCGGACTACACCACCGGAGCTCAACACATTGCATGCTCTTCATCATATAAAAATTGCGTTCAGAATTCCATAATACGTGAGACGCTCAAAGCCGAAATATATTCTATGACAGGTTACAAATGGATTGCATTATATTTGGTGGTCCCGAGATGAGTTTAACTTTATTGGAAAACATCCAGATTCCACCTGCCATTTCTACGTATGTCACTGAAATCCTAAAGGAGCCAGCCTTACTCATTGGTTGTAGAGCGATAGGTCAAGGCGTACCAAAGCCCTGCTGTGAATATGATATTATGATCTTATCGAATGAACATGGGCCGCACAAGGTGATGAAATTAGGGTCATGCTGGGCGGAGCTTATTTACGTTCCTTTGAAATCTACGGCAATGAAGGTAATGTCAGATGGGGTTGACGAAATCGTGCTAAACGATACGTCGGACTTCTGGTTATCTTCAATAAGAAATACCGTCCTCCACAATGCAAGACGCAACAGTAACAGATCAGCTATTGCCAGAAGGTCACTCATCTCTTGCTTAATGAGATACGTTGAAATCGAGAGAATGTCTCAGAAAGATCTTATAGTTTCATCGATGTTGCTTAAGATTTCTGCGTATGAATTTTTGCAGAGTCTTGTCTCTTTTTCTGGATTACCTGGATCGCCGTTACATCAGCTGGAAATAATAAGAAGGACTTTGGAGCCAAATCAGTTCGAATCTGATAGTATTTCATTGGCTCTAGAAATTATTGGGGTGGAGAGAGCTACAGATTCAGTACTGAGACGATCAATTCCTTCATATACTCGGCTCGCAGCGGACAGGTACGATAGATCCTTAATTGAAGCCAAAATTAAGTTTCTTTATGAATCCGGGATGACAGCAGATTGTTATTACTTTATTGGGAGAATTTGCTCAGACATTCTCAAGTCGCTAGACAGTGCCTTTTGGCATACATACGGGAAACTCATACAGATTGGAATGGATCTAAGTATGGACATTGAACATATCCAAAGATGGAACTCTCAGCTCAACTTAGCCGCCAAACGGCTACTTAGGTCTCACCGAACAGTTATTGCTGGCTGAGTAATTTCTACTCTCTTATTCCTAGCACGCAATTTTGCCTTGTATTTGAGATTCCTTGGTTTAGTTCTTAGCCTATATCCACAACAAGGACACCATAACCCTTCCCATCTAATGAAAATTTCACATATCTGACAACGTCTTTGACCACTAACGTACCGCCCTGAACCTACAGGCTTTTGTGCCCTATGCCTAATACAGATACCTTTACACGTCATCGTTTGATCTGTATCAGGGTTTTGTTATAATATTTAAACTTGAGCAACTATTTTTAATGACTTGTGTATTACAACTATCTGACAAATAAAAAGGAGGTAAACAGAAATGACGTGTGCCTATTTGATTGAAACGTTCTTGGCATGGAATGCTTCATTCATTGTAAGGTATTCGTCGATTTTCATCTTGATATCGTCTGGGTCAGTATCATCCATTCCCGAAAAGCCAGCCTTAAATGAGATCTTGTTACCCGAGACATTGACATCTTCAATCTCCATATCCGCATAGACATTTGTAAGTTCGTTAACCCATTCTTTGGCTTCGTTTTCATTAACGCCATCTGTTTCTATATTTACGGTTAGCATCTTGGTCATTCAAAATCACCTAAACCAAATTCATTCCGGCTATTAATAAAGTTGACGTATGTCTTCCCAGTTGGAAGAGAGTTGAAGCGTTTCAATATTGTTTCATCTTCCATTTTGCGGGGGTGGATCTGGCCTTGACGGTAGTATCAATGACTATATACAATTGGTCTGGCTATAATTAATTGCCAAATTTAGGATTGAATATACAGAGGTTTTACCGCCGAATGAGCATATCACATCTGCGACCAAGGAGCTTCTAAAGATACATGCTAGGCAAAAATGGACGATGAATTACTCCAGATTCCACATTTTAACTAATTCTTTGTTAAATTTCGCTGCCTGACCCTCGGTGAGGGGGTCCCCACAATTCTTATGCGTGGGGACAACTTGCATTCCCCATAGCTTAAACTCCACTTCATAGAATTGGATATCGCGGCAATTACACATACATTACTAGTGAGGGCCGACCAGTCATATTTATGTTAGCTCATGAATTCAAACTTCATTGCAGTAGTTATCATTGAAACATTTATCAGTTCCTTTTTGAACATATCAATTAATGAAAAACGCTTTAGTCAAGACCTCATGGTTCTCGCGAGCTAATTTGCAAGTATGTTTCCTTGTTTCTGTCCTGGGATCGAGCATACTATTATTTAGTGCTGGCAACTCCAGTAGTGCCTTTGCCCAAGGCGATAGCTGGTATGTGGGAAAGGGTGCAAAGCCCGACACTTATTATACCTATGAAGTTCGAAATCTTGATACTAATCAAGGCAGACCATTTCTGATGACAATTTACCTGAAGGAATTCGATAATGCTAATAACTATTGGGTCGCCCCGGTATATGTAGTAGATCAAGGAAATGTATACAACGGTACGTTACATCTTAGTGATCTTGACATGAGCGCTCTTGGATCTTCAATCGTACCAGCGGAATTGGCGCCGTACAGAAGCGCATACACCAATTCGTTGCAGTGGTTATCGTCTTATGTTCCTAAGCCAGGTCAATCTCTTAGTGCTCCTAATTGGGGAAAGATAGCAGCCATAGGAGGATCCCCCATTGCTCCTGCCGGCTCAGCCGAGGTGACAACCCCTGCCGGTGCATTTGACACGACTGATATATCTTGGCGATATGGTGCTACCAATCACATTTGGGTGAATCCTAATTTGCCGTATCCTGTGAAGGCGGAAACATTTGCGGGAGTTACTACCGGGAACGCTCCAGTTCAATATGCATTCGAGCTTCAAGCTACAGGCACTGGTGAGCCCCCAATTCCAGAGAGCGAAATGGTAACGCCGGAACCTCCACTTACTATTAGGACTCAACGCGGTACCTATTACATTCAGTTAATCTGGAATCCTCCAATTGAGGCGTCGGCCCCGGAAGAATTTGGATTGGTCTTCATGGATGACAAACAAGAAATAGTAAGCGGAGTTACTTACGGCCTTACCGTAACTTCCGCAAATGGCACTATAATTACAGAGCTAGAGAATCAGAAAGCCATGGATGGTACATCATCTCCACCCCAAATGGTAGAATTTCCAGAGCCGGGAAGATATACGCTAGAAGTTAACGTAGAGTCGGTTGCAGGCCAGCCATTAGGAATGTTTGTAGAGAGTGCTAGCTTTGGAATTGTAGTAGAATGAGGTGGAAATTTTGAGCCTCCTCTTTTTTTCTGAGATGCAGAATCCTAAATCCATATTTAGGACAACCAGATGTCTCCATTACGTAGAGTAGTTCTCCTTACTTCAATATTGGGTGCATTAGGTATTAGCGTTAGTTTGGTGATCGTAGCTATTGGAGGAGGTTTTTCGGGTCCTGCTCCTTCACCGTTCAGCCCGCCCTCATCGAAGGATTTATGGGTTGTAGGAAAAGGGTTGCAAAACAACACTAGGATAAACTATACATTAACTTCAACAAGCCCTTCAGGGCTGTCCTTAATCAATTCACTTGTCACTATGCAATTTGTCCAAGAAGGAAATGATTCTTGGAAGGCTAACTTTAATATAATGAATGATTCTCGCGATTATACTGGGAGTATTCTTCTATCCAAGGAGTATCTAACTAATAGGCAGATGCCAGAAGGAAGCCTAGCTGACGTTTATAGAGTCATAGAATCTTCATTATTTGATATTCGCAATTTCGCCAGAGAACCTAAGTATTTAGTTCCAGGAGCTGTTTGGGATAACGTAGTTTCAGGAGCCCTGACTGCACCAATTAGGATAACAGGGAAAGAATCGTTCACTGTCAATGGAACATCAGTTGATTCTTACGTGTTGCAGTATGACCTTCCGTCGAAGATTAGTAAAATCTGGATCGGACATGGATTTCCATTACCTATTAAAGCTGATGTAGGTGATTCCGGCAGCGGAACAAGATATACTTTTGAGATGCAAGGTTACCAGATATGATAGCAAGCCTTCAGAATGTCATACTATTGTGCTCAACACGTTCTATCTAAAGGAAGTTAGGAAGGCATGCCATAATTATAAACATATTCAAATAGCCAGTCCACATAGTCGTTTACACCATTCTCCTCGACGTTACACCAGAGATGAATGGATCCTGGCAAGACTTCCAATCGTCCCCCAGCGAAGGATACTCGCACACCTTCCTTGCCTTCGTACATGTATGCGTCATCAGCTCTGGAGGCTGCAATCAAATCGAGGGCTTTTTCCTTTATAGTCTCACGTTGAATTGGAAATCGTTTTTTATGCTTGTCGAAGACGATCCCCAGGTTCTCGGTGCCATAAGAATCAATTTCAAACAATCTTCTTTGGTCAGGAAAATGTATCTGCAAGTTTAAACGGTATCTAGACCCGACAAATTGTGTAATCTCATTGACCTTCTGGAAAGCAATAGCAGGATTTTTCTTTAACGAAGATTCTAAGGCCTTCCGATTGTAGTCGATATTTGATTTAAGTTCACTTAACATAGCTGAGAAGGTCATAGCCCCCACAATAACAGTCCCTCCGAAGTCCTTGTCATGATTTGATATGATTCACCTTAATATGGAGATGTTTAATTAATATATGTTCGATTAGGAGCTTTGGTATTTAGAGACATATCCTCTGAACGAGCCACTAGTGTCCCGGACTATCAGTCCACGTGTTCTGAATTTATAATGGACATTAGTAAGGATTACAAGGACTGGGTAGACAGATATCAACTCAGTACCCAGGAATCTTCTGAAAGGAAAGAAGGGATCGACTCGGTTGCAATGACTACTTCCGACTGGATTTTCAAATATGGTCTTAATATAAAGAAAGTCGATATCATCATGAATGATGGCATTAACAAGATGGCCGAAATAACTGCTGGATACCCCTTTGATTACGAGATTACTGCGGGATCTTCAAGGCGTTTTATAACGCAACAGTTACAGAAAATTGCCTTGACGGTTACGGCAGTTCCAAGAAATGGAAGAATGATTAGAATAGGTAATTATCAAAAGGGCCAAGTTTTTCTGATAAGTTCAGAAAATGAAGTAAGATATACCGCGAGTAACGAGAGTTTTTTGGGCGGAGACATACTTAAGGATATTGTCGTGTTGGAGACACCACTCTGCAACAGCGGCGATCTCGTTTCCATCACTATTGTAGTCGAAGAGACTCAAGATTCGTATGTAACTGAGAAAAGAGGATACACTACGCTTATTTTATTGGAATAGTCACAAATTCCTTAGGATTTGAGGAACCCAAATTAGAGCATTTTGGATCTATCAACTTGAAATGACTTGCAGTACTGGTCTAGAATGCTTCTAATAGTGCGAAATGTCTTTTTATATATTTACGCATCTTTACAAGTGAAAAATTGTACGAGTATTAGTCAGTACATTTTTCGATTTCAAGGCACCGAAAGGTTGTTAAATAGTCCATTATAGATCTCGTAAGATGCGACGGTCGTCCAGTTTGGTCTAGGACATCAGATTGCCAATCTGGTAACCCGGGTTCAAATCCCGGCCGTCGCATATCTAATCATATAAGGTGGCTGCTC
>DASQUV010000071.1:0-9943 GCA_035641095.1 Nitrososphaeraceae archaeon
TAAAAGCATGGAATAGCCTCAAAAATTCAGGATAAAGTCATATTCTAGATGACTGCACAAGGTGCATGTCCCCAAACCTTGAGGAATGCACAATAACAGATTAAATATCAATGTCTACCGACATTCGTAGAGGACCTCCTCTGTATGACAAATAGTTTGATACTTTAATCATTAGTACACGGCTTAGTTTTCTTCGGATGTTTTGACTTCTAACTGTTGGCTGAGTTATAGACGTAAATCACAGAAAGCGTGAATGGATGATGGAAAGGTCTCTTGAACCAGACCACAGGACTCTCATAAGTTCTATCTTTTTTTTGAATACGTGATGTGACGTCACAGTATGAGAATTGGCTTGGCCATCTTCGATCGGAAATACGGTTTATTAAATGCCTTTTGTAACTGCATTACAAATCCCCGAAACCACATGAGTGAATGTAGAGCTGCATGCAATTCCTCTGTGCAATTGATTCACAGTTGCAGAGCTAGCTCATTTCAGATCTAACTTAGATCCACAGTGCATATTGACGGATGGTATCATATCGAGACAGACAATTGGCAGAAATCCGAAGTCGCGAAAGTTACTAAAATATCGATGGTCCGCATCCTCTTCTCCATTCATCCTCGTAGGATTGGAGTCTCTTTCATCTCCATAATGATACTGAGTTGGCCGGAATTGAAAGATAGAAACCAAAACAGAGTGCGAACTTACCTACTTGTTTTTCGCAGGAACAGCCTTTTCTTTCGTCTGGATCCGTTTTTTGCTTCTACTATTTGCTTTTTTACGTTGTAAGTGCCTATCTAGAACCGCTTCCAGTTTCTTTACGTTCTCCGGATGAGTTGACCTTCTTAAATTATCAACAGGAATGTGAAATGCCCTCACCTTTGATATATTTTGATTTCCTAAACCAATATTTGTAAAAGCTATTGCAATCTCCGTATTGGAATAACCCCTACCTCTCCTGCTGCGGGGTACATCTTTGCGTTTGGTAAAGACACGAGATTTTTCGTCGTCAGATGTTCGAATCGTCTTCGAATTAGGTTTATGTTTGTCCAGGTCGGCTTCCTTAGAAGCTACAGAGCTCATATTTGAACTTAC
Organism: Nitrososphaeraceae archaeon; assembly: GCA_035641095.1. Taxonomy (GTDB): domain Archaea; phylum Thermoproteota; class Nitrososphaeria; order Nitrososphaerales; family Nitrososphaeraceae; genus TH5896. Next base: position 1,097 of record DASQUV010000071.1, read on the forward strand.
TTTGCAAGATTATAAAAATGATTTGACACTGTGCTCTCAGGTTTCTCTTGGAAAACTATATTCGACTCAACTAGTAGAATTCAGCTTCTAGTGGGTTCACTATTCTGAGTACGTGGTGTGATAGAGAATCCAATCCTGATCCGTCGTCCATCTCTTCCTATTTAGCCAACCTCCCAAAACTAAAAGAATCCTGTCAACTTGAGAATAACAACAGTAAAGCCAACAATCATTCCGGCTCCGACAAGGAAAACATCCCATCGTCTTGCAAAGTATGACAGCAAATGCGTTCTCTTTTAGCTTTCATCACCTTGTCATACTTATCCTTTTGCAAATCAAAAGAGTACGTAGAACTGGTTGTGATGTTAGTTGTGGTTGTTGCCGATTAGACGAATTCCAAAGTAATATTGAAGATGATGTCCATACAATTGATACAAACGAAATTCATGTTACTACAAGATATTCTGGATCAGAATAATATGTTAGATGCTTCTGCAGTTAACGGATTTCTGAAATCCATCATTGCGGGGCACACAGAAAAAGCCAGTGGAGATCTGATGTTTGACAGAAAGCAACTATGCCTGAGCTAAAAGGAGAGTTATATAGTATCGAAGAGTATCGACAATTAATGAAACACAATAATGTAATCAATTATGTTTCACCAGACGCAAAGCTAGGCAGAAATGTAAAGATTTGGCATTTTTCGTATGTGGGAAGTAATACCGAGATCGGCGACAATGTAAGTATTGGGTCTTTAACTCATATAGATTATAATGTCAAAATTGGAGAAAACACTAGAATAGAAGGTTCAGTTTACATTCCACCACTAACAATTATTGGAAAAAATGTATTTGTGGGACCTGCAGCAGCGTTTACTAACGATCCATATCCTACAAGTCCCAGAATGTCAGGTGTAATTGTGGAGGATGGTGCCATTATAGGTGGCAGAGCCGTCATAAAGCCCGGGATTCGAGTAGGAAAAAACAGTGTTGTGGCAATGGCAGCAGTAGTTACTAGAGACGTTCCCTCTGATACCGTTGTAATAGGCCATCCTGCCAGAATCAAATATTCCCGGTCTGAGTACGATATAAAAAAAGACAGGTGGAATTCTTCACAAAGTACAAGAGAGTAGACAAATTTGGTCTGCAGACATTTATTATTTCTGGCACAAGCTTTCAGCTAAGCAAATAGTAAATCGCGGTGTTCTTAACCCCTCACTACGAATTGGTTCTACAAGTCTAATTGCAGAATCTTATCTGCTATACACTTTTCCCCCAACTAATTCTGGATCTCTTTGAACCATTTTACTCCAATCAACATCGGAGCTTCCTTCTCATGTTGGAACCTAAATTCTAAGCCTCGTTTTAATGTGTCAACTTGTTTAATTGTTTTTGAGGCCCCTCCTCTTAGCTATATGCTAATTGTGAATTTCTAAATATTTGACTTTAGGTCATACTTTAAGTAGAACCCAAGAAAATTCACTTCACGTCAACAATAAGTAGTTCAAAACCAAAAACAGCACCCCGCCCAACTGGATTATTCATAGCCCATATCCTACCACCTTGTGCTTCGACCAAGTTCTTACAAAGGTAGAGTCCGAGACCAGTCCCATCATAAGAATTGGTAGAAAACATAGTAAAGAGACTACTTTGGATTCCAGGATCGATACCATCGCCATGGTCAACTACGTTGACTACTGCGATCCTTTGACCGCCTTTTCTACGTTCGCTCAATGTTACCTCAATAACTCCACCTTCCTTTTGTGAATATTTCAAGGCGTTATTCAATAAGTTTGAAATTATTTGTATGAGCCTACTGGCGTCTGCCTCCACTACTATGTCTGTAGGGTTGCCTTTTATTGCAGGACGATACAATAGCCTTACGTTTCTAATGCGATTATCCTTAATGATTTCTGTCTGAAAGTCATTTACCACCGATAGTAACAGATTATGTAACCTCACCGGTTCCTTATTTAACTTTAGCATTTTACTTTCAATCCTTGTTACGTCAAGAATGTTCTCTGTCAAATTCCGAAGTCTTTTCGCATTTCTAAATATTACCTCGAGGTATTTGTCAAGCTCCTTATCTTTGTTTTCCTTTACTACAATTTCTGAGAGACCCAATATCGGCTGAATTGGAGTTCTTAATTCATGAGCAGCAATGTTAATGAATTCTTTTTGTAGCTTATTATTACGTTCCAGCTGATTATTTGCTTCCATCAGCTGCCTATTCGAATCATTCAGTTCCTTGGTCCGCTTGGTTACCTCCTTTTTAAGAGAATTATTCCATTTAATTAGAAATATCATAAAAACGATTACTCCGGCTAGGGTCGCAGCAAAAAGCGAGAATAGTTTTACTCTTTCAATGAAAAGTGAATTTTCTAAATCCGAATATAGACTACTCGTGGGGGTTACCACTTGAATATAAAATTCGGGCCGCCCATTTACTGGTATGGGCTCTTGGGTCGTAATTCTCTCTCCACTTCCGTAGTCATATATTCCAAATCCTGAGTGGCCCTGTAGGAGATAACGTGTCAGATTGTTCAGAACCTTATTCCTCGCAACAAAATCCTGCGCAAACTCCCCAAAGAAGTTCTGTCCAAGTAGGCCTGCATTGCCAGGATTGGTTATGATGTTACCTGCTTTGTCAAACACCACCAAAAATTGTTCGTCGAGGTTTTCCAGGTTACCGTATGTAGAGAAGAAAGGGGCTGTAGAAAATGATGCTCCAACAATTCCTAATTTCTCGTTTGTTTCTCTATCAAGTATTGGAAATGTGATAAATATCTTGTATACGCCTTGTCTTTCGAAACCACCTGAAAAATACGGTGCATCGTTTTTGGTTCTTGTATTCTCGACCCATTGTCTCTGTGATAAGTCGTCACCTGCACTTAGGCCCGTATCATCTATTGTTGTATTCGGGCCAGGTAAAATCAGAGTCACTATATTGTTCCTATCAAGTAGAAAAATGTTATTAATATCAGCTCCATATCTTTTCAATTGGTCGTTGATAAGCTTGGTAGTTTCATCTGAAGCAAAGTCTCCACCTTGGAGTAGATCAGAATTTGCAAGACCATCTAATATGGATACCAAGATCCCCAAGTCCGAGCCGATACTTTGGGAGATGCTAGTTGTAATTTCGTTCTGTCTATCAATCTGCTGTTCGTATATGTTTTTTATAACGGTCGACTCAGTAATGTTTTGAAGATAAACCAATAAGATCAATGAAGAACCTGCAATAATAACTACCAATGTGATGCCTATCAGAACAAGTCTTTCCGTTTAGAGCTACCTCTTGATTGTACATTCTAGGTTACGTCACGGATTACTTTAACATTTCCACTTCATGACAATGACAGTACGAGAGACGGAAGTATTCCAGGGCGGAATGAACATTAGCGGTACGAAGATAGACATAAATATATTTATGATACCCCATTTGGCAAGGAGTTGCCCTTTGAAATTCCATCCTTCCTATCTTTGAATAGGTACCTTTTTTTCTTTGTACTCTTAGTTATTTTTGGTGCTGTTTTCTGTTTACAAATAAATGATTATTTGTCTTTGTATGATCACCGATTTACACATGATTTTGATAGGCCATCAGCTGCACGAGCAGGATCTTTCTTCGGGGGATTCACTAATTCAATTGTATTCGCATCCCCCGACAGATTGAATTCGTCTGATGTGGTTAGTGGTGGTGCAAAATCAGGGGACGAAAATGAAATAACAGTTACGCTAAGAGGGCTTCTCACTGATTTGGGCGACAAAGGAAGATGGAAATCATTACTAGACAAGGGTCTAGAGAAGCTGCAGCTAAGATATCCAGACAAGAATTTATCTCTTGAATATCAAGAGCTGCCAACGAATGATACTAGGGAAGAATTTCTGCGACTTATGTCCAATAAATCAGCATTAGATATAGTATCAGTCGATCAAATTTGGTTAGGTGAATTCGCTAGCAAGGGTTTGCTTTCCAACTTGACAGCATATGTAGACAATTGGGGTAGAGCACCAGATTGGTACCAGCAACACTGGGATGGCGGAACTTATGAGAGAACGGTATACGGTATTTGGACTTGGACGGATGTTAGAGGCTTATGGTATTGGAAAGATATGCTCCGTCAAGCGCAGGTCAATGCGACTGATCTTAAGACTTGGAATGGATACATTGAATCTGTACAGAGGTTGAACAACCAGTTGAAGCCTAGTGGCGTGAAGGGAACTATTCTATTCGACACCTACTATTCTCAAGATCTATGGTTTCCTTATCTATGGATGCAAGGAGGCGACATTGTGCAGCTCAAGGATGGACATCCCACAAAGGGGAAATATTGGTTTCCCTCGTACAACAGTACTGAAGGAATTCGCGCACTAGGTTTTATTAAAGATCAAATTGATGCAGGGGTGGAACCTGACAGTCTACCAGCGAGCGATAGACTTGAATTTGCTCAGAAGAGGATTGCCGTGATCCTTGGAGGCTCATGGATACCAGGGTACTTTGCAAACCAGGAAAGGGCAAAATTTGAAGATACGATAGGGTTTATCCCAATGTTTCCAGTCCCAAGTCTTGATAGCAAGTCAAGTACACTAATGGGAGGTTGGGAATTGGCCATTCCAATCACATCCAGCCACAAAGAACTCGCTTGGGAATTGATTGAGTCAATCTTAGATCCGGAGACCCTTGGACCTTGGATTCAAGAGTACGGTTACCTGCCCACCCAGATTCCTCTTGGCCAAGGCCTAATTTTCAACCAATCAGCTGCAGAGCTCCCGTATTACGATACCTTAATATCTATGATTCCATTCGGTAACATAAGACCCAGCATACCCGAATACCCGATTATCGCAGGACACCTGAATGAAGCAATTGATCGGGTTTATTCTTCTAACATTACTAAGTCAAGCATAAGCACAATTCTGAATGAAGCGGCTGTCAAGTCTGCGCAAGCTCTTGGTTGGTAAGGGTTTATCAGAACAGAATATGGCTTAGAATTAACATTTCTTAACCTGTTGGTTGTTAGTAAAATCAATTTTGAAGCCAGGACATGAATTAAATCAAATTGGACGCTAGAGGTTAACTTTTGAATTTATATCATTCATGTTTATCAGGACGATTTAGTCGCTACGCCAGTCCTAGCTCATCAATTGCAGTGGCACTCAGAATATTCTTTTTATCGTATGAGTGTGAATCTACTGACATATAAAAAGTACAATCACATCCTGTCCAATTAGCCCATTATGCTTTTTTGTCAAACCTCAAGTTGTGTATTGTTTATATCCGCTTGCACATCAAAAATTTGCTACGAATCAGAACAGTTACACAACCAACACACTGCTTTGACGATGAGATTGCAATGGGCTACTCCATACTGATCTTTTGAACTTCGCGATATTTGGTAATGTTGCCAAAATCCAGATGAGCTTCAGTATCTCTAGATATCGTTGATAGCGCCGGTTGAATTCGCCTTGTCACCTTTCATGACGACACCACCATCTCCCGAACCACCAGGAGATGGGCTTCCGAGAAATCCCTCAATCCCAAAACCGAATTGTGATCCCGAAACTGACGCGTCATCCGTAACCATTCCTCCCGTGGTATCTTTCATCGAAGTCCCCTTTTCAATAGCAGTTCTCATCTCCAGGATCACGTGCATAGCAAGAAAGTTTAAAGCTGACAAAGATATGGTATAGGTTACTATTTTATGGACAAATTCTTTCTTGCTAATCTGCTTATTTTTGTACCTCAGAATGTCAGTGTGAAATGAAGCTCTGACTTGCTCTGTATCCTTGAGTTGCTGTTCCATTTTGCTTGCCAAATTTCCCAAAACGTCGACGCCTCCAGGTCCTAGCGGCATAGAAGTAGAATGCATCGGATTTACACCTCAGTATGTTAGTCTAGAAGTAATAAAACTTTAGGTAGTAGCAGCAAATAATGTAAAGAATTTATCGTCTAATTTTCTCAAACTACATCCTAGCGACCTCGTTGAATAGGCCCCAGTAGGAACTTACTGCTAATATAAGCCCGATTACAACCGCGAACAGCTCTGGTAAACAAGATAAAACCTCTTACATAATCTCGACGTTTTGAAACATTGCATTGAACCATTTTGGACACGGTATTCTCCATGATTTTGAACAATGGGGTCGAGTAATAAGGTTCAAGAATGCCTGCATGAATCTCAACAATCATCTATCTATTGTTTCCTTAATATTTTCTAGGTCAATAGGATGCTTCTGAGACTTTATTCTGGGCCCTTCGAGTGTCGAGTTCACTGGCCCACCCAGGGTGAGAATTTCTTTACTGCCTAAATCAGAAAGCATTATCCCTACTAAATACTCCCTAAGACCTAATGGCAGGAATTTCATGCCCAAACTGTTATGTAATGCTGTATATATTAATTGAAGGATATTCTTGAAAACCTGTCTTAAAATTGTTCAGAGATTTCTAATAATACCATCTCACACTAACGTTCCCACATGGGAAAGGTAGTATATGGCTATATATTTAATTGATTACCTCAAAGATCGAAACCCTTCAGCAGTGTAAATGAATAAATGTGCAGACGGAGGAACGCCCTCAATCTGTTCGATCAAAGGGTTAGAACTACTAATCGGAGCTCATTTTGCCCAAGTCCAACCTAGCCTCTAGCATGTTAGATATGGGAATGACCTTCTCGTCATCTGTGAGTATTGCTACTGCAGTTATATTTTTCAAATTGTGATCATTTAAAGTGGTAGCGAGTTGAATGGTTCCCTCCGAACTGGTTAAGTTTAGTGGATGAGGAAGCGACGAAGTTCTTATCAAAGATTGATTGGCGGCGTAAACTTCCATAATAGCATTTATAGGATTATCAATTAATGACGATTCAGTTACATTGTAGTTAAGAAGTAGTTTGACTTGATTCCCTGGACTATTGCTTAATGGACTCAATGGAACGAAATGGGAGTAGTTTAGCGTCTGAGATACACTATTCGGGGAGTACTTTGGCAATAGCATTAACTCGTTGCTACTATTCATTAATACGTCTTCTCTGACTGAAGCTGCACGCGATTCAGGTGACTCATCCTGAGCAATTGCTAGATATTCGAGAGAATGCGAAGAATCTGAGAGGGAGAGGCATAGATATAGAAGTAGCAATCCAGCTGAAAAGCCAAGAATTGATGCTTCCGAAACCCTGCGTCTTGGTAATATTTTCATATTTTTTTATCCATTATAATCTTTATAATAATAGCCTCAGAAACTTCAAAATGACTGTTCCTCTATTATTTAGAGTAATTAACGCACTTCTGATTGTTATTGTAATACTTGCAATTGAATATTTTAACCTTGGTTCTTTGTTATCCGTATTTTAAGTTAGTTAGACACTTTTTGGCAACAAATTTGATCAATTCTTTTTTGGTCATTTTTCGTAATTTTTCCTATATAACCAAGATCCAGTTTTGATATATTATTAAGGAATCATAATCAGGAAAGCGACCGATATGACAAGGGCCAAATTACACCTGTAATCGATCAATTTTGGCGATATGGTTATTTTGAGTTCGCTTTATCATAAATTTGTTTAATATAGTCTCTGAGTTATTATCTTTATTTAAAAGAAGATTAACATTTTCCGAACCATTCTAACACACGATATGGGCAATCCTAGTAAATATATATATTGCTCGATGGGGGCGTTACGTTGCAATACAACGCAAACCAATAATTTATTATAATTTGTCAGTACTTATAACAATATATGTCTAGGGAAGTTAAGGTTAACGATAGCCCCAATCATTTTATGGTGCTGGACGCAATCGACAGAGGAATGAAAACATCGGATAAAATAAGTAAGGTGACTCGGCTTGATAAATCTGAAGTTGAATTAATACTTAACGATCTTGCCGTGCAACGGCTGATAGACCGAATGGAGAAGAAAGGTTTCTTTCGAAACAAGACGGAATTCGTCATCAATGAGACTGGTCAGAGGTTGCTTGAATCCAAGAAGCGAGAATTACAGCAAAAAGCTAAGGAGATTGAGCAAGCCTACGGCAGTGGCAATAGTGCTCAGTTGCAATCGTTCATGGAAGCCGATAGAGCCTGGATTCCAATGATGCTTTTCTCTGGTCTAATGAATGTACTGTTTTTCGCTTCTATGATGTCCTTCATGGGCATGGCAATGAGTCCACAAGAGAGCTCCATGGCTGGAGATGCCGGAAGCTCATCAGAGTCGACTGACTCCGGTTCAGAAGCTGCAGGCCAAGATAACGTCGGTTCGGCGGATTCTGGGACTGACAGTAGCGGTGGAGGCTATGAGGGAGGGGGCTTTGATAGTTTTGGAGATTCTGGAATGGACTTCGGAGGTGATTTTAACTTTTAGAATATCTGTTCTAATCTAGGCCCTCGTATGGCTTATTCTCCATCTTTGACCAGAATACCGTGTTCTAGGATGTGCAATTGGGACTAAAATATCACTCGAGACCACGGATTGGACATGTTTCGTCGAAAGGCACAGTAAGCTGGAGAATTGGTATTGTCAAGCCAAGGATAAGTGATGCCTATTGAAATGGTATTGAAAATCATGTACCCCTCCCGCGCCAGTGATTTATTCAATTCGATCTCTAGACATAGACCTTGTTTTCTACCTGCACAGATGGGCGTAACAAACAATTACTTCTTGAGTGTACAACCCATATCGGTGATTCTGCGACGGAAAAAATAATTACAAAAATCGCGAAAACGGGGCATCCCATTAATGAGCTCATCGCAAAAAGGTGGAGTGCAAGAGCATTTTCAACGAGGCCAGTGGAAAGGATCTAAATTACTTCCCCGTTTTAGAGGCTGCAAGATGGGCCCCGTCTTCCAGGAATG
>DASQUV010000072.1:0-2110 GCA_035641095.1 Nitrososphaeraceae archaeon
GAAAACAGCATTGTTCCGTTAGATCAAATAGTTGGAGGTGGCCCACCTCGTGACGGAATACCCTCAATAGACAATCCAAAGTTTGTGTCAGTACAGGAGGCTGATGAATTCGTAGAGGATGGCGAATTCGTCCTTGGTCTGAATATTAACGGGGATATCCGGTCATATCCACTCCAGATATTAGTATGGCATGAAATTGTAAATGATAACGTAGGTGATGTGCCAGTTGCGGTAACTTACTGTCCACTATGTTTTACTAATCAGGTATTCAACCGTACGTTAGAAGATGGGAATGTTGTAGAATTTGGAACTTCAGGTAAGCTGTTTAACAGTAATCTAGTAATGTACGACAGAACCAGCGAATCATACTGGAGTCAAGCTATGGCGCAGGGAATAGTAGGCAAATATGCAGGAACTAACTTACAGAGAATTCCTTTTGACGTTGCAAATTGGAAGGAATGGAAGGAATTATATCCAGAAAGTAAGGTACTCTCAAGGGATACAGGATCCAATAGACCTTATGGAGCAGATCCGTACGGAGATTATTATACCAACTCACAGGTACTTTTTCCAGTTACCAATCAAGATGATAGACTTGGGTTAAAGGAAATTATTATGGGCTTAGAAAATAGGGGTCAATATAAAGCCTACAAACTTCAAGACATAGAAGACAAGAAAATAATTAATGATAAAATAAACAACAAATCTATAGCGCTGCTCTCAGCATTTCCATTCATGGTAAGAGCATTTGATCCTGTAGTCGATGGCCAAACTTTACAATTCGAATACAATCCTCAAAATAATACTTTTGCAGATACACAAACTGACAGTGAATGGAACTTTGAAGGGGTTTCAATTGCTGGACAACTAAAGGGAAAACAGCTTAATCGATTACCATTAGATCAAGGATTCTGGTTTGAGTGGGTAGCATTCCATCCTGAAACAGAATTGTATACTTCTTGATTTTCAGAAGTATTTAATGGAAATGAACACTAGCGACAAACAATTTCTCTCGGATAGCCTAAGCTTCTAGGCAGTATGAACATAGTTATGTAAAATATTTCTGCATGTTATGTGGACATCAGCATAAAGAAATATTATGTCCTAAATGTGGATCAAAGATGAAAAGAATAGGTTGAGTCCTTGGTTATGAAAATTGAAAATCGAAAATAAAATAGTTGCTAAAAGAATCCAAGCATGAGTGATTGTAATCAATTCATCTCGCCATTTAACTTCCTCTAGGCCTATTAATTGTCTGAATATGTTTACTGCACCAGGAGCAAAGCCTGTATAATGATTATCCGCGGCGACGATTGAAAATTTAACACCTGATGAGTTACTCCTGTCAGAGTCTCTCCTAAAGTTGCGCGCGAAACTTTTTTCATTTCCTTTATTCTAGCAATTTGAATAGTAGGAGTCCGCCCGATTATATTAGCAGGTAGCTAATCCGATTGAATGAAGTGTACTAGGTTTTTTTATGCAACCGAAGGTTTTCACTTATGGACATCATACTTTCCCCTAAAACCGAAAGGTCATCTGTAATCGTTCTCCTCATCTTATTGTTGCTTGTTAAGCAGAAAGAAATTCTCGATGAAATAGTCAAAAAGGGGGATGATAAGCAGAGAGAATGAAATCTGAGGCAATAATATAATAATCAAATACAAGGCTTCAGAGAGAGGTAGAACTAAGTATCAAGACATTGTAGACAAAATCTATAAGGCTGAGGGGCCTTGTCTAAGAAGAAGTAGCATTCTGGAATGTATCTGTCTTAGAAATTCGTGGAAGGTATCTTCATTGAAATAATGGTACTGTTTGGATAGTTGTCTTCCTTCAAAAACTAATAGCACCAAGAAGACATGACTGCTGCATATGTGACTATGTGATTCTGACTACAGGCGTTTTTTTTGTTGAGTATCTTAGTTTTGTAATAAGACTATCAAAGAAGAAGAATGCTTCATCTTGAGTTGTTACTATTGCTATAACTATCAAGGGACTACAACACAAGAACTAGTAGGTTGCCCACATGATGGAAACTTGGAGCGAAGAACAAATAAGTTATAGTTCTATCATTACCTTGCGGAAATTCTCTCTTAACTGTTTATAGTTGTCT
>DASQUV010000073.1:0-2413 GCA_035641095.1 Nitrososphaeraceae archaeon
ACCCAGGCTTCAATTCGACAGGAGTTTTGATTACAAAAAAGTCGGAGGTTTCAGTCGGAGGGTTCCATCCTGCTGCATTCCCTTCTGCATCATCATGAAGTGTTATTATAGTCTGACGTGTATCTCCTGCCGGTCCTTGTGACCCTGGCGGTCCTTGAGGTCCAGGCGGTCCTTCCGTAACATTCACTCCTGCGAGTCCTTGAGGTTCTTGTTCAGTTGGTCCTTGGGTAACATTTGTTAACGAAGTTTGATTAGGCGAAGTTTGCGCAGCTGCCATGAACGCTGAAGAAGTAAAAGGTAAAGATGCTATCATGACAGTGACCAATACGGCTAGGATGATATGGTTAATCATGATGGTACAATATATAGGAATCATAAAAACTTACCCATCGAAGTGTCCTGTTGTGTGTGTATCTATTTTAGAAGCTGAAAATGGAAAGGGTCAACCTATGGAAACAAAGCGAATGCTAACATATTATTCTTTAGGAATTATTTTAGGTTCTTTGGTAGAGACCAATATTGAACACAAACTCGACTGGAGATGATCGGTGACGACTCGTTCGAAGTTTCCTGCTGGTATGTAAAACGCACTATCACTCTTTATCGTATGACCTTGGAAATTGATAAAGCCCTGCATGAATTCATTTGGACGTAGGAACGTATACGGAATTCCAGATTCTTCTATCAATTTTTCTGCTTGCCGATGCAAGCGCATAGCTTCTACGTCCGCTCCCAAATCAGCTCCCATTATAGATTGCTTAACAATATGCTTAATTCCAGACTTCTTTGCTTCAGTAATCAAATTTGATTCATGCTCTACGGTTTTGGGTGAGGGATGAGTGAGCAAGAAGAGCATATCCACATCTTTGAAAGCTGTTTCAAGTCCTTTTAATTTGTCGTAATCAATTTGGACGGGTTTAACTCTGTCATACTGTTGTATCTTTTTTGCGTTTTTAATTGAATGAACACCTGCCTTGACGTTATAATTTGGGCCAACTTTAGAAAGCTGCTTTACAACTTCACTTCCAACAGTACCAGTAACACCTGTTACCAGAACTGTTTCATTCATATTCAATTTATTGTCCTAGAAGTATTTATTAATGGCGTTCGTAGGTGCCATAGATTTAATGCTGATAGTAGACCTCTGGCAGAGAAGAATGGATGAAGAGAAAAATGGATTAGTTCTCTATACTTTTGCCACACACCTGATCTTATTCGTGAGCTAGGAAAGGCGAGACCGCGAATTTATACGATGATACTTACAATGACTGGAGTTTCAGAATCAAGCACTAAACTAAACGGACGTTCAACAATATTATAGTATAGTTTTTACTTTCCTATTACTAGTTCCTTACTATGAAAATTGTTGATGCTAGCGAACCAGGTTTTAGCAAACCTATGACAGAAGATGAAGTTAGAGATTTCTTGATCCATAGTACAAAGAATGTTCACATCTCAACCCTAGACGAAAAAGGAGAACCCAACATTCATCCAACCTGGTATTACTTTGATAATGATAACGACAAGATATACGTAGAGAGTGGAAGAGACTCTCGGAAGACTCGGAATCTCAGAAGAAATAATTTAATATATTATTGTATTGATGACGATAGAATTCCCTACAAAGGGGTTCGAGGTAAGGGAACCGTAAGGGTTTCTGATGATGCTGATCATAATCTACCCATAATCAAAAAAATAGTGACCAAATATCTAGGAAGTACAGAGAATACTATGGCCAAGGATATCATAAACAGTATTAAGGACGGCTCTGCTGTGCTCTTGGAAATTTCACCAAGGTTTTATGCTACCTGGGATCATGGGAAGTGTAAAAAGATACGGGGGAATGAGCAATAGGCTATTATCAATATTACCGGTCGGGTTGATAGTATCACTCTCGCTTGGTTGGCCTCGTTCTGTTTGTCCTAATATTCTCTTGGATCTTCAGAACCATCAGGATTAGTCCATTGAAGAGTATACTCATATCTGTCCCCTCAAGATTTTAGAAGCTGACAAATCAAAACTACTGTCATATGACAGAAAAGATTCTCGCATTGAAAAAATATCACAAAATACATAATATAAAAAGGAGAATAACGGTGCTGTCAATGTGAAAGGTCAATGATTTGTGGTGCCTGTAGTATGTGTATCCATCGACTGAGTACTCTTTCTTCTTTTATGAGGTGTAGTGACCATCAATGCTACACCCATAAGGATTACAATCATGGCAATTACGGTAGTGCTGGTAATTAATTCATGAAGTAATAGCCAACCAAGTATCACGGCAATGACAGGACTAACATAAGCAAATGTGTTGGCTAGCGACGGGGTGGTTACTCTTAATAGCCAGTAAAAATCAGTGAAGCCAACTACTGTTACTATCAGAATAAGATATACCAATGCGATCCAGGATTGC
>DASQUV010000074.1:0-4753 GCA_035641095.1 Nitrososphaeraceae archaeon
ATCCCGCTAGCACAACTCCAAGGAGAGGAGATGCCAATATCATAACCGAGATCGCTACTGCAAGGATCCCTACACCAATACTAAATCCTCTTGACCATCCTCTTAATTGCTTGTCTGTAAACCCATGAATTATACGTCCGAGACTACTTTATAGCCATCTACTCTTTTGTTTTGAATGTATTCATCTTCACTATGTAGTTGTTCAGGTTTGACGTCAAAAGTGTTACTTGTTTCATACTTCAGGTCGGAGTCTAAATTTCGAAGTATATTACTAATAGTACAGGACCCCTACCAATTCATTTTATGGAATGTAACTTTCCAAGTAAGAACAGAATTACACCAGATGGGACATATAGTGCAAACAGTAACAACAAGTAATGTTCATCACCTGGATCAAGTGTAAAAGCAGTAATAATGATTCCATAAGTGATAATTACAAGTGCGGGAAGCAATAAGGCCAAAATCATCATCCTAAAATATGTATTCATCGTTGCGGTCAGCCTGGATGTGTTCTGGATAGTTAATCCTAGAATAAAGGATGTCGTTCCGACCAAAAAGGATACAACTGTTAGAAGATTCTGCGTAATTCCTGTAACTAGTGGAGGGTTAGATTTTTCTTGATCCAGTTGGTCTTGAAATTCATCTATTGATTGATTTTGTAGTGATGGAGTGGCTAACAAGTAAACGGGGAAAACTAATCCTATTCCGAGTACAATAGTACTGAGAATGGATAATGATATGAGATATGTATTATTCATATTTTTTTCTACTCCTAAGATCACCAAAAGTACAGGTGTCCGTCGGCACATCGACCATAGAAGGGTCTTGCATAACCTCTAATATTTGGGACATTAGAAGTATGTAGTAAAATCGTTTATATCTACACTGTGGTATATTCAACGGAGGAAGTATACTAGATTCTTTTCAAGGCATTTTGTGTATGAAAGAAAAATACTCACCCTCTCTGAGATACGACATTTGAGAGTACTGTTTGCGCGCGCAGATTTTGAAATAAATCAATCGCAAGCGATTTCATTCGTGAAAATATGATGAATACTAACTAGTAACAACATGGTAACTCTAGTTCCACTGTAGTGCCTGGAGAGATATTGACCAGTTTTGGATTTTATGTATTCTATGCATTTACGCCTAGACTTTGAAATCTGTGGCAAACCACTGGTCGGTAGGGCATATGTTTGAGTGGGGACGATTTTATGGCAGATATAAGATCGCCTAAGGATAAGGATACTTACAGAAGTTAGCAATATCACGTGGGGGGAAGGAGATTGATATACTCTGACTTGTAATGCTTGATTAACTCAATGTTAAAAAGGATCAACCCGATCGCTCCTGGCGTCTCTGGCGACGAGTTTTAAAAGTCCCTCTTGTATCCGAGACCAACTTCCAATTTACTTTATCCATTCCTAGATTTTTCATATCAGGAGCCAGTTCGACATAGCCACATTTTTCGCACATCGAGGCTATGATGAAGGTTGGCTAAGGTTTCTCAACCTTCTTTCTCTCTCCTCAATAACGGACTCTTTCCATGCCGTAATATGAGCTAGCCTACAAATGATCTAATCCGTATGATTACACGTTGGACAATACTTCGCACATAAAATATATTACTGTCCTATCTTGGACCTGCTCTCTGATACTGAATCTACGCCAATATCTGCATCTTATCCTTTTTTGTTAAAGAGCGAGTAAGGTTGAAACTCGAGTAAGGCTGAAAGTTTGGATGGACCAGCTTTGAACGGCTATGTCTTGAAAAAAAAGATAAAGTCTGTCGTTACTTTACCTCCACTAGATAATGTTAGTTGGAGGTATGAAGTAGAAGTAACTGAAAGAGATGGAAGCGGTTCTCAGACCACCCATGAAGTTATGATGCTACTTTGGTTATCTGTAGGGCATGGTTGAGGACTAGGACATGGCTAAGCTCTCCCATGGTCAAAAACTAGTTTGGCCAGCTTACATAGTGGCGGCTAATCTAGCTTTGAAAGTTTAAAGGAACAAGGGCAAATCTAGTTGACACCTATCCGCTAACTCAAATGACTTGCTATTTTGGCCCCCTACATTTGAATAGACAATACGAAGTATCTGTTGAATTATTTCATAACTGTCTCGATTTTGAGGATGAGGTGGCTGTCGTCGTATGACTCTCCTCTTTCATGGCATACAAATGACCAGCGGCAGCCTACTAACCAGATGACTAACTATATGTCTTCGGTTTTCTTTCATTTGGTATAGTTATGATGCCATCCCTTCCTATTCTCCAGACTTGAGAATCGTCGCCATGGATTTAAGTCCAATAAATAATAGATACCAATGAAAAGGTATCTTCCAGGAGAATGCCTGATAGATAGGCCATGGTTGTCGGATGCCTTTTTGGATAAGAATCCCTTTTGGCAATGCCGTGTGTGTGGGACTTCTGGCACACACACTAGATATTTGTTATTATGTATTGACTACGGCTCTAGATAGTCTTCAATCTCGTTGAATAACTGCAGATATCGAAGGCCTTCATCAGTAATTTTGTAATGTGAAAAGGCTTTAGTATCAGGCGAAGCCAGTAGTTTACGACTAAGTAATAGGTCTCGATACTGTCTGAACTGAGCCCACGTTAACTCACACCCATATGCTATATCTAGTGATTTGCAATAATGGCCTTTTCTTGTCCTTGAATGGACAGTTTGAAGAATCTGTTTGATGATTTCATGGGTGTGTCGATGGGACTGTTGTTGCCGTTGTCCTTGAAGAAGCCGTGTTCTACTATTACCAATACTAGAAGATAAAATCTTCTGCTGTATTTCCATTGCTGATTCAGTAACCAACTTACATGAAGAAAAGGAAGAGAGAGTAGAAGATACCATTGTATCAGTCCGTCTAGAGACATCATATTTCAAGGTATCAACAAAATCCCTAAGGAGTGCCTTATGTTAAGAGACCACGGTCGCCCAACCCATAATGCCATTTGTATTGCTTCTCTGTCTGCGGAGATCTTAGACCTTTAGTTACAGGATAGACTGTCCTCCTCTTGCGCTGCTGCTGTTGTTAGATAGTAAATACATTTCTATCAACTGCTAGCCCAAACAATTGAATCTTACATTGAACCCACGATTCTATACACCTGATCTAGTGGCGTGAATCTGTTTCTTCCTATTGGCTATCTTTGCTTGTAGAAATCCTCTAAGTCTATCTGAATCTGAATTGATAGCCACAAGGAATATTGAGGCAGGAAGATAATAAGGATCAATTAAAAGAAAAATATGACTACTGGAGAAAAGGAAATACCTTGCAGCAACTTGTATTTTGGAACAGCATATTCTAAAGGTCAAAGGGACTTTAGGATCTGTTACCGATGTCCTTGCTGCAAAGAATGAAGATGATTTTCTAAACGAATAATGTTAAACTCGTTTAGGATTACTGAGTAGCAAAGAAGAGAGGGATTAATAATAAAGCCAGTGACTTCAGAGATATAGCGTTAACAGAATTTTCACCTCAATTTATCTATCCATCTGATTCTAACCTAGCTTATTGCATTCTCCTGACAAAGATACAGTACCATGTTTGTCATTTAAATTCCTCCCCCTGTTGCATAGCATGACTCTGATTCATTCCAAGAACAACAATGGGTGACTTATGAAAATCCTCATTTTGGTATAAGAATACAACATCCTTCTAACTGGGAAGTGGTATCGTCTAATACCGACTCCACACCTCCACCTCAGGGTTTGGCCAAGGAGATTGTAGTTATTGAGCTCAAGCCGCCGGTCTCCTGTTGAAATGCATGCAATTCCTGCCAAGTAAAATGGAATCCCGTTTTTCAGGGACACATCATTTTGACTCGTGACGCTAATTGCTGACATTATGTATGTAGTTCTATAAGTGCATATATCCAAAGGACGAGTAATCATGTTTGACTCACATGTGTTTGATGTTATGCGATCAATAAAATAACGCCCCATAAGATGGGACAAAGTTAACATAATGTTAGCCGTATCATAAAATTATTTCACCCTATTAATTATATTCCTAGGTAATTACAAAGACATGATACAATACGGAAAGAAATTCTAAACATCGACCTCTTGCTGTTAAAGTAATAGCAATTCTCGTTATCATAACAGGGGTAGTTTTTATCGCTGGCGGACTTTTTGTTTTTGGATTTGCGGCACTTGTTCCT
Source organism: Nitrososphaeraceae archaeon (assembly GCA_035641095.1). Lineage (GTDB taxonomy): Archaea > Thermoproteota > Nitrososphaeria > Nitrososphaerales > Nitrososphaeraceae > TH5896. The sequence goes on from DASQUV010000074.1 coordinate 4,187, forward strand.
GAATTAGGCATAGTATTTTTCGCGATAGGCGGCGTTTTAATAGCAATAGGAATTGGATATCTGGTCGTTAGTTATGGCCTATTTAAGGCAAAGGGATGGGCGTGGTCTGTTACATTAATCCTATCGTACATTGGAATTGCACTTGCCATTATCTCAATTGTGAGCGGAAACTTCTTTTCGGCAATAAACCTGGCAATCAACATAGCAATAGTATACTTTCTGTATAGACCTCAAGTTAAAGCCTACTTCGGAAAATCGCCTGGCGCAAAAATCTAAATCCTACCTTACATTAACAGATAGTAGTGTATACGGGAATAGGGTTCGATATCGTTACTGATATACAGACATATATTTACAATCCTTAAATTCTGCGGAGGGATATCTACATAGTACAAGCACATAGTTCCAGGATCCGATAACTGCGGAACATTCTCAAGTTCAGAGTTTGTAAGGTTTGGAGCTTGACCAATCGTACATTAAGTGATGCTGTAGGCTCAAACAGCCCACTCACTCACTTAGCTAAAGTATCGAAGTTTTTAGGATCCTACTCCCATATCTTGTCATGAG
>DASQUV010000075.1:0-4093 GCA_035641095.1 Nitrososphaeraceae archaeon
CTAAAGACTTCTCACATTACAAAATTACTGATAAAGGCCTTCGATATCTACAGTTATTCAGCGAGATTGAAGACTATCTAGAGCCTATAGTCAATACATAATAACAAATATCTAGTGTGTGCCAGAAGTCCCACACACACGGCATTGCCAAAAGGGATTCATACTCAAAAAGGCATCCGACAACCATGGCCTATCTATCAGGCATTCTCCTTGAAGATACCTTTTCATTGGTATCTATTGTTTATTGGACTTAAATCCATAGCGACGATTCTCGCGTCTGGAGAATAAGAACGTATGACATCAAGAATTATTCGTTAAATCATTTTAGGTGTAGTAGGTCGACGTGAAGTAGGGTACAAGATCAAACATCTAAATTCTTTGCACGCAAAACAGTTGTATTATGGCAAATTAACTTCGCGCGCCGTACTATGGAAATGGTATGACTGAAGGGATTTGATCTTCAATATTTCCACTGTCATCGTCATCATCATTGGTTTCTACTTCTCCCGACGACGTAGGACAATCCACCGATGCGGATGTTTGGAGGTCGCAATCTACGGACCCATGCACATTGATTTGGTCATGCCAATCAAATGCAATGACAAAAAATCCAAAAAGTAGTACAAGGAAAAAGATCGAGACCATCCTGAAGGGCAAACTTATAGAAAATAACTGATTCAACGAATTGATCATTTGTAATATAAATCACTTAGTTAAACTATCCCTATTTGACTTAAGGATCATAGATACATTATAATCGTATGGAACAAAATACACATGGGAAATTGATGAGTTCGTTTTAGATTTATCTGAAAATCTGCGCACAAAGAGTCACAATCGGTAATCTCTTCCTCTGATTACCTGTAATGGCCTAAAATTGTCTAGAATTGTTCCTTCATAGAATTCGGCTCGGTGTAAATATAACAAACTTTACTGCATATTTGTGATGTCCCGAATATTCGAAGATTTGTCACGATTCTTTTGTATTAGATGTTCACTAGATTGTAATTATATCATACTGAAACAAATTAAATACACGAATACGCCCACTTCTGTATGTTAAAGATCCTAAACGCAAGCCCTAGTTCTGGCACGTCTCTGAAAGAACAGGAGGTAAAGGATTTCTTAATGACCAAGGTTCTAGATTTACATCTTGGAACTGTAGATAAGAATTTCCATCCAAATATTCATCGTGTAGAGTACTACTACGATCAGTCGAATGACAAATTCTATATCATAACGTATCCTAATGTGAGAGTCGAAGAAAACTCGAAATCTCAAGATGGAATGTTTACTTCTGTATCGACGATCCAAATCCTCCATATAAAGGAGTAAGAGGAAAGGGAATTGCTAGAATACAGGGAGATGTGAGCGTTATATGTCAACGTTAGTGTCTGAGAAAAGATCATGATAAGATATTTGCGGAATTTAGAAGATCCGAAGATACTTTGTAGTTCGAGATGAACTGAAGAAAGGTAAATCTGTTGTTCTTCATATAACTCCGAGGTATTACTCAACTTGGGATTACAGTAAATAATAGACTAATGTGCGCGCGACATAAACACACCCCCTCTCTGGCTAGTATTCTAACTATTATCTATCTGACCGTATATTCATATGTTGAAGATGCACGAGTACCTTGCAGATCATCACCTATCTCCTCCATACCGAAATTGTATAGAGTGTAGTAAGAGAAGTCAACATGTGTGTACTACTTGTGTCTATTGTTATTCATGCCACTATAAAATTGAAAGAAAAGAGAAGGAGAATAAAATGAATAGGCGGCCTCTAACATTGAACAAGGCAAATCCTAAAAAGTCCCCGAAGACAGTTCAGAGACAACCAAAGTACCAAGTTAACTTCATAACCTACAAGATTGTGCATTAGTCAATACTAGTACATCGACATATCAATCATCCCAAAACCAGAGTTCAAGTATTCCAATCGTTTATAATATCCTATTTGGTGTAACATGGGACTCGCAAAGTCATGTGAACAAAATATATACTGTTCCTGCAAATGTCACAACAACAAGTAGGTAGCATTTTGTTATGCAACTGTGCGTGCAGATCGCTTCAGACTGTTTTCACAAAGAAAAAGGTGTTATCTTTTTTTACTACATTTAAGCAAAGTGAGTGGATCTACTTCATTATATCGACTGCCTTGGTGACTGTTCCGTATATTGGGGTATCTCCAAAATGGTTGTCTATCTTAGTCGGGTCTATCCATAAACTTATAGCATCACCCTCCATTACTGTTGCACTCATGGATACATCATGGACAGGGCCCTCTCTCATAGTTATCGTACCAGTCCCATTGTATGTCATAGTAGTATTATTTGGCATAGACATTCCAGTTAAAGTGAAATTGTATATCTGATGCTCATGTAATGCAGAGCCATTAGTCATTACCATGTCAAACGATGATACGAATTTGGCAACCTTATTCGACATATCTTGTCCCATAGCCGAAGTTGAGTTTGATGGTAGAGACGTTTGATTTCCATATTCTCCAGCTTTGCCTTCAGTTAGGCTCGCCTTCCAATGCCCAGACACTATCCAAGCAGGATTCCCGCTTTCATCATTTTGGATGCTCGCCATTGTACCAGCAGCATACTGGCCTGGTTTCATCATTCCGTGGCCGTAATCGCCTCGCTTTTCCATCGGATATGCTGTTGCGGCTTGATTGCCCTCAAATATCATTGGGACAATTCCAGTAGTGAACAGGAGCGCGGCTCCCACCACTGTTGCTAATAAGTTGTGGTTCATTGTGAAATAAGTAGTCACTACTGTCATATTAAGAATACCTGACGTTATCCACTATAGCATCACTAGTGATTTTGAATGAATTCATTCGTGAAAGAATGTTACCAAAATTATACAATGTTGTTAACTAAGCTAAAAGAAGACTTAACAGCAACTAACACCTAGATACTTAGGGCCGTTCCACAGGTACTAAATGGTCTCAGCGGTGACTAAATAGTAGGAATAACCTGATTCGTTGTTTCCAATTCTACCTTACAGCATGCACACAAGTCTATCCAACAACCTGCCAGTCGAACCTCGTGATAACCTTCACTATTTCTACAAAATGTACACGTTACAGTTTTTCTTTGCAGTCTACGACATTTTAACCTCATACCTTTAAGTCATACACCATCCAATACGATCAAACCCTTCGTCTTCCTTTGGATCTGAAAAGTTAACAGAACATTTAGGACCAGCGATCTCTTCCACTAGTTTTTCAGGTTTCCAGTATCTATTATTGTTCATTGGTTTATTATAACCCATTAGTCCCCAAGGACTAAATGACGTTATGATATTCGTTGGTTCAAAAGTGGAACCATTTAAAGTATAGTAATGTTTTCCATTGGCACTCCATAATTCAGTTCCATCTTCAGTTATTCGTGGTCTATACCTAGGTTTTAGATAACGGAATATGACTCCTTTAACGCATGTATCTTCGAAACGCATGTGTTTGATAACATCTTTCAAGTCCTCTACTTTCTGTACTATTTTGTCCTGTCTGAGTACTAGTCTTTTATACTTACGTTCTAACTTTTCATATTTACTCTTTTGAATGATTTCAATAGGTTTTAAGTCTTCTTTTTCCTTGTTAACTTGCTTTGTCTTTACTTCAGACACGTCTTTAACACCTAAACTTTTTAATTATTACTCCTCTATCGACATAAACCATATAGAATATGTATTTGACTGCCTTCATCCATTTTTGTCTTCCTATCGTCATTGACTAACCATTACCAAGGTGACAGTTTTAAAGGAACCTGCATATCGTTAAGGTAGGGGCCCCAAGTACCTCAATACTTTTCGGCCGTCCTACCTTTTTCTCAATACTATCTATGCGATCTATTGGCAAAAGGATCTTAAACAAAAAGCAATATTAGTAAGTACGCTAGAAACAACCAAAGTATCTTTTCATAGATAGGCGACCAACAACGTTAGTGGCCATTCTTCCATGGTCGCCCTATCTTTAAACTAATACAGATAGCAAAAGAATAAACCTAATACACGAATGGGGTGAGTAGTCACTCTCAGATACTTCATATAAATGAGGTAGAAGTATACAGGAAATG
>DASQUV010000076.1:0-5183 GCA_035641095.1 Nitrososphaeraceae archaeon
TATTACTAGGTAATATAATTTGGTTTGTAAAGGAATATGCATTAGACACAAAGCAGGAAAGCCTATGGGCGCTGGCCGCTATGCAACTGGTCAGAAGAGATGTCAAATTTGTGAGCTATTTATTAAATGGGAAGGGCAATGGTGTCCGTGCTGCGGGTATAGATTACGAGCAAAACCAAGGAACTTGAGATATAAAATAAAGCTAAGACAAAGTCTTGACCCCATATCTATTAGGAAAGAAGAAAATACAGCCAAAGGATCAGTTGTGAATCCTGTTCTCGTGTAATTAGATTTTGCTGCTAATATGTCGTCGGGCTTACCGGTCAACTGTAGCGGGCTTATACTATTCTGTCCAGTAAACAGAGGATAAGGAGCAGTACCAACCAAAGAGAAAAACAAAAATGTTCATCGGTCAAGAGCCCGATCAAGCTAGATACAAGGCCGAGGGAAATTAACTAGATATGGCCTGATATTCCAGATTCCTATTTCTGATTTGATTGGATTAGATCTGTTCAGTGCTTTTCTTTCAGCAACGTTTTCATGAATTCCCAGACATTACCAAAAAACAAAATGTTGATTTCGAATTTCTCTGGGGGGGACTAGGGAGCCTCTCGCTGTTGATCAACTTCTACAGTCTCATTTAACAACCAGTACAGGAGTAGGCGAATTTATCAACAGCTCAGATGTCGCACTTCCGAGCAGTACTTTCTTTAAAGCAGATTTACTCTTAGCACCGATAGCTATTAAGCTAATTTTATTATGTTCGGCGTATTCTAATATTGCTTTGGATACTGAGGTAGAAGTTACAATTACCTCGCTCTTAATTCCTATTCTCTGTCCATTCCCCTCTTCCAGTTTATTTTTGATAACGTTAAACCAACAATTTGCTTGCTCCTCAGCGGAACGCAAAATGGCATCGAAAGAGGATGAATCTTGAACCTTCGACAGATATGAAGTATATGCGTACGCTAATTGAGAATAAAAGACATGAAGAAGAATAAGCTCTGCTTCGTTGTTTACTGCTATTGAGAAGGCATATTCAGCCGCACGCATTGATTCGTTGGAGCCATCTATCGCAACCAGAACGCGGGATAATTTTTTAACTTTTATCATTTTGTTAGAACCTTTTACGCGTTGGTGAGACAAATTTGTTTAGTTAATTGTGATTCAGAAAAGTGAGATAGTCACCATTGGACAATCCTTATCACCGCTAGAAAAATATAGTCAGTATTTTGCATTCAAACGTAAATTATCGGAACTGAATTCCCCATGCAACTTGTTGATTTCTCCAGTAGGAGCAAATCCACGTGTCATTTAATAAAATTATTTCCGCTCATATATGTATTATACTTGGCCAAATTGAGGTTCTTAGACTAGGACCTGTCAAGATTTGATATATGATCCCTTATGATTGTCAGGTCGAGGACAGCATGCTAATTCCAACGATATTATCTTGAACCATTAGTATTCAAGCCTGACTGGCAGTCAGCTGATCCGCTAAATGATTCAGCATCCTCAAGAGGATTGTCAGTTTGAAATACAACTGCCATTTCTACCTCCCTTCCGCAAGTCCCGCTTATCCTTATAGGGCCAAAGAGAGGAGGATCGCATATGGCGATCGCATCTTGCTGACCAACTGTCTCTCCCCTAACAGTAAAGTCTTCAAGACTAATGTTACCAGAATAAACTGGTCCCTGGATTATCTTTCCGGGGCCTTGACTATCAGGATCAAAGTTATACAAAGTCCAGTTACCAGATACAGTTCCATTCGGGCTAGAAAGGGCGATAAATGATAGTGTTGTGTCAGAGGAACTTCCCACCGGACAGCTAATCGTGCCTGTCGCTCCTCCTCTTATTGAGGACGAGAATTCTAATGGTCCTGCACTGGCCATATAAGGGCTAGAATTTAGGGCTACCAGAGCAAGACTAAAAGATAATAATATCGAAAGATATAACTGAGATACAAGATGATGATCCATTTACGAACAATGATAACTCGAGTTATATTAATAATTTGGCAAGATATTAACTTTCATAAAATACTATGCGATTCCAAATAGTAACGATTTTCTAGTGCGAACACTGGAGAAGGACTTCTAGTGCGTAACCATTTTATACTCTGAACATGATGGTTTGGCTTCAAGTAATTACGTGTTCGGGCATGTGCCAATAAGGAGTATTTGCGCTTAAAGCTAAAAATAATTGGGATGGGGATCACCTTTGCAGGTTTGATTTTCTCCTATACTAGCCAAATCCCTTGCCCCATCAACTAAATTATTTCCAATTTCCACAGGAACTCCCCTGCCTTAACAGAAATCCCTGTATTGATGAGGTATTAGGTTCCGGTTATGTCTGCTTCATTGTACTTTTGGTACAGCGTACGAGATTGCGCGAAACACACATATAAAACATTACTTTGCAAACCAATATGCGCTTCTGACTTATTCTTGGGGTACAATTATTGTCCTTTTCAATTTACGGAATCAGGCACCTAAAATTTAGAACCAGAAATGCCTTTAAGGGCACGAGAGTACAAGGTGTTATATGAAGGTTGGGCTATTTCTACCACACGTTGGCGAGAATGTTACTACAGAGAACATTCTCTATGTTGCGACTGAAGCGGAAAAGGAAGGTATCGACTCAATTTGGGCGTTAGATCGACTATTGTGGCCAATTCAACCACGGACTCCATATGTGGCTTCCCCTGATGGGTCACTACCCGCTGCGTATCAGCATGTTCTAGACCCCTTAGCGACTCTGACGTACGTCGCAGCACTAACTGAGCAAGTTTCTCTCGGTACATCGATAATTGACATGTTCTTTCAGAACCCAGTATTGTTAAGTAAGCGATTTACTGCACTCGATATCCTTTCCGACGGAAGAGCGATTGCTGGACTTGGTATAGGTTGGTCAAAGGACGAGTATGAAGTCTCGGGCATTCCTTACAAAGAGAGAGGGGCCAGAGCTGATGAATACCTTGAAGTGTTGAAAAAAATATGGACTAATGACGTTGTAGAATTTAAGGGTCGATTTTACAATATACCTGCATCAAAAATAGGACCTAAACCTGCCCAAAAACCGCATCCACCGATATTACTTGGCGGGTTCAGTCAGAAGACGTTTTCGCGGATAGTAAACTATGCAGACGGGTGGATAGGAGTGGCTGGTTTTGGTCCATTAGAGCAGCTTGAGCAAGCAATAAATAGTTTGAAAGAAAGTGCAAGGAAAGCCGATAAGGATCCTTCAAAGATTAGTATCTATATGTGTCTGTATCCAAATATACTCGAGTCTGATTTCACTCCTAATCAGCCAAGAACACCTATTAGTGGTACCATCGACCAGATAGGAAGTGACATTGAACAGATCAAGGCAATGGGCACAGATCATATTATAGTTGGTCATCTATTTTCTTCTGTCGGGAGAGATATGAAAAGGATGGTTGAAGTAACAAAAGAGCTTGCCAGATTTGCTAGATAAAGCTGAAAAGACTTGAGAACCGGCAATTTGTCCCTTTGTGTAACCGGAGATTTTTGAGGCAGAAACTCATCCCCCCTGAATAAGAAGCAAGGTTACACTTAGAGAAGCCCATGGTGAATGGCTCAATTGCCCATTCGTTCTCCTGAGATCAATCCTAACTAGAGGAAGTAGGCCGAAGTGCGTTAAGGATAAATGTTTGTATATACGTTAGTTTGTTATCGGATCTCGATAAGCAATTTCAATGGTGCAGCGGGATCAAAGTGATATTCTTAAAGAAGTTCTCGAGATAGTATATGATGCAAGGCCCCTATATCGCAATCAGATGAATCAAACACGGATAGGGTATGAAGCTGGTCTAACCCATCCACAAACAGTCAAGTATTTGCAAATTCTTGTCAAGCTCGGACTTTTGGTTATGTTGGATATTAAACCATTCCCGTACTACGAAATTACCAAGAAAGGAAGGAGATGCTTGCAGTTATTTGGAGAGATATATGACGATTTAAGGCCTATCGTAACGGGGTAGGCAACGCACCTGGTGTTTGCCAAGAAGATTAAAGCCTCAATAATAGGAGCATAACTCAAGTAGGGCTTCAGGTCGTTGATTCTAATATAAAGAAGGAGAGCATAATATTCAACTGGATAAACTTGGAGCCGTCACGTTACATGCATCCAATCTCATTAAACAAGTATCCACCGAATCCACCCATAGCCATTCTTCTACAATCAAACGTTATTCTGCTAATTTTATAAGGTCGCATTGCGAAAAATATATCCTCACGTTTGGATGATTTGAATGGCCTGCAAAGGTATTTGCGAAAGACACAAAGCTCAAAAACTAACAGGACCTTGGGGAAGGTATGCGTCTGGCCAGAAGAGATGCCAAATATGTGAAATGTTCACCGTATGGGGAGGGCTGTGGTGTCCTTGCTGCGGTTATCGATTAAGGGCCAAACCAAGAAATTTACGCTACAAATTAAGGTTAAGAGAGCATGCAGCAGAAATACGGCTGAGAAAACGAGAGAGGGCACGATTCCTTTTAGTCAGCATTGAAACTGTCTCAACTAGATCTGAGAGTAATAGCGTCTAAACCTGTGTTATAAATACCCCTTAATGTTATGAATTATCTAGCAATGTCCGACAGAATGGTTCAAACCTTACTTTTAAGTGTGTAATCTGCATCTGTTCATGTATTTTGGAACGCCTAAAGACGACCTTAGATATAAGCAGATTTCATCATGGACCAAACCTTCCGAAGAAGCACTGAGAACCACGTGACTACAATTCTTCTTCAGAATCCTTTGCTTTTCCAACGAGGTGTAGCTACATGACAACTTATAAGCTTGCACTTGAGTAATTAACGGCCCAAATAAACTATACTCTTTTTCCCTTATTGATTTATTAGATACTGATGTTTACAATTTGATATGCCAACAATAGTACATTTTGAAATACCCTCAGACAATGTTGATAGATCAAAAAGGTTCTACAGTGACCTGTTCGGATGGAATATCGAAAAGATATCGGCGGACAAGCTGCCAGAGGGTGTCGAGTATTGGGGGATCACCACAAAAGATCATGAAGGAAACAGCGCTGTCTCAGGAGGAATGATGCCCAGAATGATGCCGGAGCAGAAAGGGATTCTTAATTATATTGGTGTAAATTCAGTAGAAGATTACTCTGCAAAGGTACAACAATTAGGAGGA
>DASQUV010000077.1:0-14355 GCA_035641095.1 Nitrososphaeraceae archaeon
GGCATAGCATTTTCCGCATAAGTCTTCAGGAAATCCTGGGCAGATTTAACCCTTTTTTGACCAATTTTAAGGGCGGTAAAATACTGCATATATCTAGCTCAATCTAATTTCTCTTAAAAAAGGTTTATGGTCACTAAGGCATGCCCCCTATGAATTTGGGGATATGGAATTCAGTCAAAGAGCTCCAGGGTGTGCTTAAATTATTTCTTTCCGAATTACCCAGCTAGATACATGAAAAATGAAGAATGAAGAATGAAGAATGAAGAATGAAGAATGAAGAATTACCAATCGGCTACGATGAATTTAATGTCAGTGGGTTCAAATAAACATTGGCGTAATCAGTCTGATAATTTGATTGGTAACACATAAAATGGTAACACATAAAATGCGGAATGCATATGCGCTTGGAACTACTTAAAGATCATTTTTTTCATGATATGATCCTGCCGTCGCAAGGTGTTTTTAGATATCTTCAATTAATATAGTTCAGCCTATTTGGTCGTGTCAACAGGATCAAATTTTTCCTTTTTAAAATGTAGTTGCCTGACCTATTATATGCATATCTAAATTTAGTAAAGAATTATGAGCACTAAGAGGTTGTGATATCTTCTATCAAAGGTTAAAGAGTCTATGCAAAAAAACACTCATCTGGCCCATTTTAAATAACTACGTCTACTAAGATCGGACCATAGGTTATTGGGATCTAGATTTTATCCATTGCCCTACTTTAGGCAAAACATTATTTTGAGAATAACTGCTCGCAATAAGTCCAACGTGACCGGTATGGAATCTCATCAAACGTTTATCTTTACTCGATACCAAGTCATTCAACACAGAGCTGGCTGCTGGCGCAACTAAGTGGTCCTCTTCAGCGACTATATTTAGTAGTGGTACTGTTATTTTGGAAAGATCTAAAATGTTATGGTCATCTGCTACTTGATTATTCCTATCTGAAATTTCTTTTATTCGCATTTCATTTTTTGCAAGCAAGTTGTTTTGGTAGATATCTTTTATCCACTGCCTAAATGTTTCACCTGCAATAGGGGGTGTATCATAAAGCCATTTCTCAACTCCTAGAAAGTTGTCAACGAACTTTTTATTGTCAATATTTTGCACTAGGTTGATATACTTGTTTACCCCCTGCTTAAACGGTTTTAGAATCGAATAACATGTGTAAAGTTGCTCAGTTGTAAAGTTCCCCAATGTATCTACTAATTTATCGACATCGATATTCTTGGCAAAATTTGCGAGAACTGTTGAGTCTTGATCTGCATCTATTATAGGAGCAATGGTCACTAAATTTCTAACTTTCTCCTGATGTGTTGCTGTATACATTACAGACATCGTTGCGCCAAGACAATAGCCATGTAAGGTTACCTTTTCCACATCTCTTTTTTTCCTTACAATTTCAACACAATGGTCTAAGTAATAATTTACATAATCATCGAATGAAACGTATTTATCTATAGATGATGGAGCATTCCAATTAACAAGATACACATCAAACCCTTGGCGAAGAAGATTTTGGATCCAGCTTCTACCAGGCTGCAGATCGAGAATATATGATTTATTCATAAGGGCATATACGACTAGTATTGGGGTTGGAAAAGTCTTGTTTGTCATAGGCATATAGTGCAAGAGAGTATAATTCCTCGTTTCACGTAGTATCTCATTAGGTGTAGTCCCTACCCTGATTGTCTTACCTGCCATATGCAGCGTCTTTCGACATGTTTCCAAACGCTTTGAATAGTCTACTAGTTCTTGAGCGAAATCTAAAGATGAATCAGGCGTGGTAGCGAGATGACCTTCAATGGGTTTTGTCACTTTTAATGTCTCTTCCCTAGGTTCGGTTCTCTGTTCGTTGGGGGTTTCTTCCTGTTTGGTCACAAATATTCGCCTACTTACGTAGCTTTCTCCTTCTAATTTTTGTTGCTGAGATTTAAAAACTTATAGATTTTGGATTGAGGCAGATAGAACCCAATTAAGTTATAAAAAGAACGGATAGTGGCTTGAAATCGCAAAGCAGTCATAATCAAACTTTGTCAATGGGATATGCAGCTATCGTGCGTATCAGGGGCAATCCTATTAATATTTATTCTATTAGCATATGATCTAAATACTACCTATAGAACTGAAATGGTTAAAGCCATTCAGAAAGCACCGGATAGTAGGCCTTACGTCGGGTATCATCCAGGCTATTTTTCTCCAGAACTAATCCCTGGTCCTTAAGATCTTCAATGGCATTTTGAATTGTTCTCCTAGGCAAATGACTAATTCGGATCAATTCGCTCTGTTCTATAGGGTATTTAGTCTTGATTATGTAGTAAATAAATTTGGACGCAGGACCACCTTCTGGATCCTTTCTAAAGTAGGAAACCCCGTACGCTGCTTTTGACATTAACCCTCTTCGTTGTGTTTCGACAGACATGAGCAAGTCGGGCCTAACTTCTGCCAAGTTTACACGTTGTCCAAACTCAGCTATAAGTGCGGATTGTTGCGATTCAAGTGGCGCTTCAAAAACGAAGGTTCTCGGTGGAAATTTTGATGTAAGCGCACCCATAAGGTGCCATTTCACTGCTCCACGTTCATCGTAAATTCCTACACCTATTCCTTCATTTGCCTCCAGTATAACCTTGTTACTACCAAGCTTAATACTCTGTTCAGTTCGTGAAAGAATCTGTTCAACGGTTAGTTGATGCCTAGGATCTTTCCTGCCGATTTTCCACAAGTACCTCATATCTTTTGATTCGATAATTTTGACAATTTCTTCTTTTTCTTCCAAGCTCAAATCACGATTGTTTTCACTTATCTCTATAACATCAATACCTATCGTAGCAGCCTCAGTTACGAACCTTTCAAATACATTTTCTATTATCGCGTACTCGGCCATCGTACTTCCTAGCGACACTTGGACTCCATGCTTGTGATAAATTCCAATTTTCTTTTGGAGAATAAAATCTGGAATCAAAAGCGGATAAGCTCCATAGATCTTCACTATATCTACTATCGGTGAAAGAGTTTCAATAACTTCGCTATCTATGCTAGGCAGCCGGTCTATCATGTAAGTTAGCCCTTCTTCTCGCGGTTTTGACGAGTCGATTCGATTCTTTATTATATCTTTGAGCATCTTATCTGAGAATATTCATTAGGCTCCCTTGCCTATATTGAAGTTGCTTACTTAGTATGTACATCGACTATCTCCCACTATCCCCAGGTGCTATTCAGGTCAAGTAAGTTTTTTTGATATCTTACTTGATATCCTACTTGAATTCAGAGCCATACCAGTTTCATGTGATATATTACTAACTCTGGCCTAACTGAAGAATGGCGATTTCATATACGATCCATCGCATCTCGAAGCTCTATTAGTGTAGAAATGATCTGATGAGAGTGGATTGAGGACCACCTCTTAGTATTGACGAAAGAATCAATTTGTCCCGTTTTTTCATTCTTAATAGTTCCAACGTCTACGTACATGACAACTCCCGCTTCCCCCTGCATTAATTTATTGTAATCAATCAAAACTGGTGAAACCTGATAAAGTTCTATTACAAGGTTCTCCAGATCTTGGATTAGTAATTTCCTTTGACGATCAATATCAAGGAATTGAGGGAATTCACTTTCAACCGACTCGGCCTTCTTCACTAAATCACCATAGAGCCCCTCATTTTCAAGCAGATTCTTAAATAACTCATCATCGCTCATTTTTGCAAGCCCTTTTAGTGACAATTCCTCCTCTATCGTCTTGTTTGCTTGCTGAGAGATCTGGGAATAGTATTGAATACCTTTATCTTCCAATTGTCTGAGATTTTTTTGTATGTCAAGCACTTTTTTGTTAACCTGATAATAAGGGAGAGCATGAAATTGAATTCCAAAGTATCCTCTGACGTCATATTTGCCTGCAGTTTTCCTAAATTCGCAATAGATCCTATTCAAATCCTCAACCTTGGATTGAAATATGCCAGAAATTTGCCAGCCAGATAGAGATCGAACAAGGTTTTCGAAGTATTTCAATACGTTTCCAATATCGAATGTAGGTGACTGTGTCACGGTACCATCTGCGAGCATAACGTTTACCTCTTGCATTGAAATTTTTGGAGATATTGAGCGTAGGTAACACTCTCCAACCTGATAGAAGATAGAATTTACTTCTTGAACATTACTATTTTGAGTATCCTTTAATGGCAACCTCATTAGGAGTCAGGACATTATTCTACAGCAGATACTTATAATTCAATTGAGCTAATTGGGATTATTTTAGCGGGATTAGCTCTGAACTTACTCCCCATATGCTACTACTCTTGGATATGATAAAGAGAAGAGTTAGTATAGATTCCCAGTTACATTCTAATCCACTTGTCATTGTTTGGTGCAACGTTAAATAGCCTTTTTTGGTTTGCAGACTCGGTACCTGACTCTGACGGGCAAGGAGATGAATGCAGCAATCGACATTGCCCTCATCTAGCAGACATTAAGGAGAAGCATATAAGACTCTGATACGTTCAACGTTGTGTGATTGAATTAAGGTTAGGTCATACACCTGACGCTGATGATGCATTCATGTTTTATGGAATTGCATCAGGCAAGGTGAATAGTACTTTGTTCGAATTCAAGCACGTAATAGAGGATATTGAAACCCTTAACAAGAGGGCACTGAATCACGACCTTGACGTTACTGCGATCTCTGCGCATACATTTGCATTCCTGAGGAATTACGTTATCTTACGCTGTGGCGCCAGTTTTGGCCTTAACTATGGTCCAGTGATTATTTCGAAGAAAAGATTCACAATCCCCGAACTCAGTCATGCGACGATTGCTGTGCCTGGAAGAATGACCTCGGCATACTTGATTTCAAGGATTGCTTTAGGGAACTACCCCGACGTTGAGATACCATTTCACATGATTCCCAGTGCTGTAAAGAGGGGAGAAGTTGATGCTGGTTTGGTAATTCATGAAGGGCAGATCACTTATCATGCATATGGTCTCTTAAAGGTCCTCGATCTGGGGGATTGGTGGAATGACATCACAAATGGCCTGGCGGTTCCACTTGGGATAAATGTTGCAAGTTCAAAAACGATGTCAGATTTCCAGATTAAGGAATTTGAGCACTTGTTTAAAGAATCTATCCTCTACGGGCTTAATCATTTTGATGACGCACTGGATTATGCCATGACGTACAGCAGAAATCAGGCCAGAGAAGTGATCGGTAAATTCATAGGAATGTACGTAAACAGGTTAACTATAGACATGGGGACGGAAGGTGTTGCATCCATCCAAAAAATGTTTGAGCTGGCATCAAGTAAGGGGATCCTGAAGGAAAATGTCTCAAGTCTGATCAAAATTTAGGTAAATTTTTTGAATAAGATTAATATCTGGTAGAATACATGAGTACCATCGAAAAAGTCCAAAAATATATTAAGACATTCCCAAATACCAGCTAAAAATGTTTGAGAATATTGAAAAAAGTATCACGTTGGGCGGGCTGCCTATTAATTTCACCAACTAAACTGATTAGCTCTTGTGTTGAAGTTACATTATGCTTTCCTGTTGCTCTGAATATTTCCTCAGAGAACGCTGTTCCGACCAAATCGTTGCCACCGTAATGAAGCGCGACTTGGGCCAACTTCTTTCCAAGGGCTATCCAATATACAGAGATATTATTTAGTACGTTTGAAAGTAAGATTCTTGAAACGGCTATAACTCTTAGATCATACGTCGATGGGCTTTCTCTTTGAAGCAGATGGTTCTTCTCAAGCTCGGTATTTTCTAGACTAAATTTAAGTGGAATGAATGTAGTGAAGCCATGGGTATTCTTGTGTAGCTCCCGGATCCGGATAATATGATCAACAATGTGTTCAGGTTTCTCAACATGGCCAAAGAGCATAGTACAATTGCTCCTCAAGCCTAATTCGTGGGCTTGCCGGGCAGTATCAAGCCATTCCTCTCCAGAACACTTCCCTCTTACAATCAAATTTCTTGTTTGCTCGTGAAATATTTCTGCACCACCCCCAGGTAATGCGTCCAACCCAGCACCTTTCAATCTAGTCAGTATTTCCTTTACGGAATTCTTAGTCAGCTTGGAAATGAAAAAAATTTCAGCTGGAGTGAGTGCTTTTATACTTACATGAGGGAATTCTTTTTTAATAGAAATGATCATATGTTCATAGTAGTCCAGTCCCAACTTCGGATGAAAGCCTCCAACAATGTGTAACTCAGTGGCTCCCAATTCGTTCACTGCTATTCTGGCCCTCGCGACGAGTTGTTCGGTAGTAAGGGTATAGGCGTCTCCCTCTTGGCCTTTTCTATAGAAAGCACAGAGGGGACAACTTGCAGCACATATGTTCGTATAATTGAGATAGTACGAACAAACGAATGTTACAGTATTTCCGCTATTATGCCTGCGTAGACTGTCTGCAACTGCCCCCAGTAGGAAAAGGTTCTCTTCATTCATGAGTTGCATTCCGTCATCATATGATAGTTCTTCGCCTGCCATCGCCTTCTCGAGTGCAGGGGTTACTCGCTCACTACCTTGCTGCAATACAGTTGACATATGTCTGTGAATGTCAATATAAAGCCTATGCAATTCTCCACTACTAAATAGGGATAAGGCGATCTGGGCCAATTCAGATCTTCATGTTGCATTTTTGAAGGATTGATAAGAGTGGATATACTGCGTTACTGCATTGAATAAAATCTAAAAGGTTCACACTCATTTCTTGAATCGGAAGTACAACAGAAAGAGGCGGTTGTGATAAATTTATTCTGTTTGTTCATTCTTCAGTTCTAAGGTTTGTAACGAATAAATATCATCACTAGTCCACATACCATGTATATTGAATAGCGGGACCCGGTTTGCTCAGAACCTGATCGAAAAGTCAGATATTTTAGATATCGTAAATAACGTTGTGGGTGGAAGTCACCTCAAGTTAAGCGATTGCGTTAGACTTCTGGAATCTGATGATGTTTATTCTCTAGGTATTTCCGCCAATTACTTGCGCACCAAACTATTTGGAAAGGATGCTAGCTTTGTTAATAATATAATACTTAATTATACTAATGTATGTGTAACATATTGCAAATTTTGTGCATTCTATAGGCCTCCTGGGCATTCAGAATCATACACACTATCTCTGAGGCAGATACTCGACCGTGTGATTGCGGCAAAAAATGCATATGGCATCACTCAGATTCTTATTCAGGGTGGACATAATCCAAATCTTAAGATCGAGTATTATGAAGAAGCATTCCGAGAAATAAAAAGACGATATCCTGAAATTGGTATCCATGGTCTCTCTGCTTCTGAAATAGATATGATAGCAAGAGTAGAGAGGAGCAGTACACGTGAAATTCTTCATAGATTAAAGTTGGCCGGACTTGACTCGCTCCCCGGTGCAGGGGCAGAGATATTGGATGATGACGTAAAATCTATAATTAGTCCATTGAAAATTAAGACTGATGAATGGTTAAGAATCATGGAGGAAGCTCATAGCCTAGGAATTAGGTCTTCCGCAACAATGATGTACGGAACGGTGGAGACGACAGAGCAGAGGGCAAAACATCTACTCCTAATTGCAAAATTGCAGGAAAAAACACGAGGTTTTATGTCATTTATACCATGGAGCTTTGAGCCTAACAAGACCGAAATGCAATCGGACGGTTCAGTGAGGTATCCGTCAGGTGGATTAGGCTTGCTAAAGATGGTTGCAATCTCTAGAATAGTCTTCTACGGGTTGATTGATCATTTGCAGTCCTCATGGCTAACCAATGGAATTGGTATGGCCCAGCTGGCGTTGAATTATGGAGCGGATGATTTTGGGGGGACTCTTATCGGAGAAGAGGTTGTTAGTGCTACAGGGGCAAGGTCCACTGAGATGACCGCAAACAAGATAATAGAGTCCATAAGGCAGATAGGTTATAGACCATGCGAGAGGGATAACTACTATAACAAAATTAGGTACTTTTGATTGACTGTTCCTTAGTCGAGGACTTTAGGATATTATAATAGCAAAATTTGCCGTTGTCAATCAGGTTAAGACGATTGGTCAAATAACCTTAGAAGTACCTTTAAATTGTCTATAAAGACAAATCTTGTAATCATGCCAGTAGGAATCGATGATCTGGCTATCTACGTTCCTAAGCTTTATGTAGATTGTAGGGAGTTTGCAGAGGCGAGGGGAATTGACCCTCAGAAGCTGGAATATGGTATAGGGATTAGGAAAATGGCTATAGTTGATGTTAATCAAGATCCGGCCTGTATGGCGGCCAACGCCTGCCTGACATTAATGGAAAAGAATGGTTTGCAACCCCAAGACATTGGAAGAATGTATGTAGCAACTGAATCAGGACTTGACGAATCAAAAGCAATGAATTCTTTTGTAATTGGGATGCTGGAGCAAGTTTATGGTGAAGGTTCTTTTGAACATGCTGGGGGAATTGAGTGCAAATTCGCATGTGTTAGCGGATCTTACGCTCTTTATGACAATGCAAATTGGATACGTGCTGAAGAAAACAATGGTAAAGCTGCAATCGTGATTGTAAGTGATATTGCGAAATATGATATTGGTTCGGCAGCAGAGTACACCCAGGGAGCCGGTGCAATAGCCATGCTGATCAAGGAGAATCCTAGACTGTTGGCCTTCGATCAGAAGGTTACGTCTACCATTATTAGAAATGAGTATGATTTTTATCGGCCATTTGGAAAAGAAACACCTTTAGTCAACGGGAATTATTCAAATCTGTTATACCTGATACAGGTCAGGAAGGCCTTTGACAGTTATAAAGAAAAGGCATTGAAATATGGACTAATTGATCTTAAGGAAGGGGAATCCATTACGGATCATATTGATCTAATCAGTGTTCATCTACCGTACAGACGAATGGGTGAGAAAGCTTTGGCTTACCTGTTAAGACATGAGTGGAGAAGCCTTCCCAGATGGAAGGAAGTTATTACTGAGATAGGGTTAGAAGAGCCTTCTCCAAGGGACCCCAGGGGTACTATTGAATCTATTCTCGCGGATACAGAGTTTATGAAAGCAGATGAGAAATTCCGGAGGCTGTTTATGCAGACATCACTTTACCATGAGGCCTATGAAAATAAGATGGCGAGCTCTTTAAAGGCTTCTGAATTAATCGGCAATCTATATACTGCTTCAATGTATATGGGATTTAGGAGCTCTCTAGAGTTTGAATATAAGAGAGGAACTGATCTGGATGGTAAAAGGGTAGGCTTTGGTTCTTACGGCAGCGGTAGCAGTGCAATGGTCTTTAGTGGTGTAATTCAACCATCCTACAAGGAAATAGTAGCCGCATTGAATCTAGAGGAGGAGATCGGCAATAGAATGAAGCTTTCAATGGAGGAATATGAAGGATTACACAGAGGAATAGGAAGGGAATTATATGATTCTATCAATCATAGCAATAAGGAATTTGTGTTAATCAAAATAGGTGGAAAATTGACGGAAAAAGCTGGATTACGAGAGTATGCCTATACTGCCTAGGAGACTTAGTTTTGGTCTGTAAATAATAGGTTAGGGATTACCCCCTCAATTCTTGTCAACTGTTCTTCGTCAGATACTGTCACTGCAAATTGCTAGACATACTGTTGAGAATAAAATGTTGACAGCCCCATTTTAGGACTACTGTTAGTGTCTAAAGCTGAATGTAGCAACAACAATTTAAGATAGCATCACAACTGATTGGGCGGTTTGCATTACACTCACTTTTGGCACTTTATAGGCCTAATTTAGCAATCCAAATATGTCTATTGAATCAAGATCTAGCAATTATTGTTACTGTTGGAGAAGATCTCTCAAAGTAGCGCCATTAACAATATTGAAAGTATTCAAGAATATTCAGGAAAGTTTTGGAAGATTTTATTATTTCGATCTCATAAAGCTAGGAGTGAATATATAAGGTATAATAGATGTCACCTATTCTATATGACAGTTAAAAGTCTTGATCTAGGCATATGGAATAGGTCAGAAGTCCAAAGCATCGTTCATCATTTCCAACTGGATATTAAATCCGATATTTTATTTAATTTCATCAAACTCACGTTTGGTTTCTTCCAATAGGTGCATGAATTTCCTATCGGCGGCAATGAGCCCTTTCATTGAACTTTCCAATTCATAAAGTGAAACCCTTGCACTATCATTTTGCATGAGTGTAGAAGAAATGATTAATAGATTTGACTCACGATACATTAAAGCCAGCTTCACTGCGAGAACCTTGATTAATTCCTCTAATTCATGTCTCAATGAGTTTTCGCTTCTATCGTCGCTTCCCAGTTCGGATGCCAGAGGGAAATTTTGATTTGTCAATAACCCTGCACATTCATTTAAATATTCAGTTATTGCCTCAAAGAATCTAGCAGTGCCTTGACTTACTGTTTTAGTTTCAAAATATGAAAATACAAGCGTTCTAAGGACGTTACTGGCACTATAATTTAAGAGTAGTTGAGGGGGGTAAATCAGCTTGTTTGCGAAAACACAAAGCAAACCATAAGTAGTAAACCTATATACCGTGGTTCCACCGAACATTCGCCTCTGTTCTTGATTTTCTTCAACGTATCGAAGCTCAATAAGCCTTTTCAATGCCGTGTAATCGGATGTTTCTTGGAAATTTTGCTGTCGAAATCTGAATTTTGATGATGCAATTCTATAGGTTGATGCTTCAGAGTTGATTATCCTATAAATTAGAGCCTTATCGTTACTGGATATAACCGCACATTGAAAATCTCTTGTCATATTTATGAGGCCTTGGTAATCCATTTGGTGCACTTTCTCAGTAGGTAGTTACTCCTAACAGTAGTTGTCAATCGAATTAAAACGTATCTACTGTAAGGATTTCATTAGTTAAAACAAGTTTCGCCTTAATGCTGAAGCACTACAAGCATTAACTCTATTGTGATAACTTTAGTAATTGATGTCCCCCCTTACCTTGAAATTATATTGATACTTAAAATTAGAACAGACTATTATATTATTTTCTGCTTTGTTAGACAAAAGTTAGTTCGACACGTCTGCACCACTGGATGAAATTTTAGCATAGGTTGAAACCTGAATTTAGTATACATACAGAATTTAATCAGTTTCGATTTCATTTTTAATACTGTCAGCTTTCAACTTATCAGAAAAGGAAACCAACTTGCCATGATCTTCGATTTTTATAGTCGTGTTCATTCTGATGTTTAATCCCAACATTCGGAAAAGTGACAACAATTCTCCTCCAGACATCTTTTGTTGTATGTCTCCTCTTTCTATCAAGTCGAGTATGCGATTTATTACAGCCATCGTTTGTGATGGAAATTGTGATTCAGCCGCAGATAAAACCTCATCCCCTCTGTCATAAACATATTTGAGAAAAGTGTCTCTCTTTGACTTTTCAACAGATTTGGATTCATCTTGGGTTTTTCGTCGCTTTTCAGTGGCAGCAGCTTGTTCTCTGAGCTTCAACATTTTTCGCGCTTTTATAATCTCTAAATCTGGATCCTCTTCTGAATTCAACCTTTCATTACACCTAAGGGGACTAATCTTGCAACTTTTGTTGCAATTCCAACAGAATGAGATATTGTAGCGACCCTATCGACGTCTTTGTATGCATACGGTGTTTCCTCCACGACACCTTCTTTAGTTAGAGCTTTGAGATAAATACCTTTATCTTTGAGATTATTCTGGACTTCGTCCAGAGAATATGCTCTCTTAGCGGCTGATCTTGACATGGTTCTTCCGGCTCCATGAGCAGTAGAGCCAAAGCTCAATTCAAAGGACTTCTTATTTCCTAGTAGAATCCAACTTGCCGTTCCCATAGATCCAGGTATGATGACCGGCTGACCCACGGCTCGATACCTCTCAGATACTTGTGGCATTCCCGCAGGAAATGCCCTAGTCGCTCCTTTACGATGAATCATCAAATCGCATGTTCCCTCGCCGTTAATGTCATAACGCTCAACTTTGGCAATATTATGCGAAACATCATATACTAGTTCCATATCCAGCCCTTGTTCACTCATACTAAACAGTTTTTCAAATGTTTTCCTCGTCCAATGCGTAATTAATTGCCTATTACACCAGGCAAAATTGAGCGCCGAATACATTGCCTTACGATAATTCAATCCCTCCTGAGAATTATTGGGAACACAAGCCAATTCTCTATCAACTAGTTTTAACTGATACTTTCTAGAAATGCTTTCGGAAAGGCGCAGGTAATCACTGCATACTTGGTGGCCGAATCCTCTAGATCCGCAGTGAATGAGAATTGTCACTTGGCCGGTTTCATTTAAACCCATTGCAGCAGCTGCCCTTTCATCAAGGATTTTATCTACCTTCTGAATCTCTAGAAAGTGGTTTCCAGAGCCTAAACTCCCCAGCTGATTCATACCTCTCTTCTTAGCAGTCTCGGAAACACTATCTGGATCAGCTCCCGTCATCTTGCCTCCCTCCTCACAAACCTCAGCGTCCTCTTCCCCACCATATCCGTTCTCAATAGTCCATTTCACACCTTCCACGAGGATTTCGTCAAGGCTAGATTTTGTCAACCTAATTGAACCTGTTTTTCCTACGCCAGAAGGTATAGTCTTAAACAGTTCATTAATAACTTCTCTGATTCCTCTCCTTGAAAGATCCTTTTCAGTCAGGTTTGTACGGATTAGTCTTACACCGCAGTTAATGTCATATCCGACCCCTCCTGGGCTGATGACGCCTTCGACCAAATCAGTTGCGGCAACCCCTCCTACAGGAAATCCGTAGCCCTCGTGACCGTCAGGGAGGACCACGACATGCTTTCTTACCCCCGGTAGTGTGGCAACGTTAGCAGCCTGATCTATCGTTCTGTCTGCAACCATCTTGGAAATTAAAAGATCGTCTGAGAAAATAGTAACTGGAACATTCATTCCCTTTGTTTCATTTTTTTCTAGTCGGAATTCAAAATCATTAACCTTTTGAATTTTATGATTGCCATGTTTGGTGATTAATTCATTCATCACACAAGCTTCATTGTCGGTTGTTATTATAAGCCTTGCTTAAGCATTTCCAATTATATGATGCACGAATTATAGGCGTTCATTAGATACTATAACATAGAAATAAATAGCCATTGCTTACGAGCCTAAATATATGTGCGGTCATCGTATAGTTTGGTTAGTACACTGGCCTTCCATGTATCTTAAGATACGAGGCTAGCCCGTAACCCGGGACTCGATCTTTTATTAAGATAGGGCGGGAATTCAAATCCCGGTGACCGCACCAATTATAGGTGTTCATATTCTACTTGTGCGTTTGAAGAAGTTCGTTAGTTAAAATGATGAGTTAACACATTTCAGAACGTTCTTCTTCAGACCATGAACGTCTAATAGGTCTTATCTTTTTAGTACTTCCAATCCACCAGCCAAAGATGCCATTGCATCTACGACATCGAAGCTCCATACTCGAACCTTCGATCACAAGGTCCATTGCATTTGAATTAGTCATACCTTGAGTACAACTACATTTCTTACTACGTGGCATGTATTAACCTCTATAGCAGCAATAACGGGTTAATACCAAATTAGATCCACTTGACTAATAGAAGATTAAGGAAATTATTACTTGACAAATTTAGCTAGTTAGTAGTCTGGTCGTTTGTCCGATATCTCATATATCTAATCTTTCTGTTCTTTAATTTTGTTCCAAGGCCTACGATCTTTTCTAGAAAATATTATGACTACCTTGACGCCATGTTTTATTTCTTCAAATAATATTCTTTATTACTAAATGTATGAAAACATCCTGCATGTTTTAATACTAAATTCATTGCAATGTATGATAGGCGCGTAATTTTGAAACACATATAGGAACGGGATGGAAATATGTTCGCTAGCAACACTAAATGACAGACAATGTGGAGAAGATTACTTTTCTGGTACTATCACTAGTTGCTGCAACAAGTTTGATTCTCCATTTTGAATTAATTGGGATGCCTCTAACTTCGTACGATCGATTGGCTAAGGGGCAGGAAGGTTTGCTGTCACATAGTGCTAAGTATAACCTTGCTATTTCAAAACTTACTAGCACTGGTCCACTTCAGGAAGATTCAAATTTCACATCAATGAACCCTGGTCTCGGTGCTGGAAATCGATCTAATATTCTTGCAAAACTGATAGCCGATTTGGTCGAGGACAATTTGAAACAAGCTGCTAGCCTTTTACTAATTACTAGTTTGGATCCGAGATTGGAAACAATGCATCATGTATCAGACATATCTGAAAGATACGTGGGCATCTCCGGAGATCTAGACACCGATAAGCGAGATGTTGCCAAACAAATACTCTCCTTGGATGAGAATTTTGGAAGCGTATACCTCTTGTTGCCAAATGGAGAT
>DASQUV010000078.1:0-8614 GCA_035641095.1 Nitrososphaeraceae archaeon
ACAGAAATCGCAATCCTAAGGCTTAAATATGTCTCTAGCGATATTACTAGTGATATGCTCTCAAATTGGATATCAAGGGTAGGTAGTTCAATTCCACGTGGTTTCTCCAGACACTACGTATTAAATTTGCTCAAGGACACACCTATGACCGGAAAAGAAATTATTGACAGAGCAGTCCTTCAGAGCGATGGCAAGTGGAAGCCTTCTCCTGGTCTAATCTATCCGATGCTAGGTAGGCTCTTAGAAGAAAGATTGATTGAAGAGGCAGAAAACGGTAGGTACAGAATAACTTTGAAGGGACTAGAAATGGCTTCAGACGTTGAGTCTATTAATAATATAATACAAAAGCAGTTAGATGTTATGCTGCGATTTGGAAATGTTGGAAAATTCATGGCATTGGACCTCATTGACAGAGCTTCTGCAATAGGTACTGCTCTTAGCTCAAACCTAGATAAGATGACTGAACAGGAGAAGGGAAAATATCGAGAATTTCTCATCTCTGAGCTAAAGAAACTGGATGACCAAGAACTCAAAGAACGGAACCTCGAAATAGACTAAAATCTAGTCTAGTTTTCTTTCTCTTTTTGTTGTTCCGCTTCCCTGTACTGTACATTTCGGGGCTTGATTCATGATCCGTTGCGGGTCAACGGCTAAGATTTTCAACCGTTAGAATCGGTAAGTACTAGAATCAGTCATAAGTCATGCATGACAACAACAAATATGATAATTTTAGTGGCGTATGATTTAAAGACTGGGGACAGTTCCATAGTTCCTTTGTAGTGTTAGAGTACATGAAATATTAACAACAGGTTTGTTCCGATAATGATGACGACGTAGATACTTGGAGGTTCATTTTTTTCACTTTGCTGCTCCAAATACATATGAAAGTATCTTTTGCAGGTTTACCTCACATGGTAAGCTAGTATCTACATCTAAATGCTGGCCCTGAACAGGTTCATAAATGCTTTTCATTTTAGAATAAATTGCATGACCTGCGTCAGAGTAGTCGTTTCTCCTATTTTTCAATCGCTCCAGTGCTACGTCCTCTGGACAGGTGCATTCAATCACATGCAGCTGTACATTGTTAGAGCCAAGCTTGTTTTCGACTTCCTTTCTCGACCGTTCTCTGTTAAATGTTGCATCGAGTATACAGTCGATTCCGGCAGCTGTCAAATACTTAGCCAATAATATCAACACGTCGTATATCAAACGGCCTTCAGTTCTTGTATAGGCAGGGTATTTTATTAGCTCTTTCCGTATCTTGTCAGAAGATAATATATTAGCCCCTGTTCTGGAAGCCACCGACTTAGCAAGAGTCGTCTTGCCTACTCCGGGCAAGCCACAGAAGAGGAAAATTTTTGGCATCACAAACACAATGATGTCCGCAGATAGTTTAGCTGAAATTCAGTTCCTCTCAAGTTTTGACCGGCGAACGCGGACTAACTGATATTGATGAGACGGCACATTACTTGTTTTTATCATCAGGAAATATGTAGTTGATAACCATGTCAGCAGCTTTATTCTTTAGTTTATCCTTGTAGTATCCGATACCTTTTGCTGGAGTGTTAAGCGCTTTTTCTCTTGCGACACTATCTACCGGTCTGTGGTCTGGAGCACCTTCGAATCTTGCGTGATAATTTTTCATTTTTGAGAGAATGGCTGATTCAAACGTATCCTTCTGCCAAACAGATCCAACGAAGTAGATATACGGAGGGTTGGCCCGATTTTTTATGAATTTAAGCACATAATCAACTGTTTGCTCGATACTCTTAGGAGAGTCAGTAAATTGGATTAGGTCTCCTTTGATTCCGCCTTCAATTAGCATTTTTTTAAGGGTCAAACCAGTGTTGGTATCCGCGACCACTAGTACTAGGTTATTGCTACCGTCAGGCTTAGAAGTTGTAATAATACGATGCAAATCGAAACAGACTCTTACTCGCTCTTCAACATGGTTGGGAACAGTTTTAGCTGCCTCGCTCTCAGTATGCACGCCAAATAGGATAATGAGATTTCCATCTGTAAAGTGAGGCTGTGACATTCAATAGAACATCTACCAGTCGTCATTTATAGGTTGCCTCTTAGCTATTGTATCCCCAAGAGTTACCAATATCAAGACCTATTACATTAAAGAAAGTACTAGACTATCACCAATGGAAAGTCCTACATGCTGAAAAATTATTCATGATTCGGCAATGAAAGGGCCTGGCGCTCTTAAAGTACCAACTATTGGTGTATATCTGTGACGAAATTATCAGAAAGTCTGATATTTAATATTTGAACACTATCAGTTTCTTTAAATCCAGTAATCTAAGAATAATCATCCACTGTACCCTTACAGAGCAGTAAAATATACATTGTATTCAATACTACCACTTTTTACACCAAACTATCCTGTTAGCTCTATGTACTTGTGTGAGCAATTTAACAATGAATTGTAAACGTTGTTCCTGACTTTGTGTTGGTGACATCGTTGGAAGGTATACTAGCTGACCCTGATCACTATATGAATAAATAATAAATCTTAGCTTATAATCTTTAATTGTCCACGTTTTAATTAGTTGATAGTAGCATTTGTACCTATTTTATTTTTAGATGATGCATTAGTCCTCCATAAATATATTGCGTGAATATACTTAAGGGAACTCCAGTGAAGAATAGGGCTAGAAATGACATTATTGCGATGATATTGGAAGCTGCTCAGGGAAGAGGCACGAGTAAGACGAAGATCATGTTTAAAGCTTATTTATCAACCAATCAATTGAGAGAATACCTTTCAGAATTGTTAGATAACGGGCTTGTGAAATATGACGAAGATAGAAAAACGTATCAAATAACTCATAAAGGAGAAAGATACCTGGAACTCTATAGTGGTATGGAAAGAATGATACCAATGGATAACCTGAAAATAGAAGAGTAGCCAGATCGATGTAATCCTTTTCTGCTTAGATAGCCCCAAAACAATATGTAGTAACGAACTGTACAATAATATCATTAAAGTAGTGAAGATATAGGGAATTAATTTATATAGAATGAGATTCAGAAGAGTGAAACTCATTCAAGACATTTTGATTTTTTTTTAAATTTGATCCCGAAGTAAATAGACTGAAAACTGGCACACTTGTTTTTCTTATATATGAAACCTTTTATTTTTGTTCATTTAAAATAAAGAATATAAACTTACTAAACTACCACCTTCTAACGGTCTTCGGAGCAAGAAGAAGAAGTATTTCTGCACACACTATTTTTAGTCGCGTTAATTGTTTCGAAAGTATACTAGGTCATTATTTAGAGGAGTGGGTCGAGGAACTATATCATATTACTACTTTTTCGTGGACAGCTAGCACAGTTTCGTTACCGAAACGGGATATCTTTCAGTGGGGGGGGTATAATCGACAATTCTGCCTATTGCCAAGTCGTATCCAAAACCAGATGTTTTTTTCCTTAAAATGATACGTTTTTATTACATGTGCTCGGGGGTAATATTAACGAGGTCTTAGAAATAGGCAAAAGGAAAGTGCTGAGCGAATCCCATTTGAAGGAGTTGGTCCTGCCACAGGACGGACAATTGCTTGGCAGGGTTATCAAACTTGTAGGGGGAGACAATGTAGTTGTCAAGTGCACAGATGGCCAAGTAAGAGTATGTCGCATTAGTGGGAAAATAAAGAGAAGAATGTGGATAAGAGATAATGATGTTGTTTTGGTAGCTCCGTGGGATTTTCAATCATCGAAAGCAGACGTAGTATGGAGGTATATTAGAGCACATGCAGAGAAATTACAGCAGGACGGTTATCTTAATAATGTTTGAGATTATGTAATGTAAGGATTAGTTTGGATACAGCGTAATGACCAATAGTCTATTATGATTACCTTTGAAACGACCATTTTATTGAACAGGTTGATAAATGTGATCTACCATTGATTACACCAGTTGTAACTGAAGTATAATATTTTTGCATCTATGAGACAGCATAAATTATATTCTTGTGTGTGCTTTGATTCCCTAACCTTTTAGTAGAATGAAGCTGATTAAAGCAAAGAAAGATCAATATAGGAAATTAGCAAAACAACAGGGATATCGGAGTAGAGCCGCGTTTAAACTCCTACAGCTCAACAAGTCTTACAAGATAATCAAGAAATCTAATAAAGTGATTGAATTTGGTTGCGCCCCAGGAGGGTGGATTCAAGTAGTAAGTCAATTAGTCGGTCAATCCGGTTATGTATTGGGATTAGATCTAAAGGAAATACGACCGTTGGCCGGTACAAGATTTATCAAGGGAAACATAGAGGATCCGCAACTTGTACAAGTTCTTCTTCAGACTATCGGCCCTGGTAATAAATTTGATGTAGTGCTTAGTGACATGTCACCAAACGTTAGTGGAATTTGGGAAATTGATCATGAAAGACAAATTCACCTTACGAAGCACGCCCTCCATGTCTCTACAAAAATTCTTGCAAGTGGAGGAAACGCCGTGTACAAGATTTTTCAAGGTGCTTCGACAAGATCATTTGTAGATGAACTTGCTGAACACTTTGCATTAGTAAAGCTCAGCAAGCCACCAGCCAGCAGACAGGAAAGCAGTGAACTCTATGTAATATGTATTGGCTTTAAGGTGAAAAGAGAGTCGCCCTTGCTTCCAAATTGAACTTTGTATAATAAAATCAGCAGCCGTATCGTATCCCGGTACTGCATCTACCAGAATTAAATTGGTAAGATATACAGCCATCATCTTTGATTTTCAGGTCTTGCATCGAAACAGGGTATGAAGTCCCTGAGCCATCATTATTTGGCAGCAACGCGTTATAAGGATAAAAAGTAGTTGAATATTCGTCTGGGTAAATATCGTTAAGCCCAAACAATAACTGGGAAACTTCTACATGATACCTTATTGGATACGGCGAATTCTTCATTTTATTCCACCATTCTATTCCTGTAAATTGTCTTGAGCCTTGAAAACTAAATCCAGAGAGATTCTTTGTAGAGAGATCGTATATTTCATATTGCCTAGTGTTTTTATCTGTCAACGCATATCTGATTGTTTGATTCTTTGAATCAAGAAATATTTGGCGATTGTAAGTGTGCCCGACAATTGGAAGAACCTGCACGAACCTATACTGATTGACCCCTCGAAATATTGCTTCAAAATAGTCTTGACCATCGAATTGGCAGATTAAATTTAGCTCCAATGCGATATCTTGATTGTTAAAAATTTCCAAGAGATAGAGCATCCACGATTTGTCAGGAATATTATTTGCCATTTTATTAACAATTGTAATTCTGTCTGCTACTGATATTACTCCCAAAGGGAAGAAGGACCTTATCTTGTTAGGATCGCTCTTCTCGCCTTCATTGACAAGACAAAGTGAACCCATCCAGTAATGCACTCTAGGTTACTAGTAACTTGTATTATTTAATCTACCTACATTATGTTATGCCATACAAACAATCACCTTACATGACTATCGGTAATTCGAAGTTCACGTAATCAGCATAGCGATCGAAAATTGATCCGCTTCACAATTCCTTTTTGAAAAGTGTATTGGCTGTGTAATATCTTCCTTCCGTTACGACTTAGATTCTAATATGACTTGGGTTTTGGGCTATCTTAGTCACTACTGGTTCTTCTGATTTAAATGGGGAAACTTAAGTTTAGATGATCATTTCGTTGGTGCTTATTGTATATTCTAACCCCAGAATTACTATCAGCTGGAACGATGGACCCCGTATTAGGCCTTGAAATATTCTATATGGCACGGTAGATGAGAGAATCTCTTAACCGACTGCATTCAGTCTAGCCGATTACGGGATCCCTTGAAAGCAGTTTTCAATATTTCTTGCGCCTTACTGTTGAACTGTAAGGAACGTAGACTTAGTTGGAAGACTTGGGAGGCACTGCAATAAAGCAAACCGCAATGGCGCGGGGAGTGGGATTCGAACCCTTCACCGTAACTAGGGGGTTCGTAAGACTTCTGGTGTATGCCATATGCGATTAACAATTAACAACGAGAAGGAAATCTATAAAAAACTTTTGTACGTTTCTTATCGTAAAATTGTTTAATTTACTATCCTGCACATCGTCTTCGAACCCAACTTTTTCAAGTACTTTTTAGGTTTGACATCATGATAGATGTAGAATCACATGAAATGATATAGGATCACATAAATCGTTGATAGGGCCGCCATAATATGAGAATCCGGATGTTAGGACAACTTCTATACGAAAGTAAAGGGAGAGTCACAGACCAACGAATACTATCAGTCGAGAATGGAATTCCAAAAGTTGAAATCTCAATTGCAGGCACGGGAATATTTACCGGAAGTCTGGAAGTTAACACAAACTGGACGTATTGGGCGATTCAAAGACCTGATGGAACTTCTTATAGTCAGGGTCAAGGTGTAATTATGACTAGGGATGGTCGTGAGGTAGCAACGGCGACCGGCCGTGCAGAGGGGAAAATAATTAAATCAGAAAAAGTGAGATTCGTTGGTGCAATATTCTATGAAACACATTCAGAGAATAAACTTGCATTTCTTAATCATCTAGTAGGAGTGAATGAGTATGAAGTGGACGCGTTAGGTAATTACGAACATAGATTATGGGAATGGAAATAATGTAATTTTGCGCACCAGAATGACCCTTTTAATTTGATGAATTATTTGCGCGCAGAAATTCTATCGCAATTGGGATTGACATCTTACAAGATAAAGTGTCTCTCAAATTAAGTAAATGTCCATAAATTTATTTCCAAAAGTCGGACAGACTGGTTTGTTTAGTCTTGATGACTCTTTTCTTCATATTTGAAACCTCATCCTTTTCTAGATCGCCCCTGGAGATATATTCCTCTCCCCACTTAACTTCCTCAAGACCTATTAATTGTCTGAATATGTTAACAGTCCCTGGGCCAAATCCTGCATAATGATTATTTGCGGCAACAATCGAAAATCTGACTCCTGATAAATTACTCTCTTCAGAGTCTTTCCTGAAATTGCGCGCAACTTTTTTCATTTCCTTTATTCTATCAATCTGAACAGTACCAAAATCTTTCTCCTGAATACTTCTATCTCCGATTAACCGTACGTAAACGAAATCAGAAGTGACTATAGGTGGTGTTCGGATTTCTGCAAGTTGACTCCATACAAGACACATCTGATTGTTCCTGAAGAAATTGTATGCAAGATCCTGAAACCAAGATCTGTGTCGAACTTCTACCGCATATCTGAATCCTTTGTCAAGATAAGGGAGAATATTTCTGAGGGCATCTAGGCCTTCAACAATCTGTATACTTGGGGGTAATTGAATCAATAATGCAACTAATTTCTCTTTTAATTCAGATATAGATTCAAAGAAATAACTTAGTTGATCCTCGTCGAAATCCGACAATCTTTTGTCGTGGGTGATTACCTTTGGGAATTTCGCAGTAAATCGAAAGTTCTCAGGGGTTCGATTGTACCAATTCTTGACCATGAATTCGTTAGGAATTCTATAGAATGACGAATCTATTTCGTTGAAGACCTTTGAATAATACCTTAACCATTTAGAATTTTCAATACCCTTGGGATAGAATGGTCCTTGCCAGGATGAATATGACCATCCTGAACATCCTATGTAATACTGCAAATTCCTTGTCAAGTACTAGTGAAAACAATTGAATAAGGGTTTTGAAGGATTTGTTGACGTATATGCGCGCGCAAATAGTGATGTCTGTATATTACATTTCTACTAGTACATCATTCCGTAGTTAGATACTAGATTATTTGTTACAATCCGACTTACAGAATTAGGTACGATTCTAAAAGTCTTAAATCTCTACAGATCTGACCCTTAAATCTGAGGAGTCTTAATCAATAATTCTTCCATCTTATTGTATGTCATCATTACCTGCATACCTTTAGGAGTAGTTTTGAATGCCCTCTCTCCTTCTATGTACTCGATAAGATCACATTGAAGTAAGTGAACCAAGTACTCCTTTAGAATAGTATATGACAAATACGTCTTGAACTGAATCTCTGTAACCCTTACCTTGTTGCCGTTAGTTACTTCAAGAATTGACGAAATTATTTCTGATCTGGATCTGAGTTGCCGCGGCATTACTTAACTTTATTAGTGAAGGCATCTATACTATTTATAACTAATGTAACTACTAGAAGAATCTTGTATAATTAAAATCCGGACTAACTTGCATATGTTTGTATTAATTTGTCCTTAGTAAAGTAGGATCATGATATAGGAAATATTGAGGAACAAATTCCCTCAGTAATCCCATTTCCATAATTCGGCGCAAAGTTAGTTTCCCACAGCAAAACAGTTTTGCGCACAAAGAATTCATATTATACGATCGAAAACTGTTACCGTCCGTCGACTTGCTAAACCTAATGAGTTTTAACGAACAATTCCTCCATTATGTTGTATTTCTGTAATACCTGCATACCTTTTGGAGTTGTTTTAAATGTCCTCTCTCCCTCTAAGTATTCAATAAGATCACACCGAAGTAGATCAACTAGGTATTCTTTTAGGATGTTGTACGAGAGATATGCCTTGAACTGAATCTCAGTTACCCTTAACTTGTTGCCGTTGGTCGATTCAAGAATAGATGAAATTACTTCAGATCTGGATCT
>DASQUV010000079.1:0-12382 GCA_035641095.1 Nitrososphaeraceae archaeon
CTTTTTACAAACAAAATGCTCCATTAAGAGAAAAATAAAACTCATGATGCACATCACATTATTTCATTCATATGTAAAGATAACAGAAAAAGCAAATATAGGCAATCTAAATAGCTATCAATATACACTACGATAACACTGTACAATCGAGTGTTATGGCTATTCCAGTATAATCAATATCGAAATATTCTACTGGTTACTAATTATGATAAGAATCTCTACGATATAATCAATAGCAAATAGAACCTGCGATTGCGTCATCACAAAATGGAACAAATATTTTAATGTGGATACGCTGGTCTCTCACAGTCTCTATGTCAATCAATTATACCTTTCGAATCTGGCGATTTAATGCCTTACTCCCTTTTGTTATTCAAATGTGTCAAATGAGTAACTTGAGCGTGAGGTAGGAGGTATCAAGTAGAGCCGTCTTAATGCAATCTTGACAACATTTGCACCAAATTGGTAAATTCACAGCTTGAAAATTATCGCGGTATTGACTAATGACTGATAACTTTAGTGTATAAAAACAAATTTTACTCTCTCATGAACAAGAGGCAAAGTTAATTTCGATCATAGACATCAATGGAGTCAGCATAGATGCTCACAAGAGTCAGTACAAGTCAGATATCGAAACTTTGGATATTGGATTTAGGTTCAAATAATTTAGTTTATTACACAATATCAATTTACACCTAAATAATTCAAAGTGGCACACTAATTCCAACCGATTATAGTTATTATGAGTCTTGCTCCACAGGAACTGGAAAATACTGCAAGCAAATACGCTTCTGAAGCTATTGGCTTTGACTCACAGGGTTCGAGAGGAATGGCTATCCAATCCTATCAGAGAGCCATAGACGCATTGGTTAAGTTAGTCCAAATATACCCAGAGTATAGGCTAAATAGAGTATACAGAGAAAGAGCAAATGCTTACCAAAATCGAATACGCACACTCCAGCTTTCGTCAGATCTCAAATCAAACACACTAAGCAGAACCATTTCCCCCTCAACAAAAGATTTTACGCGTCAGGATTCTAACCAATTGCGAAATGAGGGAAAATCTAGAACGTCGCAATCTAACTTTACACATCAAGTCACCGGATCAGATTCATCCACATCCACATCTTCGGATACAACTTTCGACGATCTTGTGCTGAAGGAAAAGCCACATGTAAAGTGGGGAGAGGTAATTGGTCTTGACGACGCAAAACGAGCTATACGTGAGTCAATTGTCTATCCTACTAAACGATCTGACCTGTTCCCGCTAGGATGGCCTCGCGGGATACTCCTATTTGGCCCACCTGGCTGTGGCAAAACTTTATTGGCTGCCGCTGCAGCAGCTGAAATTGATGGATATTTTTTGAATGTCGATGCGGCAAGTATGATGAGCAAATGGTTGGGAGAAGCAGAGAAAAACGTATCTAAACTATTTATGCTTGCAAGGCGGCTTCAGGAGAATGAAGGCGTTCCTGTTCTTTTGTTTATCGATGAGATAGACTCGCTACTTGGAACCCGAACAAGTGAAATCGGTGGAGAGGTACGGGTAAAGAACCAATTCCTTACCGAAATGGATGGTATAAATGTCAAGTTGAAAGATTCTCAATTATATGTAATTGGAGCAACAAACAAGCCCTGGACATTGGAGTCAGGATTTCTTCGAAGGTTCCAGAAGCGCATAAATGTTTCACTCCCTTCTCTTCCATCTAGAGTAGACTTATTTCGTCAATATACGCGTCCTCTCAATCGTGAAAAATCGTTAAAACCAGACGATTTGGCCAAGCTATGTGAGGGTTATAGTGCCAGCGACATAAAGGACATTTGTCAAGCTGCCCAGCTCAGGGTTGTTAACGAACTGTTTGAAAGTGGTATGGCTATGGATACCAATTCAAACCCAAGATCTATAAGTGCAGCCGATTTTAAGGAAATTTTTAAGGTTCGAAAACCTAGCGTTAGTGCAGAAATGCTCAAGGCTTACATCAAGTGGAGTGACCAATTCAAAGCCCTTTAAGGATTCCGGGCTGTATATCTGTCAGCCGCCTCCTTTATTTTTTGTCTAGCAACCTGGTCATTGTCATAGCCAACTACTTTCACAAACTTTTCTGGCTCTAGTTCTTTATAGTGTTCAAAGAAGTGTTTAATCTTATCCAATATGCTGGCTGGAATATCTGATAATTGTCTTAAATCCGAATAGCCTGGATCTACTTTTGGGCTAGGCACAGCAATGATCTTTGAATCTTTTCCCTCCTCGTCTTCAGTTATCAACACTCCCAGTGGAGTGGCACGAACAACCGACAAGGGAAATAGGCTTTCCTCGCCTAGCAACAACACATCAACCGGATCCCCATCTTCTTCCAATGTTCCAGGCAGAAACCCATAGTTGAATGGATATACCATGGAAGTGTACAGCTTTCTATCTACAAACAGAACTCCTGTGCGGTGATCAAACTCGTACTTGATCCTGCTATCCTTAGGAATTTCAACAACAACGTTGATATCTCCTAGAGGTTCAGTTATTGCCGATATTTTATTTACAAAGGACAATTTTGGTAACAAATCATTGCGAGACATTATTATGTTTCTATTGAAGACATGCCAAAAATATAAAGAGGGTTAAAGGAAGATTGCTACCATAGAATTGGATCTGCTTCCTACCTTCGACGCCAAAGCTATAGAAAAATCTGTAAATGAGCATTGGCAAAAAGTAAATTTATCGCAACTTATTCAAAAAGAATTACATGCCCAAAACTCTCCCGTATTGGGGTTTATCGAAGGTCCTCCTACCATGAACGGGGACCCGCATCTGGGACATTTAAGAGGGCGTGTTATAAAGGATGCATGGTTCAGGATTAAGACACTACAGAAGAACAGAGTAGTATTTCGAGCTGGTTGGGATACTCAAGGATTGCCAGTGGAGCTACAGGCAGAGAAGGAACTGGGTCTAACCGGGAGTAAGATTGAAAACATACAAAAAGTGGGGGCAGAAAGGTTAGTGCAAGCATGCATAGATCTTATTCACAGATATAATGCCAAGTGGATCCAATCAGATAAGTTACTTGGAATGTCATTTGACTATTCGCACGCATATTGGACTTACAAGGATGAATATATAGAAAGGGAGTGGCGCTATCTCCAAAGGGCATGGGAACAGGACATATTGAAGGAAGGCTTTCGCGTAGTGCCGTATTGTCCATCATGTCAAACTTCACTTAGTAACGCAGAAGTTAATCAGGGGTATGAAAATGTGGAAGATCCATCCTTATACTACAAGGTCAAGTTGATGGACCAGAATACATTTTTACTAGTATGGACAACCATGCCCTTCACGCTTGTTACCGACGAATTGGTTGCGGTGAATCCTGAAGCAGAATACGCATACGTCAGAACAGGTCAAGAGACTTGGATCTTGGCGAAGGAACGTTTAGAAGAGCTGTTTGACTATTTGGACATTCACGAATTTGAAATAATAAAAATTGTATTGGGAAAGAAACTTGAAGGGCATAGGTATATACACCCTTTCCTTGAGGTGATACCTGGCCTAGAAACGTTAGCAAAAACAAGTAAAATCCACCTAGTTATCGCTGAAAGCTTTGTTGATACCAACACAGGGAGCGGAGTAGTCCATCTGTCTCCAGCCAATGGAGAGATGGACTTTCAAATTGCTACCAAAAGGGGTATCCCTCTGTTTTCTCCAATTGATGATAGAGTAAGGTTTACAGAGGATGCAGGTATATTCAATCAGCTATTCGTTAGAGATGCTGATGCTGTTGTCATTCAGAAATTAAAATCTACCGGTAATTACGTTAAAGTGGGACGAATTAAGCATCAATACCCCACATGTTGGCGTTCTCATCATAAATTGGTATGGCTGGCTAGACGAGAATATTTCTACATGACTGATATTTTGGGCTCAAAACCCCTAAAGGCTGCTGAGAGTGTTAAATATTTTTTCAATGCTACAAGGAATCGATTTATTGAGATTATTAAGGAAAAAGTACCTTGGTGCATTACAAGAGAACGTTTGTGGGGAACTCCACTTCCTATATGGACATGTGTAAATTGTAAAAATAAGGACTTGCTCTCTTCAAGGAAGCATATCATACAAAGGGCAGTTAGTCTGCCAGACGGAGAACAATTTCCATTGCATAGGCCCCATTTGGATAGAATTAATCTTAAATGTAACAAATGTGGGTCGATAATGCAGAGGGAGCAATTTGTTTTGGATACCTGGCACAATAGTGGGGCTGCTCCTTATGCCTCATTGACTGATTCTGAATATTCCAAACTTGTTCCCGTCCCATTCCTTACTGAAGGAATTGATCAGACTCGAGGATGGGCATATACGATGCTGCTAGAAAACATAATCCTATCCGGGTCGCCTGTCTCCCCATATCAATCATTCCTTTTTCAAGGTCATGTGTTAGATGAAAAGGGTAATAAGATGAGCAAGAGTTTGGGGAACGTAATCGAATCAATACCGTTCCTAACCAATAATCCGGTGGATATTATTAGGTACTACTTCCTGTGGAAGTCTTCGCCAGCTGAATCCTTGAATTTCGATGCACGTGAAATGTTGGGCAGACCCCATCAGATCATTAGCACACTCTACTATTTGCATATATACTTTTATCAAAACAGTACCTATGACAAATACGATCCAAAAAATCATAGCCTGGGTT
Source organism: Nitrososphaeraceae archaeon (assembly GCA_035641095.1). Taxonomy (GTDB): domain Archaea; phylum Thermoproteota; class Nitrososphaeria; order Nitrososphaerales; family Nitrososphaeraceae; genus TH5896. The sequence continues at coordinate 4,680 of DASQUV010000079.1, forward strand.
GGACAAAAAGTAAGAATCTTTTGTCTGTTTCTGAGGTATGGATACTATCAAAGTTTCAATATCTTATCTCCGATTTTACAGCAGCATTTGATGAGTGCAGATTTCATGAAGCAGCAAAGTTGCTTGAGGAATTCATAATCAACTTCCTCAGTCAAACCTACATACCTATTGTACGGAATGATTTATGGGACGACAATCAAGAATCATGGGAAAGGCGAATATCTGTATACTCCGTGCTAAACCACATACTAAAAAACCTTGATATCATGCTTCATCCGATTTCTCCTTTTGTGACGGAGTACCTATACCTAATGTGCTTTATGGATAAGGAAAGTGTAATGTTAGAGAAATGGCCAAAGCTCGACAACGACTACGTGGATCGTGATGTGGAAGCAGGATTTGATCTCCTGAAGAAAATTATTTCCCTTTCAAACGCAGCTAGAATGAAATCCAAACTCAAACGCAGGTGGCCCATCAATGAAGTTCTAGTATTCTCCAACGATATCCGTCTTATTAATAACCCCGACCTAATGGGAATTTTGAGAAATCAGATAAACGCCCAGAACTGTAGACTCATAGAAATTCCACCCTTTAAGTCTCAAACATCAAAACTGAATTCATTAATAGCAAAGGGTGCCCCAATCAAAGTGGAGGTACATATCCTCACAAAAAGCGTGGCACCAAGGGTTAGGAGCAAGATAACTCCTCTAATGCGACATTTTGAGGAGATAGACAAGATCAATGTTCTTCGTTCCTTGGATTCAGATAGCAAAATAACGGTTAATATCTTAGAGGAGATGATCGAACTAAGGGAAAGCGATCTTGTTATGGAGTATTCCCCGATAGAAGGCTATACCAGTGTAGAACTTGATGGGCTAATAGTCTTTATTTCGACCACCAGATCGGATCACCTCATTAAGATGGGTTTCCTAAGAGATTTGGCCAGGAATTTGCAACAGCTTAGGAAGGAACATGGACGAAACCCTACTGAAATTTTACCCGTTGCTCATGTAGCAGGACTTAACGAGTCAGAAATGAAAGATCTTTCTCAGCTAAAAGATGAACTGAAATTCCTGGTTAGAGTCAACGAGATTATGTTCTCATTGAATGCCATAGGCGGTATTAGTTATAAAACAATTGATCTAGATGGGAGACAGTTCCTCATCTCTATCTGACAATTCAACCAGTTTTAGCATAGTAATCAGCAACAATTTTAGCTTTCGGTCAAATGTTATAACCGTGGTAAATTAAATAAAAATTTCTGGTAGATGAATGCCATTGATTAATAATAAGCAGATTGCTCTTGATCGCGGGCAGGTCACTTTAGATGAGTGGCTTGTAGAGCGACTTCGCGCTAAACTTGTAAAAGGCTCGCTACTTGCTGGGAGATTACCCCATCCAATTCTGTTGTACAGAAGAACTGTCGAAGAATCTGAGCAATCAGCTGAGGAAGAAATTGCCACGATGTGTAAAGATTTTATCATCGTGCAGATAATAGTATACGGTGGATTTATTCCGCCAAGTTTTCATCGGCAATACATTTTTACTCCGGACAAATTTGCAAGCTGGGTTATGCATCGTAGCCGTGAATTAGTGATGCAATGCCTAGAAAATATTGAAGAGCTTTATCAAAGATCTTAGGCCATTAAGTAAAATCCAGAAATGAGGACTCTACTATTAGAAAGATCTTGTGTTTTTGGGAGATTTAAATTGGTTTATTGCCGAACTCGACCCTATTACAACGGCTCATTTCCAAATATGCCCATCGGGGTGCTCAATACAGATAGGATACGCCTATTCATTTGATGGTTAGCGGAATGATATGGACACATACAAATCCTGACGACGTATGCTGGTTTAGATTCCCTAATAGTTCCATCGCATGATGGATGTTCCTGCCGTGTACAATCCGGTGATTCGCTCTCTAATACTTTGCATTAATTTTAAGCCTTTAATTAAAGTATTATTATTGCATGGGTTAACCACTTTTAAACATGACCTTTCTTTTTATTATTATGAAGATATATACAGAGGATAGGCCATGGGGTAGGTTCGAAAAATTTCATGAAAATAAGATGAGCACAGTCAAACTAATTTATATCATTCCAAACCATCGGTTGAGTCTCCAGTATCACATCCGCAGGAATGAATTCTGGCGGATAATAAGTGGAACTGCAGAGGTTGAGATTGACGGCCAGACCTTTAGTGTAAAGGAAGGAGATAATATTACTATTGATTCAAAAAGTCAGCACAGAATCAAGGCATTGTCAAATGGCTGTACTGTGTTGGAAATTTCTTACGGCCATTTTGATGAAGCAGACATCGTACGCATCGAAGACGACTTTAACAGAATCGATCCTAGACGCTCACGATCACCATGACTTTACCAACAATTAACGAAATATAAATAAAGCCCTCTTAATGTTCTACCGTTATGAGCGCAAGTAAGAAACCCCATATGAACCTAGTTGTTGTAGGTCATGTCGATAATGGTAAATCGACTACTGTTGGTCATTTAATGGTTGACTTAAAAGTTATCGATCAACGGACTATTGATGCATACGCGAAGGAATCCGAAGCGACGGGAAAGGGTGACACCTTCAAGTATGCTTGGGTCCTAGATAGTATTAAGGAAGAAAGGGATAGAGGTGTAACCATCGACCTTGCTTTCCAAAAATTCGAGACTCAAAAGTTCTTTTATACTCTTATTGATGCCCCAGGCCATAGAGATTTTATCAAGAATATGATTACCGGAGCATCCGAAGCCGACGCTGCTGTTCTTGTAGTCTCTGTGAGACCTGGTGAGACTGAAGCGGCCACTGATCCTGGAGGTCAAGCACGAGAGCATGCATTCTTGTCCCGTACTTTAGGTGTAAGCCAAATAATCGTAGCTCTAAACAAGATGGACGATGTTGCTTATTCCGAACAGAGATATAAGGAAGTGAAGGATCTCGTAGAAAAAATGCTAAAGCTAGTAGGATATAACACAAGCAAAGTTCAATTCATCCCAGTTTCTGCATGGAAAGGTGATAATTTGGTTAAACTTTCTGAAAATACACCATGGTACAAAGGTCCTACACTCGCAGAATCCCTAGACATGTTTGAGGCTCCAGAGAAACCAATCGGAAAGCCTCTTAGAATTCCAATTCAAGACGTGTATACCATTACAGGAGTGGGTACGGTACCTGTAGGCCGAGTTGAAACAGGAGTTGTTCGAGCTAATGACAAGGTAATAGTGATGCCATCTGGAGTGACTGGTGAAGTAAAATCAATAGAAACTCATCACACTCAAATGGAATCAGCTGAAGCGGGCGATAACATAGGGTTTAACCTACGAGGAGTTGACAGGAAATCAATAAAGCGGGGGGACGTACTGGGATCAACTGATAAGCCACCTTCTGTCGCTCGAGAGTTTGAGGCGCAAATAATCGTGATTCATCACCCTACCGCCATGGCTCCAGGATATACGCCTGTATTACATGCTCACACTGCACAAGTAGCAGCTACTCTGTCAGAGTTTGTAGCAAAGATAGACGCAAAGACCGGTGGAATAGTAGAAGAAAAGCCAAAATTCTTAAAAACTGGCGACGCTGCCATAGTAAGAATAAAACCTACCAGACCGCTTGCAATTGAGACCTTCAAAGAATTTCCCGAAATTGGAAGATTTGCACTCAGAGATATGGGAACCACAATTGCGGCAGGTGTGGTTAAAGGGATTGTAGAAAAATATGATCCTGCCAAAAAATGAGGGATCCTGTTGCCTCAAGAAGCAAGAATAAAACTAACTAGTACAAATCTCTCTACTTTAGAGACTGTTTGTTCAGAAATTAAGGGACTTGGAGAGAAAAATGGAATCAGACTGAAGGGACCGCATCCATTACCTACAAAGAAGATGAAAGTGGTAACAAGAAAATCACCTTGTGGGCAAGGAACAAACACATATGACAAGTACGAATTAAGAATCCATAGACGAGTCATTGACTTGGGAGCAGACGATAGAGCAATTCGGCAGTTGATGCGTTTAAAAATACCTGATGATGTGTATATTGAGGTCTCATTAACTCAATAGACATTTTGCATTAGGATTGCCGGATTAAAACATTACATTTCTTCTTTCAGAATAGATCAAACTATCTATAGATATCCTGCCGATATCACAACAACGTTTATTGCAAACCGTGCCTAATGGAGATTAACCAGCTTCTGTGCATTGCTAAACAATATTTTCAGTTCTGAGACCGGTCCGTAGATTTCTAGTTTCTCTGTCCCTTGTATGCAGATCTTGGCCTTTCTAAATAAAAATCCTTTCTCAGAGTATTCTAATCCGTGCAGTCTGTCTAGCCTCTCACTGACTATATCATTTGACTTGTGGATATGGCCTCGTTTAGCAAATAGAATAATCCTGTGGTCTGTCATTAGTAACTTGTACTTCTTTCCAGAATATTCGACAGGACATTTACCATAAAACTTTACATTCTCAACAGGTAATAGAAAATCGTTCAAGGTCATGATTGTATTTATACGTACCATGTAAATTCCACAATATATATCAAAATAAGTCTCAATTATTTGCTGATATGCTGGACAAAAATTGATAAAAGAGTTATAATTTATGATAGATGGCCCCAAACCTTAAGTCCCAAATACTGAACATTATATATCCGCCATTAAAGATTGATATATGTTGGAATACATGCCGCCGGCCATGACGTCATTTGAAAAAAGGAAAGGGTTTCATAGCTTGCCGGAGCTTCCAGATGGTGGGGTTGGGCTACTGCTCTCCTCCGTTTATGTAGGTGATGAACAGACTGTCTATCTTTTATTTTATGACATCGAGAAGAATGGCCTTGTTGCATGGAGAGATAGAACCAATCATAAGCCATATTGCTATACAAAAATGGAGTACAGGGACAGAGCAGAGGCGATATGCAACGAAGATAAGAAGCTATCCCTTCATCTAACCAATAAGCGTGATTTGATAAACGATCAGGATATTGAGGTTTTAAAAATCGTGGCCCCAGATCCCCTATCAATAGGTGGAACTGACAATAGCGTAAGGGAAAAAGTGCGATCTTGGGAAGCAGACATCAAGTACCACGAAAACTATCTTTATGATTCTGGCCTTATCCCGGGTTCATACTATAGACGAAAAGGTAACTCTATCGTCAATGAGGATTACGATATTTCTGTGACAGTTAAAGATGCGTTGAAGCGTCTCATTCTGAATAATAATGAAGGTGAAAATAAAAATGAATATGAACGTATTCCAAATAACGATTACCAAAAGCATGTTACCAGTTGGGCGAATCTCTTAAACCAGCCTGTACCGGAGCTCAAAAGAGTTGCACTTGATATCGAGGTAGAATCGGAAGAAGGCCAAATGCCTACTCCTCGAGAGCATGAAAGAAGAATAATCGCCGTGGGGCTAGTTGGTACTGATGGTTTCAAGAAGATTCTTGTTTTGGGTGGGAGAAATTCAGATGAAGTGGAAAAGGTGAATACGCAGGAGGTTGAGCTGTGTCTGACTGAAAAGGAATTGATAGAGAAGACGTTTAAGGTAATAAACTCCTATCCCATAGTTATTACTTACAATGGTGATGATTTTGATCTCCCATATCTCTACTCCCGATCGCAGGATTCCAGGATTGATCCCGCATCGCATTCCACTATCCAAAAGGAACAAGTACCAATTTTAGTAAAGAGAGATAGCTTTATGAAACGAGGAACCTTAGCGGAACCAGTTCGCCTGAAGAACGCAATCCATATTGATCTGTTTAGGACATTTCAGAACAGATCAATACAGATCTATGCATTTGGTAATAAATATTCTGAATATACGCTAAACACTATTTCTCTTGCACTGCTAGGTGAAGGTAAGCTCGAATTAGATTCGGATATCAGTGAGCTATCATTACAGAAACTTGCAGAATACTGCCTTAGAGACGCCGATCTTACATTTAGGCTTACTAGCTTTGGTAACAATCTCTTAATGAAACTTCTATTGGTAATATCTAGAATTGCTCGATCATCCCTTGATGATGTTTCTAGATTTGGCGTTAACCAATGGATTCGAGGAATGCTCTACTATGAACATAGAAAAAATAATCTTCTTATTCCAAGAAGAGAGGAACTTGCTGCGAAAGGGTCTTCATCGACAGTTGCTATTATAAAGGAAAAAAAGTATCGTGGAGGACTTGTGGTAGAACCTAAGCTAGGAATTCATTTTAACGTGATAGTGGTAGACTTCGCTAGTCTTTATCCCAGTATTATTAAAGTGCATAATTTATCCTACGAGACAGTCAACTGCCCTCATCAAGAATGTAAAAATGATGCGAGTCAGATGATAGCGGGTACGACGCATTGGATTTGTAAGAAGAATAGGGGACTTACATCACAACTTATTGGATCATTAAGAGATCTTCGTGTCAGATATTACAAACAATTAGCGAGGGAAAAATCTATTGGTTTAGAAGAGCGTCTGCTTTCCAGCGTTGTAAGTCAAGCAATTAAGGTGATTCTCAATGCAAGCTATGGTGTAATGGGGGCCGAAATATTTCCGCTTTATTGCCTGCCTGTTGCTGATGCGACGGCGGCACTCGGGAGAACGACCACATATTCTACCATCGAAAAATGTAGGGAAATCGGTATAGATGTAATTTACGGGGATACCGATTCTTTATTTCTCAAGAACACTTCTCCTACTAAGGTTGATGAAATTACTAGATGGGCTAGAGCTAAATATGGAGTCGATTTAGAGATAGATAAAACATATAGGTATGTTGTATTCAGTGAATTGAAAAAGAATTATCTTGGAGTCCTTTCTGATGGAACGGTTGATGTTAAGGGCCTAACCGGAAAAAAGTCTCATACTCCACCATTCATCAGAAATGCTTTTTCTCATATGTTAGATATTTTGAGCAGAGTTGATTCAGTGAAAGATTTCGAATCTGCAAGGGAAAAAATAAAAAGTATTCTTCAGGAGAATGCAAAGAATCTTGTAAGCCAACGAATCCCGGTTCATGATTTGAGCTTTAATGTCATGATAAACAAGTCACCTGATAAATATGGAATTAAAATTACTTCCTCGTCCATAAAATCAGGCTCAATCGATGGCATCGATATAATCGAAAAGGATTCTCATAAGGGTCTTCCACAGCATATCAAGGCAGCAAGACTACTTGTCGAAAAAGGACGACAGATAAAGGCAGGTGGCATAATTTCCTATGTAAAAACTAGAACAGTGGAAGGTGTGAAACCAGTCGAGCTCGCGAAGCCGGAAGAAATAGATACCGACAAGTACCTTGAGACTATGGAAGTAACATTCGATCAAATACTTGCATCCTTAAACTTTAATTTCAAATCACTGGTGGGACAACCACGACAATCCAATTTAGATGAACTATTTTGGGGTCAATCAGTGTAGATCTGTGGTAAGATAGGGGAAACTGCAAAAATATTCGAATAAGAAAAGACTTTTTGCCGCAAAAAAATCAATACGTTGCCCATGAATAAGATTAAGCACTATTACGCGCCAAAAAAATTAGAAAACGGACCCAGCTCTAAAATTATTCTTAATCCTCCACTATCTGAGCATCCACGAATTCCGTCTTCAAACCAGTCCTTTCCATTATTGTAGTATCCTTGCCCGATTTCTGAGTATATACATAGACCTGGATATCATTTCCGTCGGGTCCAGGAATCAT
>DASQUV010000080.1:0-19835 GCA_035641095.1 Nitrososphaeraceae archaeon
GGCTTATTCAGTAATTTTCTAATGATCTGCTTATCTTTTTCCTCTATTGCGGGGTTATCTAATAGCTTGGGGAAATAATCATCTCTGTAGTGTTCCTGATAGTGTTTGAGCATCCCATCGCGGGTCAATGGATCACCGAAATTTTTTCTACCTATTGATACGAAAAGTGGTGCTTCAGAATTATTCGCAAAGGGATGTACATTTAACCATTCCTTTACGTAGGGGATGCCTGCTATAAGTGGCAAAGTGCGGGATGTCGTTTTTCCAGAAACGTGTATCTCTGCGTATTGTATTCCGTTGTTTGATTTCTTGAATATGACATCTTTTATTTTTAAATTTAACAGTTCATGCGGTCGTGCGGAAGTATCGTTTGCCATTGCGTGCCAACATCTATCTCGAGGAACGTTACAATACCTTAAAAATATTTCATGATCTTCGAATTTCCACATATCCTCTGGCCTATATGGAGACCTCTCCTTTCTACGTAATTCTTTAATTCCATTCATACAGGGTGGTGTAATCCGTTTACGATGATCCGGTTCGTCAGGATTATACAACCATCTGAAGAACTTCAATAATACTATTCTAATACCATTGTAGGTTCCAATACTCCTATGACCTGGATCTTCTGACTCAGGTTTCTTAACACTGTCCAGATAATTGACAATATCCTGTTTGGTCATGTTTTTGAATGACTTATGGTTCAGATGACGTGACAACCAACAGAGCTTCTTTATTTTGTCGGCCTTCGTCGAATCTTTAATGTTTATCTCTACATTTTCTGCCTCTATATAATTGCGTATAGTATCGGCATTATATGGGTTGATTTCTGTCAATTCCTTATAGAGACGGTTCACATACCCTGACAAGTTACTGGTCAAAAAATTATCTGATGTCAAACAGGTATTATCCATTGATGATGTCCGTTCTGAAGACCGGGCCTTCATAGAACGTACCTTCGCATAGGATGAGACCTGAGATTTGACCATTAACCGTGTATTCGTCTGCGTTTCCGAGCTATATACTTTAGGTTTAACACCACGAGTCTGGCGCCGGGAGTGGGACTCGAACCCACGAGTCCTTGACGGACATCAGCTTACACGTAAGCCTTAGATCTCGAGGCTGACCCCTTTTAGGGTCGACGACTTACCTAGCTTGGGTACCCCGGCGAGCTCTGTTAGTTACCTTTCAATTTTATTCTTTGGATGTTTTTACTATTTGTGATTACAAAAGCTCAAGCGATTTCTTAGCCTCCAGATTTAAGAAGGGGATTTTACTAACGTAATGGTGAATTGATGCCGCAGATAGAGAGGCTATGATATGAGGAAATCATTTATCGGTTATTCTTTCTAACTTTCATACGGCAGTGATTTTAGAGCAACACCCAGGATTCAATACATACACATTGGATTGACGAACCAAAGTATTCTTCCACCAAATAAAACTAGGGAGCCATGACAGATTTTTCGAAATGCAATCTATCGGAGCCTGATTCTACTTCCATATAGGCGTTAGCAACATCATATTGTCAATCAGAAAAAACTGAAATTCTCTTTCACAGTAACGAGCACCATATGACTATTTGTTCTTTCAATCGAAGGAAGAGCAAGATCTCTCTTGACAAAGTTGCTGAGTTCTCTACGATTTCTGAATTTGGCTATAATTATCATGTCAGTTAGCCCTGTTATATCATAGACCGCACATACGTTAGGAATTCTACACATTGCGCGTTCAACCTCTACAATCTTACCCTTCTGAGCAGTGACCTCTATTATAGCTGTCAAATCGTATCCCAATTTTTCATGATCTACAATTGCGGAATAGGATTTTATTATGCGATGATCCTGAAGTTTGTTTATTCTGGAAAGAACAGTGGGCGCTGAAACTCCTATTTGGTCGGCTATTTTTCTATATGAAAGTCTTGCATCAACTAGGACACTTTTCAAGATCTTTGAGTCTATTTCATCGATACTCAACAGTTGTTTCTAAGCCTGTTTCTAAATCACAAGTCTGATAAACCTTGTGATATCCTCGAACGGTAGAGAAGTGCAGTTGTATCCGCTAATGGCTTTGTTATTGCTTCGCAGTACACACGATTCCCATCTCATAGTGCATTTTGCTCATAATTATAGTTGTACTTTTCTGTAAGGTTTAACTCGTTGTTGTGGGACATCCATTTGTAGCTAGTTTAGCTCTAATGATGGAGGTTGCAAACAGTTATCAGGATCATCCGGAATATCTCGATGCTGTGATCCACAACTGGACTTTTCTTCATCCACTGCCGAAAAAAGAAATAGGACAGAATAGCTAGTCGTTGGGGTTTCGATCTGTGCAGTAAACGTATTCGAAGTATAATCCTAGTAAGCAGAGGTGTAATATTACTACTCTACATAATGAGTCTTAGCGAGCTGGTCGTAGAATCTCACAGATTTTATATTTACGAATTCAAGCATACCATATTTTGAAAGCTCTCGCCCAAATCCACTATTCTTAATACCACCAAATGGAACCCTTGGATCAGAGAGTACTACATTGTTAACAGTCACGATGCCTGATTCTACCATTCTAGATAGTCTTTCGGCCTTGTCCAGGTTTTGTGTCCATATACTTGCACCGAGACCAAATTTGGAATCGTTTGCAATCTTAATGGCGTTTTTTTCATCTTCAGCAATCAGGATAGGTGCCACAGGCCCAAAGGATTCCTCCTGAGCTATTTCCATATCAGGATGGATTTTGCCAAGTACTGTTGGACTGTAATAATATCCCTTACTCTTCAGTTTCGCTCCGCCAGTGAGTAACTCTGCTCCTTGACTAATAGCCCGCTTGACCATGCCCTCTATGGCTTCTAGGCCTGAATGATTTACCAATGGCCCCACATCTGTATCCTCCGATAAGGGATCACCAACTTTGAGTTTTTCTGTTTTTTGCACAAAGAGCTCGATGAACTCATCTGCAACTTCGTCGACAATGATGAATCGTTTTGAAGCTATGCAACTCTGTCCACAATTGATAAAGCGGCCCTTGACCGCCCCTGTAGAGGCTTTCTCTATGTCAGCGTCCTCACAAACTATGAATGGGTCACTCCCCCCTAATTCTAGAACCGTCTTCTTCAGGTGGGCTGTAGCCCTTTGAGCAACTTTGGAACCCACAGGAACACTTCCTGTGAAGGTTACGGCATTTGTACTCTCAGAATCTATCAGGTATTCTGCAACTCTAGAATCGCCTACAGCCGTTTGAAACACCCCCTCTGGCAATCCTACTTTCTCAAAAATTCTCTCAATTTCTATTCCGCATTGCATTGTAGCACTTGCAGGCTTAAGTACAATTGTATTGCCAGACATAAGAGAAGGAGCTGCGAATCTTAGGGCTTGCCAGTACGGAAAGTTCCATGGCATAATGCTTGCTATAACGCCCAGGGGTTCAAAAGTAACAAAACTTTTTCTAGCATCTGTATTAATTACATCATCCGTCGTAAATATATCTCCGTGATCTGCGAAATATTCTATCCCCCAAGCACATTTTTCAACCTCTGACCTAGACTCCTTGATCGCTTTACCCATTTCATTGGTAGCTATAGTAGCGAGTTTTTCCTTTTCTTTCCTTAGTTGGCTAGCAAAGTCATACATGTAATCTGCCCTTCTGTTCCCGTTATTGTTCCCTACTACTCTCCATTTTGTTTTGAAGGCCTCTTCTGCTTTTTTTGTCATTCGCAGAAGGTGTTCTTCAGAGGGTATATCGTATTCTCTAAGAATTTCTTCTGTCGCAGGATTTATGGTTCTTACCTTCATTTTAATCAGACTATATATCCCAATACCGCAGCTGGTCGTTCTCACATTTAATATATCTTAGCGAGTAAACATGTGACATTGGATTCTCCTCAGTTGTCAGTCTATATTATGCTTTGGCCATTGACTCAAATCTAAAATGAAGAGACAAGATTCACGCCAACAAATATTGCCCCTCGAAATTTGGTGAGCCTCGATAAGGACTGGCTATCTATCTACGAGTTTGATCCCGGATGTCTCGTTATCAAGAAATGCTTTTAACGTGAATCCAAAACCAGGTACGAAGAGACCAGGGCTAGCATTATAAAATTCTGTTACGCGGTCCAAATCTAATAGGTATATGTTAGATATCTCAGAGGGATTGATTGAGATATGCTTTATTGTTTCATCATCACGCAAGTATAACTTGTAGATTGTAACAAATGCGGTCTTTTTCCATCGATTGCTAACATTACTTCGACCATAACTACCGTAGCTATCATAATTATCATCGTACTCCTCCTTTACATCCATGTACATCTTACATATCTCTATTAAAGGGCGGGAGTGATTCATAAGTCCCAGCTCTTCTCGAATTCGTCGGGACGCTGCCTGGAGATAACTCTCGTTAAACTCTACTTGGGCACTCACAGATTCAGAAAAAAGACCACCGTGTCTTCTTTTGTGGGAGGCTCGTTTTTGCAATAAAAGGCGATTGTGACCATCAAGTATGAAGACTGATGCAAACCTATGGATCAAACCCCGAGAATAGACGACCTCAGGCAGAGCAGAACCTATGATATTATCCTGCTCACTCACAATCGCCAATTCCTGACTAGTATATGGATATGGGGGAATCATATTTTTTCTGTTGCTACAAGGTGACCTAATTCTATTGTGCTATTACGTGTTTGTGATCTGTTGTATAGATAAAAAACAGTATAGAATCTTACTATAGAATTAATTGACCGGTGTACATCGGTCTACATCTGATATCCCTGGTATAACATTATAAATTACTGACGTAGACCTTATGAACGAGTATACGGTGGGCTCGGCAGACACAATCCTTGAAAGGTATTATGACAATCCCATCCTAACACCCAACTTAAAGAATTGGTGGGAATCAAAATGTGTGTTTAACTGTGCCTCATTGTACGACGGTAAGAAGGTCCATTTGCTTTATCGCGCAGTCGGCGAGTACAAGGATTACATTTCAAGGTTGGGATACGCCTCCAGTAACGATGGCTTTACATTTACAAGAAAAAATGACATGGTTACCAAACCTGTCAAAACATACGAAAGATATGGGATAGAAGATCCTCGTTTGTTCCAATTGGAATCTAGAGTTTACTTTACTTATGTAGTTCCTTCAAACTATGTTAGAGAATCTCCAACCGTTTCTACGGCACTAGCAGGAACAAAAGACTATCGTGAATTTAAGCGACTGGGGCTAATAACCCCAACTTTGCATGACGATAAGGATGTCGTTTATTTTTCTTCAAAGATGCCTCCAACATCGAGGGATCTAAAATCATCAAACGGACAAGACTTATTGTGTTATTTTTCCTTGCATAGGCCCAGTTCCTGGATCGGGGAGTCATATGGTGTGGACAAACCTAGTATATGGCTCGCTGAAAGTTTTAACCTAAAAAATTTCCAGAAGTATTCAATACTTTTAAGACCAGAACAAGATTGGGAAGCTGCAAAAGTTGGAGCAGGTCCGCCCCCCATTAGAACCAAGCGAGGTTGGTTAGTAATATACCACGGCGTAAGTAAATCTAAGGTCTATAGGGCAGGAGCGGCCGTCCTCGATTTGAATGAACCTAATAGAGTACTAGCACGATGTAAATACCCTATCCTAGAACCTGAGACAGAATACGAGAGAACTGGTGATGTTAATAACGTAGTATTCCCATCTGGCGCTTGTGTCATAGATGGAAAGCTATTCCTCTACTACGGAGGTGCTGACAGGGTTTGCTGCCTTGCCACTGCTAATCTCGATTCTCTTGTCAACTATGTTCTAGAGGGCAATTAATTGAAGATCTATATGGAATTAACAGGCTGGATCTTGTCAATTGGTCAAACAGTTAACATCTAATGTTTTTGGAGAAGCCGTATCTTTTATTTGCTACCCTTTTTGATTTTTCTAGTGGACTTGCAATTAAGTATCAAAGTGCTGAAGTGAACATCTCTATCTCTTCAAAGCGTCGCGTAGACTCATTCGCTGATCATGAGGTGTCGAGGAGCTACTAGTTGTGTTGTCCGCACTTTGAGAATCTCCATTGTCCGCTCCTGACAACGGCGTTGATGGACTGTGGATGATATTTGAAGAATTAGTTGGACTGGTATCACAGACCCCATCTACGCATTCGGTTTTCTCGCACATTCCAATACCGTCGCATGAGATACTGGTACTCTTGTCTTCGGCTTGGACTGTATTTGGATCTGTTAAAGGCATCATAATTCCAACTTGAGCTGTAAAGACGCATGCAAAGGTTATTGCTATCATTTTGTCAAAAAATATCATAACCATGATCATTGTGGAGCAATGACATGGTATAATTGGGTTAGTTTAATTAGTTATAGAGGATATGCAGTGTCATTTCATCGTCCCTACCTTGCACGAACATTTTTTGATCGAATTTGATGAATAAACAAAAAAAATCCAATTCTGAAACAAATTCGAGTTAGTATATTCAGTTGCTTAACATCTAAGTTTATTAGATATTTTCTGTAATTGGGCCTCATTCAGTGGCAAGCTTGGATTTGAATGTCTATCAATTTGTCTCCTCTGCAATGATTAAAAAAATTACTCCTGCTCAGATCAACTAATAGAATTGAAAAGGACGTTACATTGTCAATCATCGACCTTTTGTATCGAATTTTAATATGGTGGAAGTGGTTGCGAAGAGAACTTCTTAGACACGTTTTTTGTCGAGATGTTTGTTTACTAGAAAGGTCTGCTTAAGGACAAGAAAAATATACGGTTTAAGAAAGAATTACATCAAGTCTTATGTGGAATCATAAAGCTGTAATTGAGAATTTTTTGACCCTTCACTCTTCTTTATATGTCTGGACCTGGCTCAAAGCTCTTCATTATGATTACCATATTCATTATGACCATCAGAAGCTTGCTATGACTTGTACGGTAGGAATTGTATCTGGATTATTAATTCTTTTATTTTCACCTTCTGATTCTAATGCAGATATGCCGGCGGGAGGTCTACAACAAAGGATAGGAAATTATGATGTTAGTGTGAAGACCGAACCCGTACAGCCCCAAGCGGGCACAACTGTTAAGATTATTATGACCATAGCTGCCATCAATGGCGATGATATAAGTGGAATTCCGGTGGATATAACAATCAAGGGTGATGGCAATACATTGTCGGGTTTGAATCGACCGGTAGCTGTTCCATCCGGACATTATACTTATCAATACAAATTCGAAAAACCTGGTATTTACAGTCTAGATGTAGAAATATACGATATTTATTTTACCGGCCATCAAGTTTCTTTTACTTTCCCAATTGAAGTAAAGGACACTTTTTTTGGCTTATGGGGTCCCTCTGATATGGTGGGCTATATTCTAGTACCTTTAATTGTCATTATAGTCTCAACTATCCTTGCCCGCACTATATGGCAAAATCACAAGACTAAGTTGAAATATATTTCTCACGACGATAGGAAGTGAGGCTTTCACTCCCTAGGATCTTGTTTTCAACTATGACTCTGACAGAAGCTCATGCATTATTAGTGGATAATCAACGGTAATAGGAAGGAGATACTCCCCCTCACAGCAAGGTATTACAATACTTTTAGGATATTCAAATTGTTCTTTATTATGTTTCATTTTGCCTTGTCGCAACATATGTACAAGAATGGGTTCAAGTATTGGAAGTTATAGTCTTGGGATAAAATATTGCCGTAGATGTGAAGTATATTTATTTCATGACGGATATATCTGTCCATGCTGTAAGTGCCCCCTAAGGACGTCACCCAACAATAGAAAGGGTAAGGAAAAATTACGGATGAAACGTACAATACAATAGTAGCATTTATTCACGTGACAGATTACTGGACAAGATAAAAGACTCACTAGTGATACAAGAAATTTTGTTTCACGGATTTGCGTATAATAAACTTCTACCTTGAAGCGATAGGCCCTAAATCGTCCTCTAATTCCATGGAATACCTTTAAAAATACACCTTTTTCAGTGATTTCGTAATGTCTATTGGACCCACAGCTGTACGTAATGAGATTAGATATCCCTGCCGCAAAACTCAGCCACTTTGTTCCTATACAAACTTCCACCAAAGCACCATAAAACAATAGAGCTCGGATACCAAATCGTATGTAATAACTAATAAATGATGAATTTGCTTAGTATTGGATATTGGCAAGAATCTCTGTCGTTACTTTACCTCCATTAGACGATATAACTTGGAAATATGAAGTAGAGGTAACTGAAAGTGATGGAAGCGGTTCTCAGACGACCCACCAAGTTACGATGGACAAGGGTTACTACATGGATCTTACAGAAAGAGGACGCACAATTCCTGAAGAATTTGTCAGGAAGTCATTTGAATTTATTCTTGATAGAGAGTCTAAAGATTCAATATTACGACAGTTTGACATCTCTCAGATAAATGATTTCTTTCCGGAATACGAGAAAGAAATCAAGAAAGTATTGGATCGCAGCTGATATGACTTATGTACAGCAAGAAACTTGGATTTGAAGTTAGATTTAACTTGGAGTCTAAAATACACAGTAGGTTGAAAATTGCTATAGTGAATTGCCCCTCCTACAAGGAGTGAATTGTAAAGTAACTCGATCAAAGCAAATAGAATGCTAATAATGTTACAAAATGATATCATTCCCCAACTCCAGACTTTGATATTGTCCCTCCCATGATGATAATCATTCAGCTGGAAATGCTCGCAGTATTTCACTAATTATATTACAAATTGACAGCTCCTCATAATCTGGAGATTCCGGAAGACAAAAATGGTTGAAAAGCGGTTAATGAAGGTAGTTTTGGGGTTAAAAGGTCGTAAACTGCAAAGAAAAACCGTAACATGTACATTTTGTAGAAATAGTCAAGGTTTTAACCCGGTTCGACTGGCGGGTGGTTGGGTAGACTTATGTGCATGCTGTAAGAAGGAACTGGAAATAACGAATCAGGTTATCCCTACTGTTTAGTCACACTAAGACCATTTGGTTACCGTTACCAAATATACTTTTACTCCCTTGTCTTCTTATATAGCGGGAGCAGTGTAATGATCCATAGTACATTTGCCGATTTGGCGGCCAAAAATATTGATATCGGATAGTGGGGATTTTCTCTTTTATTCATGTTCCAATAACGACAGCAAAATAATGATTACTTTAATGGATAGAAGCGGCAATATAGTAAAGAACGAGGAATTACCTTTGACTTTGGAATGCTTTCTTAAGGTAATGAAGAATATGGGATATAAAGCAATTCGGGATTGACATCTAATTAACATCTAATTACATAAGTAACTGTTAATCCCAGTTATCCCCCACCTGGTTAATAACTCTCTATTCCATTGGTAACGATTTGATGCGCTCAGGCTGTGTTAATATCACCAGTGATTTAATAGTGTTTTAAAGTGGTTAATTAAGGCCTTTCTATATCATGTTTATGCATGTAAGTTTAGTTATCAACGTCATTAAATCGCTAATGTATTTTAATATGAAATGCTATTATGTCAGTGATGACTGCTCCTCTTTCTTTGTGAAGGAGTGTAATGAGCCTTAGCGAATTATTAATCAAGTCAGTTAAGATAGTAAACTTTTACAGCTAATTACTTGTATTATGTACTTAAGAGATTGTCCCTTTCTCCTGTAGAGGAAGTGTCTGTCTGTAATAATGGAACAAACTCGTTAACCGCTGGAGAGGTTGTCTAATCAGCCTACTCGTAGCCATTCCTGCCTGCTAGCGTTGCCAGAATCTTCTGAAACGTGTGCCTCCCTTTAGCTTCACGTATTGGGTGTATTTATTATATAGTACTAGACTATAATTATTTCAGCTAATTATGCAAGATAGGTACGACCCATGAGACTTGCAAGTCAAAATGTGGGTCGCCTACCTTATCCTGATATGCGTGCCTTCGTATAGAAGGAGTCCTATCCAATACTTCGGTGTACTGCGCTGTCCCCTATGCAAATATAGTATAAAAACGATTTAAGTTGTCACATTATGAGACTAATCACCCAACAGATCGTCGAACCGCTTATATAATAAGTTGGTTCTGGAACTGTAATAAAGCTAGGCGGCTAGAGAAGAAACATCCAACCAAAGACCCTAGCCGCCTGCCGTTAGCTCACCGCACCCTAGCTTTTGGCCTGCAGATGGAACATGTCAGACAGGCCCAAGTCGGCGAGTTACGGTATTTACGAATACGCAAAAATGATACTTAAAAGTTAGGAGAGTGTAAGAAAAGGCAGACAGTGAATCATCATGACCTACTATCTCATTATTATCACGTCTACGCCGTCCCTTGTTCCAGGTCCCTACTTGGCTGTGTTTACACGATGCTGATATCTTTTGCCGAGTAGCCTCTGAATGAACCCTTTTATTCTTGTTCCAAATGACATGATTACTATAATATTATAGGCAAGTATGCAAATTAACTTTGTGTTTCATAGAATGCCTAACCAGTACTACCCAGCGTTTCGGAGAATTATTCGTTAGTCAAACTTAATATTATTGCTTTATGCTTTGGGAACTTCCGAACGAGCTTGCTTCTTGTTCCTAGCTCAAAATCGTTGCTGTCAAAGCCAGGAGTCACAGTACATCCAATAAGCGCGAACGACGTCCTATCATCAACCCTGGCTCCGAACCACGAGCCGGCGCTGATTATGACATGGCAATGCTCTCCATGACCGATATCAGTACCAAGCCTAAATTGCGTCAAATGGCCTTCATCATCAATAACATAAATCGTTACTGAGCTTCCCTTATAAAAATGCCAGATTTCGTCTGATTTAAGCCTATGGAAGGCAGAAAAGTGACCCCTTCCTCCATCCAACAAGTAATATATCAAAGTTACCGTAGATCGCGTATTATCTCGTGACACTTTAATTTTGTTTTTTCGAGAAGATGTATGAATTGTAGAAAAATTAGACCTATAAGTTTCCCTATAAAATCCGCCCTCGCCAGGCAATTCTACAAGGTTCAGCTCCTTTTTTATGCATTCGAATTCAGTGTTCGTTACTACCTGGATAGATTGGGGTAAAAATAAACATTGGGGTAAAAATAAACCATTGCATTAGATGTTGCCTAATTCTAGATAGTGATAAATGACAAGTCTGGAGCTAATTTCTGTGAAAAATAGAATCTGTCTGGACCAGGGTAATTAGATGCTATCCGATAATGCAAGGGAGTATATGGAGTAGCTTCGGCCAGCTCGAAACCTGAAAAAGATTCTCTAATCAGTTTTTCAAAAGAGAACAAATAGAATTGTGAACGTGCTAGATAGTAGTAGGGGACCAAATTGTTAATAATGTACTGATCACAAAAATAACTATCAAATTGATTTTCCAGGAGATCATAATGCAGTCAGAAGTTCCTGGTGATTCACTATCTTCCTTGTTTCTTGTTCAGGATTTTGCCGTAGTCATGATTGTTGCCGCCGTGATACTTGCGGTTACTCATAAGCTAAAACAACCTATGATTATAGGATATATTGTGGCCGGTATGATAATAGGTCCACATACCCCGCCATTCAGCCTGATCCAAAGCATTGATACTCTAGACGCTTTTTCCGAGTTAGGAATTATTATGTTTCTATTCGTCATCGGTACTGACTTTCCCATTGCCAAACTAAGGTCAGTAGGCCGAATATCAATCATAGTAGCACTCAGTGAAACAATTGGTACGATGATTATTTCGTA
The DNA here is from genome assembly GCA_035641095.1 of Nitrososphaeraceae archaeon. Lineage (GTDB taxonomy): Archaea > Thermoproteota > Nitrososphaeria > Nitrososphaerales > Nitrososphaeraceae > TH5896. The sequence goes on from DASQUV010000080.1 coordinate 11,693, forward strand.
TTATGTAGCTCAGGCCTTACAATTCTCTTTTAGAGATTCACTATTCCTCGCACTAGGTATGTCTATTTCAAGTACGATAGTGATCGTACGAATCCTAGAAGAGCTCAGTATGATTAGAGACAAGTCAGCAACACTTATGCTAGGAGTCTTAATCGTTGAAGATATTATTGCCATTACGGCCCTCGGAATATTCCAGTCTATAGCTATCGAGGGAATAAGTGATAGTAACCAAACCGCATCCGTAATTCAGATAGCAATTTCCGTTGCTATTGTAACTGCGTTTATTGGAATCACTCTTACCTTGGGCTCGAGATTCATTCCAAACATAATAGACAAGATAGGTAAGACTAATGATTATAACTTACTCCTTATCTCTATACTTGGCTTAGCTTTTGGATTATCTTTCTTGGCATCATCTCTTGAATTGTCGGTAGCAACGGGAGCATTTCTCGCAGGAGTGTTGGTCGCCGAATCCAAGAGTGCTGCAATAGCAAGGGTAGTAACAGTCCCATTAAGAGACGTATTTTCTGCGCTGTTCTTTATTTCAATAGGTGCCCTTATGGATATATCTCAGATCCCATTTCTAATTCTTCCCGCCTTAATTCTAATCGTGACTACGTTTGCCTCAAAATTATTGATAATATGTGTTATTTTGTTAAGGACTGGATATGATAAGAATATCGCTCTAAGGACTGGCCTTGGTCTATCATCCGCACGGGCTGAAATGTCATTGGTGGTTGCTAAGACAGGTCAGCAAATTGGAGCTATCTCGACCAGCATATTCCCGATAATAGGTATAGTAACCATAATAACTACATTCATAACCCCTTACGTAATGAGATTCGCAAAGGACCTAAAGTTGTCATCTGAGACACCAGCCGAATAGTTAAGAGGATGTCAAAATTTAAGCAGATGCGTCCAAGATATCCTCATTAGCTTTAGAGAAGTGTGATCGATGCGTAAGGGCCAGCTGATATAGGAACTGCTGTTCTGGCCCCAATTATGCAGATTGGGATCCCTGATTCTCAAGATAGTGAGTTTCGAACTTAAATACAATTGGATTGAAAGTAGAATTATGATAATGATAAACATTAAAAAAACAAAGCGTCTGCCTTTTGCCAAATACGCAAAGACCGCATCAAAGCATGATTCACTTGCAAACCAGCAACAAACTTCTTGTATCGGAAATGGTAAATCATTATATTCATTCAGACAGAAAATAGGCCTTCTGAAATGATTGGCAATAGTTACGCTTTCCTTTTAACACTTTTATCACTACTAATAGTATGTTCTTCGTCTACGCCAAACTCGTTATATGGCCAGATGTCGGATGCCAACAAGTCACGACTGCAGAATGCAACTAGTGGTTCAAGTCTTGACGTATTGTTGGAACCTACCCCATATCCTGTTAAAGTGAATGAGAGTTCAACCCAATTCAAAGTATCATTTCTAAGGCCGGATACTAATGCATTACAAGAGCATGTCGATTTTAATCTAAGAATTTATGACAATAATAGTCGAGTATTCCAAGCGACTAATTCCACAGGTCAACCAGAGGTTCCTTTGCATGCGACCGATGGAGTAATGATGATACCTATGCTAAATTACAAATTAAGTCAAGGCGGTCAGTACAGAATAGAAATTCCTGTGTATGGAATTTTATTTAATCCAATAAGACCAGAATATGCCAATTTTACCATCAATGTCTTGGATTAACAAACAATTATTATTGCTATTGCTAGCACATCCTGTTAGACCTCTTGTGTTCATGCAAGATGATCCACAATCTAACTCTTCCTAAAGATATTGAGTCCTGTTGCATTTATTTCTCGACAGGTAAAGCAAAATCAGGATTGCGGCGTCTTCACTGTTGGTTTCAGACTAGATTCAAACTTAGTGTCAACAACTATAATCAGATACAGTTGAACTTGAAAACTAACATAGGAATAAGCCTAAATATTGGATAAAAGAAAGTGCTCTAACCAATTTAGTATCTTCTAATCAGTTTCCAAACTTTGTAGAGATTGATAGTACAGGCAGGCCTACGTCATGTCACGTTTTATGTAAACTGGTGAGAAATTTCGCAAGTTTACATCTTTCAGATGCAGCATTGTCCTCACTAGTATAACGATTTTTACTTAAGCAAAACATTAGCCTTTATTCGGTAGCTATGATGTTCTCTTTTATCTTGGTTTTCATATCGGAGGTCATTTCCTCGGTTCTTATCGCATGCACTTCCCACACATGTTTAACAGCTTTGGAAGCTACTTCCTCGTTCGAATCTCCAACAATCATGTAGTCACAGTCCAGACCCACGTCCCTACATGCCAATTTCATCATATCTCTCTTTGAGGTTCTGCCACATTAAATTTATAAATTCTGGTTTATAAGAAATCGACCAATAAGGACGAAAAATTATAAGTCTAATGAGGTACGAACCATTGTGGCAAAAAAAGCCAGCCAATCCACATTTACTCGCTATACACGGATAGAGGTACAAGACTTGGAGAAGAGAATGAGAGACAAATCTGCAGAAGAGATATTGAGATGGGCCATTGAAACGTATGGTGAAAGGGTGGCCTTAGCTTCAAGTTTTGGGGCCGAAGATGTGGCCATAATTGATATGATGTCGAAGATTGATGCAGAGAGAACAAGGGTTTTTACGTTGGACACTGGCCGGCTAAACCAAGAAACCTATGATGTAATGGATGAGATTAAGAAGAAATATGGAATCTTTGTGGACATTTATTGTCCTGATCAGCGCGAACTAGAAAGTATGCTCAGAACTCACCGAATGAATTTGATGTATGACTCTGTTGAAAATCGAAAGCTCTGTTGTGAAATTAGAAAGGTTCATCCCCTTGATAGAGCATTACGAGATATGTCAGGTTGGATTACTGGTTTAAGAAGAGAACAGACGTCGACTAGATCTACCATCAACAAGATAGAAATTGATTCTATTCATAACGATATAGTTAAGATTAACCCATTAGCAGATTGGGACAGCAAAATGGTTTGGGCCTATATCAAGCACAATAATGTACCTTACAATAAGCTCCATGACAAAGGTTATCCAAGTATAGGATGCGAACCTTGCACTAGGGCAGTACAACCGCATGAGGACCCACGTTCGGGAAGATGGTGGTGGGAAACTACAGCGCATAAAGAATGCGGGTTGCATTGGGATCCAACTAGGAATAAGTGACTGTGTAATTGACAAAAGGTGGGATGCCTCCACCTCATGGAGGTAAATTAGTAAATAGAATTAGTCCTCGCCAAAAGAGTCTTGATGAATTGTTCTCAGTTATTATTGATACCGATACGAGGAACGACATTGAGAACATCGCCGATGGCATTTTTAGCCCCCTAGAGGGATTTGTATGTCAAGCTGATTTTGAGAGTATTGTTAGTGAAGGAAGATTATCGAATGGATTGCCCTGGACGATTCCAATTGTACTTGATGTGGATAACGAAACCGCGATTAAGATGAAAAATGCAGTTGAAGTTGCACTAGTAAACAATAGTGAAACCTTCGGGGTTATATCAGTAGATGATATTTATCGATTCGATAAGCAAAAAGTTGCAAAAGAGATATACCAAACAGTTGATCTGCAGCACCCAGGCGTGATGAAAACTATGAGTATGAATGACGTGTTGGTTGGGGGAAAAATAAAAGTTTCCACCCGAATTCCTTTTTCACAATCAAGAAAGCTGAGGAAAACTCCTGCTGAAACTAGGAATGATATTCTAACTCGAGGATGGAAGAGTATAGTAGGTTTTCAAACCCGAAATGTACCACATGTAGCCCACGAAACTTTGCAGAAGACTGCACTTAGTCTATTTGATGGTCTATTTATCAATCCTCTTATTGGTAAGAAAAAATTAGGAGACTTTAAGGATGAAGTAATACTTCATACCTATGAAACCCTTCTCGATAGTTATTATTCGAGCGGAAGTGCGATGCTTGTTACCCTTCATACAGAGATGAGATATGCTGGCCCTAGGGAGGCAATTCATCATGCAATAATGCGCAAGAACTTTGGGTGCACACACCTCATTATTGGTAGGGACCACGCGGGTGTTGGCGACTATTATGAACCGCTGGCCGCGCAAAGGATATTTAATGAATACCCAGACCTGGAAATTGAACCAGTATCCTTTCCAGCCTTTTATTACTGCAAGAAGTGTCGAGGTTATTCTAGCGCAAAGATATGTCCGCACAATTCCGAAGAGAGGGAAGAACTCAGCGGTACTAAGATGCGAAAACTTGTAAGTTCTAGAACAATGCCAGCTGATCATTTAATGAGACCGGAGGTTGCCAAAGTCATACTTTCCTATGCCGAACCATTCGTCACATAATGAGGGAAAGCTTAGGTTAGTGGGTACGAGATCAGACATTAATGCTCTCAGCTCAGATTCCGATATCATAATTGATTAAGACAGCTCCTTTGGTATCTGCTCCGATCCCTCTATCGTCTAAGATCTCCTTTTGTGTGATTTGTATTTTTAGTTAGTCGCTTGGGTTTAACATATTCTGTAGACCATTCCCCCCGTTTTGCTTCGCTCCGAACTCCAACTATTTTCAAGCATTATTCCGACTAACTGATTGTTTTTGTTAAAGAAATGAACTTCCGTTACTATCAACCCACTATTCGTTCTTCTTACATTGATAAGATCAAAATCATCACCACTAATAATCTTGATGTATTAACAAAGTTGCATCCCCCGAGTGATATACGGTTCATTCAATGGAGCGATCGCAAATGCAAGTTCATCGTGGGTTTTGTTAAATGGGCTATTCTTGCTAGAAGCCAAAAGCTGGGGCTCTATCTCACCTGTTTGGAAATTCTTGTCATGTGATGGGCAGATTGCTGCCATATTTTCTGGTAGGAATGATTCTTGTCGCCGTAATCCATCGTCTTGAATCCCAATTCGGTTGAAGTTTATGAATTTAAGCACTGGACATCCGCAAATCACTTATCCATAGAGTGATTCCTCTTTAAGCTGGTTTTGGATCGCGTGAAGGACAATCATCTAGGTTTCAGAGGTGTGCATTTCTGTCTTATATTACTGATTTGAAATCTGTAAGAAATCTGGATGACATGCACGAAAACTCGAATTTATGTTATTCCGATATAGGTAAATACAAGTGGGGATTTGTCAGGATAGTAATCATCTCACCGTTCCTGAACAATGCAATAGTTCCTAACGATAGGTCGAGGCAAAGGTATACATAATCGCATTGTATGCTACCATTTTCTGTCCAATCGTCACAACAATGAGGTTCCTAAATGGAATGATATATTCGGCCCTTAGTTTCTGAATGCATGTTTAATATAAAGGCAAATATTCCAAAACGGTTAATATTGCATTGAATAAGTGAATAAGCGACAAGATGGTTTTACGAATATTTCTTCTTTTGTTACTGTTTGGATGTGTTTTTCAGGTTAGTTCCACGATTGGACAGAGTCAGGAACTTTTGCAAAATATTCAACCAATTAAGACAACAGATACAAAAAGTAATGAACAGATTGTATATGCATTCAATGTGTCTAACGCAGATCGGAGAAACCCGGTAAATTACACTCTTAATACCCCTATCGGAGAAAATTGGATCTTGACAATCCAGAATAACATGTCTTATGCACAAAGGGACGACGCGAAGACAATCATTAGATTACATGAAGCTAGCCCAAGTGAGAAATTCGTTGAGATTGCCATGTTTGGCGGTACCTCTGACAAATTTTGGACTGCAGTGAATACGGAAGAATCAGGATATATCAGAGTGTATGAACGAGACACCGGGGGTTGGAGTAAAGATGATTCAATCGTTGTTGGACATGGAAATAATCAGGGTTTATCCGTGAATAATGGTCAAAGGATAGTAACAGATCGACTGTCCCTGGACGGATTTAATCCAAGTTACATAACGATCTATGGCAAGGACAGTTCAAATTCACTGCTGAATACCTATGGAGGGACCATTTCATTTGATTTAATCTTTGGTGACCCGTCAGAGTCTCCAGTCTATTATGTCCCCTTTGCCATGCTTGCAGGGGTAGGGGGCTTGGTTGTGGTCCTGGTAGTATTCAAGAAAAGATCTAATCTACCTTAAATTTCTTTAGCTAATTCAAGAACAAGAGAACTGACTGACTGAAAACATAAATTAGAAAGCAACAACGAAGAAATTCTTTACAATAATTGCTGATTTTCCTAATATGATGATCGCTGGCTTAGTGCGGGTTTAATATTGTAAATCTCAATAGTCTAGTTTTGGTGATTCCCGATCTCTACAAATTATTAGTATTGCCAATCCTAAACTACAGAATTTTTATAGTAATCACAATCATTCCTAAGCTGACACAAATTACACTGAGGATTTCTGGGCAAGCAAATATTTTGTCCATACATCACAAAAGTATTATTGATTCTCGTCCAATTTCCCCTCTTTGTTAAATTGGCTAATTCAATCTCTGTCATTTCTGGAGTTTTGGTAGCGACAATGCCAAGTCTATTTGATATTCTATGAACATGAACATCGACTGGTATAGCGGGTTTGTTAAAGCCATAGACAAGGACACAATTGGCAGTTTTTCGTCCCACCCCTGGTAACTCTAAAAGCTTTTCTACTGATTCTGGAACTTTTCCCTTGTATCTGTGGGTTATTATTCTAGCCACATCTTGTATTCGCTTGGCTTTAGCATTGTAAAATCCTATGCTTCTTATTATCTCCTTTATTTCTTCCAAGTTGGCATTAGCCAATTCCTTACTATTTTTAAAACGCAGAAATAGATTATGCACTATTTTAGTCGTACTTTCGTCTCTTGTACGAGCAGATAATATGGTTCCAATCAATATTTTGAAGGGATCACTTCCTTCCTCATGTCTCAAAGATTCAAGAGCAGTAATTCTCGGTGTTCTAGTAGTCTGCAACGCTGCTTCCATCTTCTTAAGAATCCTTTTGATCGAGACCACAATGGATCATTTTCACACTCAAGGTTATAAATTTGATAAAACAGGTTAGTAGATCAGCATATCATTAGATCTTCAAGTAATTCATTTCCTTCGATGTCATTAGGTGTAAATAAATTAAGTCTTCTCGAAACCAGAGTGAATACTCCAATACGCAGTCAAGAAGTATCTTATTATCACCGAGTGATTCGTAAGCTACACTAGTAGAGGGAAAAGAGAGATGTTAGAAAAAGCGGCAGGTGATTCAACTGCGGAGAGGCTGATCATTATTTGTCTTACTGGCATGCCAGGTGCGGGAAAGTCGACGGTAGCTAGCTCGTTGAAGGAGAAGGGATTCTTTGTTATAACTATGGGTGACATAATTAGAGAGGAGGCCCAACGACTTAGGCTCGATCTCAATGACACAAATTTGGGGATACTGATGGTACAGTTGCGCGAAGAGCTTGGTCCAGGGGCGGTGGCTGAACTTGTTGTGAAGAAAATTGACTCAATATTGATATCTAAATGCAAGGGAGAAATTCCTGTCGTGGTTGTTGATGGCTTAAGGAGCATAGCTGAGGTAACCGTTCTTAATCGTGTTGGCCAAGTGCGGCTCTTGGCAATTCATGCATCATCACATGTTCGATTTGCTCATTTGAAGGAAAGAGGAAGAACTGACGCCCCTGTGGCTCAGAGCGATTTTGTGGAGAGGGAGAGAAGAGAATTAGAAGTGGGAATTAGCGAAGTTATTGCGCTCGCCGATGAAGTGATCTCAAACAATAGTCTTACTATTGACCAACTAAAATCCAATGCGATTGAAATCATTATGAATTGGATCAACTCATTGAAACTAAATTCATCACGCTATCATCTACTCTAATGGCTGAAAGAAGAACTACACAGCATATCACGTAATTCTGTAGACATGTATCATTACAATTTCTAGTTCTTGTACTCGGTGTAGGGTATTCTTTAGCAACTCTGGCCCTTCATCTAAGAGTGTGCTGTCCGATATTCAGTGACTACCCCAACCCACGATAAAGCGCTAATCAGTATGGTATTGTGTGTGATTGTGGGTCTGTATAATCCTCCTAAAGTCCTCACTCATAACAGCAGCATCAAGCAGAGTGCGACTTTCAACACTTCCAGAAGTACCACGTTTTATCCATATTATGTTTCCATCAAGATCCAC